>JAHYIT010000002.1 GCA_019429205.1 Mariniphaga sp. | reverse complement strand
ACCATAGTCCTGCATTGGATATACTCTCTGAAAGAGAACCTAACGTGGCGTTTTGTATGGCTATTCCCGGGAAAGAATATGTGGTTTATTTCCCATCTTCAGGCGAGGTTATGCTGAACGGATCACCTGGGAAATATCAGGCCAGATGGCTCGATATCGACAATTCAGCATGGGAAGATTCGTTTGAATTGGAATTGCCGGCATCCGTAAAATCAGAAGATGACAATCATCGTGTATTAATCTTAAAACGATAAAATATGTATTACCTGACAAAAAAAGCTGCAATGCTTGGAATGGTTTTTCAAGTTATTTTCTTGGCGAACCTTTTTGCTCAAAAAAGCAATGATGAACAATTCGACTTCACGCACCGGAAAGGAGAAATAGTAGTAAAAGCAAAACCGGGTGCAAAAATTCAAGTTGAACAGCAGGAACATGAATTTTGGTTCGGCTGTGCCATCAGCGATGGAATTTTTAACGGCAGGGCTTCTGAAGGTGATGTGAAAATGTACAAGGAAAAATTTCTTCAGTATTTCAATTCGGCAGTTACCGAAAATGCGGTGAAATGGCCCGGAATGGAACGGCGAAAAGGCGAAGTGGACTACTCGCTGGTGGATGCCATGCTGGAATGGACGGAAGAAAACAACATCCCGCTACGGGCGCACAACCTGTTCTGGGGTATCGAACAATTTATTCAGCCATGGGTAAAAGAACTTTCAGATGAAGAGCTGGAAGCAACTTTAAAAAACCGGGCAGAAACGGTTACTGCACGCTACAAGGGACAGTTTGCTGAGTACGATTTGAACAATGAAATGATTCACGGCAATTATTACGAAGACCGGCTGGGGCCGGATATCACCAAAAAAATGGCGCAATGGGCCCAAAACGGCGATCCGGATATCAAACTTTATCTGAATGATTACGATATTCTTACCGGCAATAAACTGGATGAATACATGGCCCACATCCGCGGTTTACTGGCGCAGGGCATTCCCATTGCCGGAATCGGCGTTCAGGGGCACCTTCATGCCGAATCGTTCGATCGCAGTGAACTGAAACGGTCGCTCGATTCGCTGGCCAAGTTTAACCTGCCCATAAAAATTACCGAGTTTAACATGCCCGGGCAGCGCTCGAAATATTACCAAAACCGCGAGTTAAAAATGACAGATGAAGAAGAACAGCAAAAAGCTAAGGATTTGACGGATTATTACCGGATTTGTTTTGCCCACCCGGCTGTTGACGGCATTTTGATGTGGGGCTTCTGGGAAGGCGCAAACTGGATTTTGCAATCGTCGCTTTATAAACGTGACTGGACGCCCACACCCGCTGCCGAAGCGTATCAATTTTTAATTTTTGACGAGTGGTGGACCAATGTTTTTGGGACAACAAACAACGGAATTGAAATTTCAATTCCGGCTTTTTTCGGAAAATACAAAATAACGGTTGATGGCACAACCAAAGAGGTTGAGCTGAAAAAAGCGGAAGGAAAAGTGGTGGTGGAATTTTGAATAACAACTATAATAGATCAGTTTTATGAAACCGGAAAAAATTCTTTGCAGTTCCTTGTTTTTCCTCTTCACATTCATTGCCTGGAATTCTTATGCACAGTTGCCTTTACAGGCAGATGACCCACCGCGAAAAACGGACATTCCTGAGTTTTACAAATCAAAACTTTCTGATGTTGAAGATGAAATTGCGGGGCTAAAAATGGGTAAGACTGAGGTTATTGCCACCTCTCCGGGAGGGCTTCCGGTATATGCCGTTTTTTATGGCGAAAAGGAAGATTTTCAATCGCATGCGAACTATAATTCGGCAGTTGGCGCCCGTAATCCGGTTTACTATGCCAGGAAAGATGAAAACACAAAACCTGTGGTCTATTTTATCGGCCCGGTGCACGGACAGGAACCGGAGGGAATTGTGGGGATGGTTAACCTGCTGCAAGTGGCAGAAACCGGAAAAGATTACCGCGGAAAAGCATGGCCTGAACTGAAGAACTTTTTTGAACAGTGTCGGGTAATCATCATTCCATGCGGCAATCCGGATGGAAGGAAACGTTGCCCTTACGATAGTTTTGTGGGTATTCCGGTGGAAACCATGACAAAATACGGGCAGGGAACCAAAAAAGACGGCACACTCTGGCGCTGGCCCCAGTCAAAATCATTACACCCGATGGTTGGTGATGTTGGTATTTTGGGTGCATATTACAATGATGATGGAATCAACATTATGCATGATGAATTTTTTTCGCCCATGGCGGAAGAAACCAAAGCCATTTTTAAAATTGCCATGGAAGAAGCGCCCGACATTACGGTTTCGTTACATTCCTGCTCGTGCAAACCGTTTATCATTCAAAACAGTCATGCCCCGCATTTTATGAAGGAAAGAATTGCAAATTTGGCTCAACGACTGAATCAAAAATATATTGATCTGAAATTGCCCAACATGGGAACCAACTGGGAATTAAGCGTTTCGGTTGACGACATGGCACCGCCTCCGCAAAAGTCATTTAACATGGTCAGCGCTTTGCACTATGCATCAGGCACAATGGCTTTTACTTTCGAAAGCCCGCACGGTACTATTGAGAATGACGCTGATTATGATGAAATACTGGACATCCAACTGGTTTTGTACCGGGAAATGTTCGATTACATTGTAAACAACAGGATTTTTTGGCAGTAAAAGGTTACTCAAAAGTAATCTTCCCAAAATACTCCGGCCGGTGGTAGTCCGGATTTTCAGTTTTTATGGGGTTCCAGGTCACATAATGGGCAACAGCGGTTTCATCGCCGCATTTGTAAAAATTCGCGGTGGATTTTAGTCCGTCAAATGTTTTCAGGTCGCTGTAGGCGAACACTTCTATGGGAATCCGAATCATCATTTCCCATTCAAAATTTCCCGATCTGTCGTTGAACGGAGCGCCGCCCAGCGATGATTTGATTTCAATTTTTTCAATAACAGAGGGATCAACGAATTTACGGTTTCCCCTGCCCGGACCATAAGCCAAATGAATGGCGCCAATACAACTGAATTCGAAATTGTAATAGTTTTCATCTCCTTCGGGTGAAATAAAAAACTCCACGCAACTGTCTTTGTAAACGTCGCCATTGGTGCGGGTTTCCCTCGCGCGCAGATGTTTCTCGGTAACGTAATATTTCAGCCAGATTTCATTTTCAATGTGGCCAATCCTGAAACTCACTTTAGGAAGGTAGTTGAATGCTGCCCAGTTCAGAATTTGAATGGGATGGGTAACCGCCTGTTTTTCCAGCAGGTTTTCTGCCTCAGCAAAAGAAACAGATTTTTTGGCGTTAATTTTTTTTACAAAAAGCTGATTCATGACGTTTAATTTGAATTTTTGTAAAGGTAAGCAATATTTTTTCTTTCCCGTTTCCCAATCTACCCGTATATTTGAGGTTCTTTTTTTGTAACGCATTTTAATTGAAATGGGCGAAACAGAGTTTGTAATTGTTTTAACGGAGCACCGGAACCTGGGAAATGTATTCCAGCCCTATCTCATTCATAAAAAGGATAAATTCTATTCCACCGAGAAAGTGGTGAAACCGGTTGATGCAAATGATGGCGGTTACAATCTTAAACCGTACGAAAAAGAGTTGGTTTTAATTATTGACAAATACAGCGACGAACGGTTGATGAAACGGTTTTCGCGTGCGAAAAATGTAACTGAATTTTATGCAAACCTCGAACCTTCCTGGTTTCAAAAAAACATAGTTCCATTTATTGAAGAATGTATGTTTGCGGTAGTGCGCATTTTAATGCTAAGCCCTGTGCGCCTGCTGAACAAAGAGGTGAAATATGCAAACCTTTACGATGAAGACGAAATTCAGGTGCCTCCGTTTTTTGCCCGCCCGGTTTTTTATTTTGAACGAACTCAGGAAGAAACACGATATTGGTTAAAAATTTTTCTGGATGATAAGGAAATCCCGCTTTTAAACCGCCATTTAAGAGTCGTTACTAATTCGCCCTGTATTTTTATTTCACGCAGCCAGCTTATTGTTTTTGAAAAACTGGATGCAAAAAAACTAACCCCTTTTTTCAGCAAGGAATATGTTTCGGTACCCCGGTCGATGGAGGAAAAATATTATGCAGGTTTTGTGCGCAAAGCGGTTCGCGATTTTAATGTTGTTGCCAAAGGTTTTCATCTGGAAGATGGTGAATCGGAAAAAACTGCAGTACTTTCATTGGAAAATAACCTGAAATTTGAACCGTGTTTTATTTTAGTCTTCAGGTATGGTAATGAGGCATTTCTTCCCAATTCAACCAAAGAGGTTGCTGTCAAATTTCAGAAAAAGAGCAATGATTTTTTTATTCAGAAAATAAAAAGGGAATTTGAGTGGGAAAAGTCAATATTTGACTTTTTATCTGAAATCGGGTTGATAGAAAAAAACGGTTATTTTTCTGTAAAAGCGATTGAACTTTTGGAACCTGTTGATGCACTCTATTTTTTGATTAACTGGCTGAATAAAAACAAACATTTGCTTGAAGAAAAAGGAATAGTCGTTGAGCAGGGAAAACTGGAAAAAACTTATTTTACCGGTGAACAGAAAATCGAGGTTAAAACCAAACTAACCGACGACTGGTTCGATGTGTATGCCTTAGTAACTTTCGGGCCGTTCACTTTTCCTTTCATCAAACTGAAAAACTTTATCCTGAACGATATTCGGGAGTTTGAACTGCCCAACGGTGAAATAGCCATTATACCTGAAGAATGGTTTGCGCGTTACAAAAGCTTGATGCCGTTTGCCCGGAGCAGGGGTGAAAAAATGCAGTTTGGAAGGCATCACTATGCATTGTTGCAAAATATTTTACAACCGGGAGATAATTCCATCCTGAATAAATTCCAGAAACTGGCTGGTGAGAGGGGAGTTGTTCATTTGCCGGAAGGGTTGAAAGCTGAACTGAGAAGTTATCAGAAAACCGGTTTCCAGTGGATGTTTGGCCTGCACAAAAACGGGTTTGGCGGCTGCCTGGCCGACGATATGGGACTTGGTAAAACTTTACAAACCCTTGCTTTGTTGCTGAAATTTAAACGACCTGAGAAATCATCCCTGGCATTGAGTGGCCGGACAAATGATGGTCAGCTTGCACTGTTTGCAGAACCGGAACCAACGGATGAAAAGATACAGCCTGCAAGCCTGATAGTTCTGCCTACTTCGCTGGTGCACAACTGGGAGGCAGAAATTCAGAAATTTACCCCATCACTTAAAGTTTACAAACATGTGGGTCAGCAGCGAAAAACGAACAGCGACCTGGAAAAAGCAGCCTTGAATTTCGATGTCATTCTTACTACTTACGGAACGGTTCGAAACGATGTGGATCAACTTTCCAAGCTAAAGTTTTTTTATCTGATTCTGGATGAAAGCCAGTATGTGAAAAACCCTTCGTCGAAAACTTATAAAGCAGTAATGAAACTGCAAAGCGAACACAGACTGGCACTTACCGGAACGCCCATTGAAAATTCGCTTTCCGATCTGTGGTCACAACTGAATTTTTTGAACAAAGGGATGCTTGGCAATCTGGCTTTTTTCAGACGTTATTTTATTACACCCATTGAAAAACACAATAAAGCAGAGGAACAGGAAAAGCTACAGGTTTTAATCAGGCCGTTTGTGTTGCGACGCACAAAGGAAGAAGTTGCCAAAGACCTGCCCCCGCTTATGGAGCAGACAGTTGTTTGCGAAATGGATGAAGCCCAGCACCGAACTTATGAAATTGAAAAATCCATTATCCGTAATTCCATTCTGGCTGGAATTGAGCAGGAAGGTGTAAAAAGATCGGCCATGATTATTTTGCAGGGCCTTACCCGGTTACGCCAACTGGCAAACCATCCCAAACTATTGCCCGATTTGGAAGCACAGGAATCGGGCAAATTTGAAGAAATATTCCGGATGCTGGAAAACGTGGTGGCTGAAAAACACAAAGTGCTGGTTTTCTCATCGTTTGTTAAACATCTGGAACTTTTAAAATCCCGCATTGAAAAAGAAAACTGGAAATACAGTATTTTAACCGGACAAACTTCCAACCGCAAAGAAGTAATCCTGCAGTTTCAGGAAGACCCTGAAAACCGCATTTTCCTGATTTCGCTGAAAGCAGGCGGGGTAGGGTTGAACCTCACCAGCGCCGACTATGTATTTATAATAGATCCATGGTGGAACCCGGCGGCTGAAAACCAGGCCATCAGCCGGGCGCACCGAATCGGGCAAAACAAGCATGTATTTGTTTACCGCTTTATTACGCAAGGTTCCATCGAAGAAAAAATTCAGCAATTGCAAAACCGTAAAAGCTCTTTGGCCGATAAATTTATCAACTCCAACAATCCGCTCCAGGAAATTTCGAAAGAAGAATTGATGGGTTTGTTTAAATAGAATGCTCGATTTCGAGATAAATGCAATCTCAAAACATTGGATTTTTGTAGAAAAAGAGTTGTATATTTGCAGAAGGAAGAAATAATCGACTGAAGCGATGAAAACACTCACAATTGAGATAAAAGATGACAAAGTATTGAAACTTCTTCAAAATCTGGAGAACATGAAAATTCTTCGGATTTTGGAAAGTAAACCTCAAAAGGCTCATCAAAAACTATCTGAAAGATTCGCTGGAAGCATTTCAAAAAAAACGGCAGAAAAGCTTCAAAAGCATATCAATGAAATCCGTAACGAATGGGAACGCGATATTTAATTGACAGCAATACAGTAATTGATTACATTGCCGGATTACATCCTGAAAAGGCACTCAAATGGTTAAATCAGATCATTGATGAAGAAATAAATGTATCAGTGATTACAAAAATAGAAGTGCTTTCATACAATCCCGACATTGAAGATAATTATCAGATTTTAATTGAGTTTTTTGAATCCACTGCTGTTTTTAGTTTAACTGAAGAAATTGTTGACAGAACAATTTGTTTGAGGCAAAAGCAAAAAATCAAGTTGCCTGATGCTGTTATAGCTGCTACGGCACTGGTAAATGAACTGACACTTATTTCCAGAAACACTAAAGATTTCAAAAATATTAAGGGATTAGAAATTGTAGATCCTTACAAAATCTAATTTTAGCGTTTCTTATTTCTCACATAAATTAGCTTGAATTTTCCTCTGTGACTGTCGCGCTGGTCGATTTCGAATTTTCCGATGGAATCAATGAGTGGAGTAAGTTTTTCAAAACCATAATTCCGGGAGTCGAAGTTGGGTTGTTTCTTTTGCAGCAGACTGCCCACGTCGCCCAGAAATGCCCATCCGTCGTCATCGGCCAGGTCAGAGATAGTTGAGGCGATGAGCCTGACTACTTTGGGAGTGATTTTATCCACCTGACTTTTTCGTGCCGGCTTATCGGTCGCAGTGCTGCTTTCGCTTTCTTTACCCCGGCTTTCAAGAATTTCAATATAAATGAATTTATCACAGGCCACAATAAACGGGTCGGGTGTTTTTTTCTCACCAATGCCGTAAACTTTCATGCCGGCTTCGCGCAGGCGGGTGGCCAGACGCGTAAAATCGCTGTCGCTTGAAACCAGGCAAAAACCGTTTACTTTTTCACTGTATAAAATGTCCATTGCATCGATAATCATGGCCGAGTCGGTGGCATTTTTCCCCGTTGTGTATCCATATTGCTGAATGGGTGTTATGGCATTTTCAAGCAGCAGGTTTTTCCATTTTGAAAGGAAAGGTTTGGTCCAGTCGCCGTAAATGCGTTTAATGGTTGGATTGCCGTACTTGGCAATTTCTTCCATCATCTCTTTCACGTAAGCGCTGGGTATGTTGTCGCCGTCGATGAGGACGGCCAGTTTAAAATCGTTTTCCATAATTATTGTTTTTAAATTCTTACAATACACGAATCGGGTAACCATCCCACATTTCCGTCGGAAAGCCTGATTTCTTTCCATGTGTTTACACTGTCCGAGATTTCCACTTTTACTCCTTCGTAAAGCAGGAACAAATCAGTGCTGTTTTGCGCCGGGGCACTTTTAACTGTTACCCGTGGACAAAAAACAATGGCGTGTTTCCGTTGATTGATTTTTTCCTTTTGCCGGGCCGCAAACGAGAGGGTAAATCCGGTGATTAAAATGGCCAGGATTCCGAACCAAAAGGAAAATCTTTTTAGGGAAGATCTGCGACTGAAAATAAACAGGCCAAGCAATCCGAGAAATAAAATGAATGCCCCGATGCTGATTCCTGCCCAGGCATCAGCGGGATAGAGGTTAATAATCCGGTTGCGCCAGCGTACGAAAAAGGGCTGCGGCAGGGCCTCGATTTCGGTTACTACAAATTGATTTGCCAGGCGCAGGTTGAATTCAATGTCTTCGTCCTGAGGCGCCAGCAATTTGGCCCGTTCGTAATTTAAAATAGCATGGTTAATGTCTCCGGTTTTATAATAGGCATTTCCCAGGTTGAAATAAAGTCTGGCCGATTCATGCCCTGAATTTACAATCTGCTCATACGCTAAAATGGCCTGCTGGTATTCTTCGGTGGTGTAATACGCATTTCCCTTTTCCCAAAATACCTGGGTAGAATCCTGTGCGGAAACTTGCAGGAATACAAACATTCCAATCAGAAATAAACTGTATATTTTCACTTTGGCACTTACCATTTCAATCATTCTATGCATATTTTAATCTGCCTTTTGGTTCAGGAACCGGTCTTCCTGTAATTTGTGCGGTTTCTATCCATTCTGAGATTATTTGTTCCACATTTTTTAGAGCAGACTGGTATGTTTTTCCGTCCGCCATACATCCTGCCAGCTCAGGAACCTCTGCTATAAAGGATTGATCCTGTTCACTCCAGTAGATTATTATTTCATATTTTGGTTGCATAATTCTATTCATTTTTAATCATTAAGTGATTTTTTAAAATAATCTCCCGTATTTGTTTTACCTGATACGGTTTTGCATTTCCATTTTTATCAGCTTGTATGTTGATAATCTCCTCAATATCTTTTCTGTAAAAAATATGATGACTACCTTTTATCCTGTCTTCAAACTTGAAACTTTTCAAAATAGTCAAAAGTTCCTGAAATTTAATGTTTTTATCAGAAGCTCCACTTAATATTTTTGAAATTATTTTTTCAAACTTACCCATGTAGCTTAATTCCAAAGGTTAATTATCTTTTTATTTGTTTTTCAAGTCTGCTCATGGTCGAAACCGCTTTTTTATACAATTCCGTTCTCGCTTCAGAACCTCCCGATGGCGCATAGCGAGCAAATTCGCATTGTTCTGTAATCTCCACAAAATCATTAATAAGCTCTTCGTCCACATTCCTTTTACGCAATCCTTCCAAAGCACTATCCCTGTTAAGATTGGCCACCGGAATTCCCAGTTTATCGCTGAAATAACCCCAAAATGCTTTCAGAATGGCTTCATGGAATGCTTCGTTTTCATTTTTTTTCATAAAACCGGCTGCAGCTTTCAACCGTTTGGTGGCTACCCGGCTGGCTTTTTTATTTCGCATGAGCGCCACGTTGGCATTTTCTTTTGCTTTCTTGCGGTAAACTACAAACAGCAGCAGAAACAATAGTCCACTTCCGGCATAAATGCTGTAGAAAAACGGAGTTCCGTAAAAGGTTGTCCCTTTTATACGGAGCAGAGGATTTCCTTGTTTTATAAACCGGATATCCTGCCCGATTAACTGTAAATTTTCCCGTTGCCTTGAGCTCATCACAGTTGCAGATTGTTCTCCGGTGCCCTTTTCAACATGCAAGGTATATTCCCGGGTTGAACGTGTTTCATAGGAACCTGTTGCCGGATTAAAAAAGGTAAACGGGATGGAAGGAATGGTATAATTGCCTTCAAACCGGGGCTGAAAAAGGTATTCAACAGTTTTGGAACCTGAAACGCCATTATCGGTAACCTGGATATTTTCGGTTGAACGCGGGTCGTAAACTTCAAAATCGCTTGGTAGTTGCAGTTCCGGATTTCGGATGAGGCGCAGGTTACCGTTTCCCCTGATAGTTAATTTTAGCGTAACTGCATCGTTGGTTGTCACATCTTCAGCACTAAGCTCAGATGTAACATTAAAATTTCCAACGCCTCCGTAGTAATTGGCTGGTTGTGTTGGAAGATCTTTCACGTTAACCCGCACTGCACTGCTGGTTAGGGTTGTACGCACAGTTTGAACTCCACTGAAAAAATCGTCGAAAAAGCTGCGCGGCCTCACCCGTTGCTGCACCAGCAAGGTCATGCTGAACGGATTCACAGTTATGGTTCCGTTTTGTTGGGGAAAAAGAACGGTTTTTTTCAACACGCCCACCTGGTAAATGCGGTTGTTGTAAACTTCGCGGGTAAAATTAATCTGGTTGGGAATTGTAATATCCTGTGTAAAAAATCCTTCATAAGTCGGCAGGTTTACTTCATCAAAACCCGATATGGGAATATTTGGGTCGGCATAAAGTTTTACTGTGGCTATAATCTGTTCGCCCCTGAAAACGTTTTGTTTGCTCATTACAACCCGAAGAAACAGGTTGTCGCCCCCCAAATCTACGGATTGCGACCCCTGACTTTCGCCTCCACTTGGTGTTTGCCTTTGCGTTTGCTGTTGTGACTGGGTAGGAACCACTTGAATTTTCAGCGGATTCGATTCCATAACTTTTCCATCTGCTTCAATGGTTGCCGGCCTGATTTCGAATTCCCCTTCGCTTTTTGCCCGTAGAATATAGGTGTAAGAATAGGTAACTTCGGTTGTAGTTTGGCCATTTATTGTGCGGATACTTGTTGATTGCCCGGTACTTGGTCCCATCAGTACATCAAAATTGCTGGTTAGTCCGGGAGGAAGTTGCAGATTGGAACCTCTGTCGTTTAAGGTAAAGGTTAATCTGAATTGTTGTCCCATTTCCACTGCATTGGGCGCCGACATTTCAAACCGGGTGATTTCTGCACTTGCAGACGCCACAATGAAAAAAAGGCAAATGTATGTTAACAGTTTTTTTATCATATTCTGGTTACCATTCTTTTTCTGATCTTATCCTTCTGGCTTTGGCCGCTTTTTCCTTTTTTACTTTTTCCTGAATATCGCGTTCATCGTTTTGCAATGCCTGTAAAAGCTGTTCGGCATCCTGGCGTGATATTTTGGTTTGCTGCTGCTGTTGTTGCTCCTGGTTTTGTTGCTGTTGGTTTTGTTGATTTTGCTGATCCTGATTCTGTTGTTGATCCTGATTTTGCTGATCCTGATTGTTTTGCTGGTCCTGGTTTTGTTGATCCTGCTGGTCCTGATTCTGCTGCTGATTTTGTTGTTGCTGCTGCTGTTGTTCCTGTTGTTTTTTTAGCATTTGGGCATAGGCCAGATTGTATTTGGTGTCCAAATCATTTGGATTCCGGCGTAAAGCTTCTTTGTACGACTCAATACTTTCATCAACGCGTTGCTGCATTAACTGGCTGTTGCCTATGTTGTGCAAGGCGCGTGCCTGCTCCTCCGTAGTTTCAAATTTTTCTGCCAGTTCTTCAAATTTTTGTTCTGCTTCTTCAAAACGCATTTGTTTGTAACGGGTTCCGGCCAGATTGAAATTCCACTGGACATTTCCAGGTCTGAGATTAAGCGCTTTGCGGTATTCTTCTTCGGCCTGACCAAATTTTGTAGTATCCAGTCGGGTGGTATCTTTCACTGCTTCCATAAACAGTTTATTCCCGCTACGGACAAATTTTCGTTCGTTTTGTCCGTAAACAAAAACAGAAAAACTACTTATCAATATGAATAAAATTATCTGTTTCATCGTTCCAAATTATTTAGCTGAAAACAAATTCACTTTCATTAAATGCCTGTTTTTCCTTTCCAGAATAACAAATTCGAGCAATAGCAACAACAGACCAATGGCAAAAAAATATTGAAACTGGTCGTCGTATTCAGAATACACCAGGGTTTCCATCTCTTCTTTTTCCATTTTGTTGATTTCGTCGAAAAGTGCATTCAGCCCCACTTGTGCATTGTTTGCCCGCACATAAATTCCGTTTCCTGCGGCAGAAATTTCTTCCAGTGTAGTTTCGTCCAGTTTGGTAACCACTACATTTCCGTCGTTATCCCGCAAATAATCGGTCTGGCCATTGCGAAGCACCGGAATTGGCGAGCCCTGCGGCAAACCCATTCCAATGGTATGAACAATTATCCCGTTTTTTGCTGCTTCCTGTGCCGCTGTAACCGGGTCGTCTTCATGATTTTCTCCATCAGTGATTACTACAACGGCTTTGTTGGCGTTGCCTGCCGGTGTAAAGGAGCGCAGGGCCATATTAATTGCCGAACCAATTGCTGTTCCCTGCCGCGGTACAATTTGCGTATTTACTGCTTCCAGGAATAGTTTGGCAGAATTGTAATCGCTGGTAATGGGAAGCTGGGTGTATGCTTCACCGGCAAACACAATTAAACCGATTTTGTCATCTTTCATCCTGTCAATCATGCGCGAAATGGCTCTTTTTGCCCTCTCCAACCGGTTGGGTTGAATGTCTTCGGCCATCATACTGTTTGAAACATCGAGTGCAATAATCAGTTCAATTCCTTCGCGTTGCACCTTTTTTAATTTCGAACCAAATTGCGGACGCGCTGCACCAACAATAAAAAATGCCAGTGCAAGCATGAGCAATAAAAACTTAAAAACCGGCCGGTTTTTGGAAACAAAGGGCATTAGTTCTGTTATGGTTTGCAGGGTGCCAAATCGTTTCAACGCCCTTTTTCGCGCAAACCTTGCCCAAATAAAAAACAGGGCAAGCAGCGGGATGATTAACAACCCCCAAAGAAATTCTATATGTGCAAATCTGAACATTTCCATTTTTCAATTATTTAAGGGATGCTTCTGAAAACCGTTGTTCGTAAAAAAAGGCTTAAAACCAGCAACAAAATTCCTGCCAATGCAAACGGCAAAAATTCCTCTGAGCGGCGGCTGAATTCACGTACTTCAATTTTCGATTTTTCCAGCAGGTCAATTTCCTTGTAAATTTCTTCGAGCTTGGTATTGCTGGTTGCCCTGAAATACCTTCCGTCGGTTATGGATGCGATTTCCTGAAGCATCTCTTCGTCAATTTTTACTTCGATGTCGCGTAGCTGAGTTCCGTAGGGTGTTTGAACAGGGTAGGGGGCAGTGCCAACCGTTCCAACGCCAATGGTGTAAACACGAATGCCAAAAGTTCGTGCAATTTCAGCAGCAGTTAGCGGGGCAATTTCCCCTGAATTATTTTCACCGTCGGTGAGCAGGATAACCACGCGGCTAATGGCATCGCTGTCTTTTAAGCGTGCCACGGCAGTTGCCAGCCCGTTACCAATTGCAGTTCCATCCTGAATCATTCCGGTTTGAATATCTTTAAACAGGTTCAGCAAAACGGCCCGGTCTGTGGTGAGTGGGACCTGTGTAAAGGCTTCACCTGCAAAAACTACCAGTCCAATGCGGTCGTATTGTCGCCCGGAAATAAATTCCATAGCCACATTTTTAGCTGCCTCCAAACGGTCTGGCGAAAAATCTTTAGCCAGCATACTGGTTGAAATATCGAGTGAAATAACAATGTCAATTCCTTCGGTAGTTACGTTTTCAAAATCGGCAGATGATTGCGGGCGTGCCAACACAACCGTAAAGGCCGCAATGGCAATCATCTGCAACAAAAAAACCACATGCCGCAAATAATGCCTGATGGTTTTGGGAGCTTTAATTACCGGCGCTGTGGAAGAAATACGGATGCTTGCGGTATTTCTTTTCTGCCTGAGAATATACCAGGCTCCCATGGGTGCAATCACCAGCAAAAGGTAGAAAAATTCCGGGTTTTTAAATGTCAGTCCTTCAAACATCCTTTTCCTATTTAATTTTTACATCTTCTCCTTCTTCATCTTCCGATTCTGCAGGAGTTTCAGGTTTTTTTTCTTCGGGTTTGGTGTCGTTTATAAAAAAGTAGGCATTCACCAGTGTCATATTGTCATCGTCGGGCGAGGTCTGATATTTTGCAAATTTCACCAAATCGGCCAGCTTTAAAATCTGGCTCAGATTCTCAAAGGTTTTATTTTTCAGCAAACCTTTTTGTTTTCTGATACTTTCAATGGTTTCATCCGAAGTTTGTTCCATGGCCGGAATCTCGAAACGATCCTCAATATACTTTCGGAGCGCTTCGGTAACCTCACTGTAATATTGTTTGGTTTTGCCCTTCTGCCATATTTTTTCATTTTTTATCCGGTCAAGTTCGCGTAATGCAATAATATGTGGCGGCTCTTTTGGTTTTTTGGGCAATACAAAAATGGGCTGGTTATTTTTCCTTCTTTTAATGGCATAAAAAATAAAAAACAGGATGGCAGCAATCAAAATGATTCCCAGAATGTAGGGAATAACTTCTTTTAGTGTAACCGGCGCATCGTAGGGATATTTAATATCCGTAGGGCCGCGGGTTGTATCGATGGCCATGCTGTACACATTCAGGGTAGCAGCGTTGGTTGGAATGGAATCGAGCCTGTCGTCGAGGTCAATTTTGAACCAGAATGGTGGAATGCGATAGGAACCGCTGTCGAACGAAGTGATTAAAAACGATTGTATCTGTTTCTGATAGGTTTCATCGTCCAGTTCGAATGTGTCGATTGCCGAACGGTCGAGCACTTCAATGAATTCAATTAAAGTGTCAGGTAAATTCGGAAATGTAATCTCAACACTTTTCGGGTGGTCGATTTCCAGAAACAACTTCACCTGGTCGCCCAGTAAAATGTTTGTAGAATCGATAGTGGCAGTGGCTTTAATCCGCTGCGCATTTGCTGATGTTGCAATCAGAATCAGTATTAAAAATGAGCCTGTTTTTGTTGTTAAATTCATCTTCATCATTGTTTAACAGCCCTTTTCTTAAACAGGGTCATTAACGATTTTACATAGTCTTCTCTGGTGTCGATGGAAACGTAATCTATGCCGCACTTTTTAAACAGCGTATCCATTCGCACTATATGGTTATTCCAGAATTGAGTATAAATTTTCCGGATTTTGCGGGAGCTGCTGTCCACCCAAACGTACTTTCCGGTTTCGGCATCTTTTAGCTTAACCATTCCAATGGGGGGCAGTTCCCTTTCCCTTTCATCGTAAATTTTAAGCGCCACAATATCGTGTTTGTTGTTGGCAATGGAAAGCGTCAATTCCAAACCTGGGTTTTCATCTATGAAATCAGAAATAATAAACGCGGTACATCTTTTTTTAATGGCGTTGGTAAGGTATCGGATTGCTCCTGTGATATCGGTTCCGGTATGGTCGGGTTGAAAATCAATCAATTCGCGGATAATGCGTAAAATATGGCTTCTTCCTTTTTTGGGCGGAATGAATTTTTCAATGGTATCGGAAAAGAAAATTACCCCGATTTTATCGTTGTTCTGGATGGCAGAAAATGAGAGTATGGCAGCAATTTCAGTAATCACGTTTTTTTTCATCTTTTCGAACGTACCGAAATCACGCGAACCGCTTACATCAATAAGCAACATGACGGTGAGTTCCCTTTCCTCCTCGAAAATTTTTACATAGGGATGGTTGTAGCGCGCAGTAACGTTCCAGTCGATGCTGCGGATATCGTCGCCGAACTGGTATTCGCGCACTTCAGAAAAAGCCATACCACGACCTTTAAACGCACTGTGGTATTCACCTGCAAAAATATTCCGCGACAACCCCCGCGTTTTAATTTCAATTTTCCTGACTTTTTTTAATAATTCAGTCGTTTCCATACAAAAACAGCCCCCTTTGTCTCCCCAAAAGGGGGAGGATTAGGACATCGGCATTTTAATTTTATTTGTAATTGTAACCAACATTTTTCTTTCCTTTTTTTCCTCCCCTTCGGGGAGGTTAAGAGGGGCTTCCTTTTACGGTACTTCAACCGTATTCAGAATATCCGTAATAATTTCTTCCGAAGTAATATTATTGGCTTCTGCTTCGTAGCTTAATCCGATGCGGTGACGAAGCACGTCGCGGCAAACAGCCCGCACATCTTCCGGAATCACATATCCGCGCCTTTTGATAAAGGCAAAAGCTTTGGCCGCCTGTGCCAGACTGATTCCTGCTCTGGGCGATGCCCCGTAGGAAATCATTTCCTGATATTTTTTCAGTTGGTACAGTTGCGGCTCGCGTGTAGCAAACACAATGTCAACGATATAATTCTGAATTTTTTCATCGATGTAAACATCCTTCACCACCTCGCGGGCTTTTAAAATATCTTCCGGTTTTAAAATAGCCGACGTTTCGGGAAACTGCTTTAACAGATTCTGGTTAATGATTAACCTTTCATCTTCCCTGTTTGGATAATTTATTACCACCTTCAGCATAAAACGGTCAACCTGTGCCTCAGGCAGTGGATAAGTTCCTTCCTGCTCGATGGGGTTCTGGGTGGCCATAACCAAAAACGGTTCTTCCAGTTTAAAGGTTGTATCACTGATGGTAATCTGGCGTTCCTGCATGGCCTCGAGCAATGCCGACTGCACTTTTGCGGGCGCCCGGTTAATCTCGTCTGCCAAAATAAAGTTGGCGAATATCGGCCCTTTCTTAATGGAAAACTCTTCTTTCTTCTGACTGTAAATCATGGTTCCTATCAAGTCGGCCGGGAGCAGGTCGGGTGTAAACTGGATGCGCGCAAATTTGGCGCTGATGGTGTTTGCCAGCGATTTAATGGCCAGCGTTTTTGCCAGTCCGGGAACACCTTCCAGCAAAATGTGTCCGTTGGAAAGCAGGCCAATCAGCAAACTTTCCACCAGGTGTTTTTGCCCTACAATCACTTTGTTCATCTCCAGGGTAACCATGTCAACAAACGAACTTTCGTGTTGTATCCGTTCGTTCAGTTCTTTAATATCCACTGTCTGATTCATATCAATTTTTTGAATTCTTAATGTTTTCGATTTGTTTTATTTGCGGCAATTTAACGCCATTTTTTGAGTGCACGAATTTAAACGATTGCAAAGTGAAAAACCTTTATATTTTGTTAAAATATATTAAGCCAGTGCAATGGCATTTTGTAAAAGTTATTGAAGATATAAAAAGTGGTTTAAATTCCAGATTGCTTACCTGCATGATGAAATGTTTGCCATGGGAAAATTGTTGAAAGATGATAAAAAATCAGGGAGTTTAGCCCAAAATAATGTCAGCATCGATGCCCAACTCTGCACTGAGTCGGCGGGCAACTTTCAGCGTAGGTTCGCTTTTCCCGCTTAAATACTCACTTATCCGGGAAGGACTTACCTGTAAAATTCCTGCAAGTTTTTTTTGAGATATTCCCAATTCTGCCATTCGTAAACGGATAATCTCTGGCAAAGTCGGCCTGGAAACAGGATGGTATTGTTCTTCATATTCTGCAACCAAATCAGAGAGTAAGTCCAGTTCAACAAAATATTTGTCATCTTTTGGAGTATGATTTCCTACTATTTGCAGCAAATCTTCTATGCGTTCAACTGCCTTATCGTATTGTTTTTCTGTTTTTATTTGAGCCATTTTTACTTCATTTTTAAATGTTTTTGCAGTCAATCCGGTTATATTCTTCATGTGTTCCAATAAACCGGATGTAAACTTTTTGTGAGGCGAAAATAACAATTGCAACCAACCTGTAATTGTTTCCTTTTATGTTGAAAACAAAACGGTTGTTACCTACATAATCAACACTGCTGAACGTTTTCTTAATACCTGATAAATCCTGCCAATTTGCTTTTGTTGTTTTAAAATACCAATCCTCTAACGCAGTCCTTGAATCTTTGTGTTTTTCAATAAACTCTTTAATTCTTTTAAAAGTGACAACTCGCATCGGTATATATTTGTTCCAAAATTAGGAACTTTATTCCAAAATATAAAATATTCTGTTTGTTTTTTAATTCAAACTAAATTTTCCAAAAGCCGGGAAATAAAAAAGGCTGCCATTTTTAGACAGCCTCTTTAAAGCCTTTCTTTCCTTGTTCCCCTCCCTTTGAAGAGGTTAGGGGAGGCTCTTACGAAATTTTAATTTCTCTTGCCGGCTTCGGCTTCACTTCTTCACGTTTCGGAAGTTTTACGTTCAGAATGCCATCAGCATAAGTAGCGCTTATTTTGTCGCTGTCCACATCGTTGTGCGGAACAGTGAACGAACGCTGGAACGACCGGTAGCTGAATTCCCTCCGGGTGTAATTGTCTTCATTTTCTTTCTTTTCTTCCTGTTTCTCAGAAGAAATGGTGAGTACGTTGTTCTGGAAATTGACTTTAAAGTCTTTTTTAGTCATTCCCGGAGCTGCAACTTCCAGAATGTACTCGTCGTCTGTTTCCTTTACATTCACAGCCGGCAAGGTGTTGTTCGGACCGGAAAAATTGGTGAGGTTCCAGTCCATCAGGTCGCTGTTAAAAAACCTGTCGAAGAACGACGGGAAATTACTTTCTGATCTTCTTGCAAGTGTCATGGCTAAACCCTCCTTTAATTTTTAAAGTTCAACATTGTTTTAATTTCTGTTGAAATACCAGCAAATAAAATACCACATGCAAAAATGTGTCAAAATTATGGGATTAAATGTCTGAATGTCAGTGGTTGCAAAATTGGTTTTTTTAAAAAATTGATTTTCAAATGAATATAAAGTGACAGAATTGCAGGAAAGTCAGGAAATTTACCTCTTCCAATAATTGTTTTGACAAGCGTTGGGAAGTTAGGGGAGAGGCAAATACCTATTATAGTATTTAATGGTCAATTATGTATCAAATTTTTCAACCTCGTTTCGCAAACATTTTGTTTCTCTGTAATTTCAGGAATTTTGAAGGAACGATGTTAAACGTTTTTAAATTGTGGAAAAAACTTTTTCTGGAGAACTAACCAAGTTAAGCAACCGGGATTCAATTTTTTTCCATTTAAAAGATTTCCCTCCAGCCATTAAAATGGGTTCACTGAAATTTATATTATCGAAATATACGATTGACTTTAATGCAATTACAGGATTGCTGCTGTATTTTTGATGGTATGCCAGCAGCATTTCATTTAACGAAAGTTTTGTTGAAAGGTAAGCTACATCAATAAAGTCCTTCAGCCGGGTTCCGTTTCCGCTAATGGCATTCAGCTTCATGGAAGCAATATCTTTAATTCCAGCCAACCTTATTCCATCGAAGGATTTATAATTTTCAATCCAAGGATACTGGTGCGCAATACAGTCAACACTAATCCCGTTTATTTCACCTTTTACTGTATTTTCTGCCATAAAATCGGGAGCAAACTCAAATGTATGTTGCAAATGTTCAGCAAAATGATTTGAGTTAAATGGTAGGTTTGTAAATAAATCAATATCCACACTGATTCGGTGTCCGAGCCTGAGCGCCAGTGCAGTACCCCCAACCAGAATAAATTCTTTCAGCATAGTGTCTGCCATTAGTTTTTTCAGGAGTTCCAGTGTTGGTTTTTCAAGCGTTTCGAAGTGAAGCATTTAAGTTCGCTTTTATTTATTTCAATATACCGAATTTATATCGAATTTACCAGATTCAGGTAAACCAATTCCATCGTGTGAAAATTCAACTAATAAACAACATTGGATTAAAAATAGTTATTTTGTTGAAATATAAAAACGTAATGCACCGCTACTTTGCTCAACTCAGTTTTAAAGGAACCCGTTACCACGGCTGGCAGATTCAGCCCAATGCAGTTTCTGTTCAGGAAACGGTAGAAAAAGCGCTTTCCACTATTTTGAGGGAGAAAATTTCGGTAGTGGGAGCCGGGCGTACAGATACGGGGGTGCATGCTCCGTTTTTCGTTTTGCATTTCGATACTTCAGAAGAAATTCGGGATTGTAAGAAACTAGTGTTCCGGTTAAACAGTTTTTTACCACCGGATATTGCCATCCAAAAAATCTGGCCGGTTCCTGAAGATGCTCATGCACGATTCAGCGCCGTTTCGCGAACCTATCATTA
Organism: Mariniphaga sp.; assembly: GCA_019429205.1. GTDB lineage: Bacteria > Bacteroidota > Bacteroidia > Bacteroidales > Prolixibacteraceae > Mariniphaga. The sequence goes on along the minus strand of JAHYIT010000002.1, from coordinate 105,694 downwards.
TTATATTACAACCGAAAAAAATCCGTTTCAAACCGGAACCGCGTTTTATTATCGTGAAAAACCGGATGTGGCAAAAATGAACGAAGCCGCAGAAATTCTTTTTGAATACGATGATTTTACCAGTTTCAGCCGTTTGCATACCGATGTAAAAACCAACCTTTGCAAAATTTATCAGGCCGAATGGTTATTGGAAGGAAAGATGCTGGTTTTTAAAATAAAAGCCGACCGGTTTTTACGAAATATGGTGCGGGCCATTGTGGGAACGCTGCTGGAAGTTGGAAAAGGAAAGCTTTCGTTGAATGATTTCAGAAAAATTATTGAAAAGAAGAACCGCGGTGCTGCAGGAGCTTCTGCGCCTGCACACGGCTTGTTTTTGGCAAATATTGAATATCCGGAAGAGTTGAAAGTCCCTGGTTCGATAAACTGAATTTTTTATTGGCTTTTTCTTACTCCTCTCCTTGGGAGAGGCAGGGAGAGGCTTTCATAAAAAAAAAGGACAGGTCAACACCCGTCCTTTTCATCTAACTAAACCAATAAAACTAATCAAACCTAAACCTATGAACTAAAACTATGCTGCAAAGATAAGGGTATAATTCTGTTTTTGAGTTAAGAGAATGTTAATAAGTGTGTTGTTAAACATTATTTAACAGTTTGCTTTAAATAAAAAAGGACGGGTCAACACCCATCCTTTTCATCTAACTAAACCAATAAAACTAATCAAACCTAAACCTATGAACTAAAACTATGCTGCAAAGATAAGGTCGAATTTCGAATTTTAAGTTAAGAGAATGTTAAAAACTATGTAGATAAACATTTCTTAACGATGCAGTTTTTTACTCTTCTTTGCTTTTTTGGTCATTTCCGGCAATTGAATCACGCATAGAAGTATCGGCCATAATATTTTTGTATTTCATGTAGTCCATTATTCCGAGGTTGCCGTTTTTAAAAGCATCGGCAATGGCCAGCGGAACTTTGGCTTCAGCTTCAATTACTTTGGCTTTCATTTCTTGTGCTTTGGCTATCATCTCCTGTTCAAGGGCAATAGCCATGGCCCGGCGTTCTTCAGCTTTGGCCTGTGCAATATTTTTATCGGCTTCAGCCTGATCCATCTGCAGCCCGGCGCCAATGTTTTTACCAATGTCGATGTCGGCAATGTCAATAGAAAGAATTTCGAAAGCTGTTCCTGCATCGAGGCCTTTTTCGAGTACAACACGCGAAATGAAATCCGGGTTTTCGAGCACAGCTTTGTGCGAGTGCGAAGAACCTATTGACGAAACAATGCCCTCACCCACACGAGCGAGAACGGTATCTTCGCCGGCTCCGCCAACCAGTTGTTTAATGCTTGCACGAACCGTTACACGCGCTTTTGCAATAAGCTGGATACCATCTTTGGAAACGGCTGTTACCGGCGGAGTGTTAATTACTTTCGGATTTACCGACATCTGAACGGCTTCGAACACATCGCGCCCGGCCAGGTCGATGGCTGTGGCCACTTTAAAAGTTAAATCGATGTTTGCCTTTGAAGCCGACACAAGGGCATGTACAACCCGAGCTACATGTCCACCTGCAAGGTAGTGTGCCTCAAGTGCATCACGGCTTAGCGCAACATCGGCTTTAGTGCCTTCAATGAGTGCACGCACAATTACTCCCGGAGGGACTTTCCGGAAACGCATCAGGAAAAGCTGCAACAGCGAAATTTTTACGCCTGAAACAAGGGCTGAAAACCACAACCCAATGGGAATAAAATAGAGGATAATGAAAAGCAATACAATTACTCCAATCACCATTCCCCAGATACCTACTGATTCAATCATTTTTTTATTTTTTTAAAGGTTCTACAATAATTTTGTTCGTTAGTATTTTTAATACTTTAATCTCTGTGTTGTGATCTACAAAACTGCCTGTTGACGTAGCCTCCAGTACTTCACCATTTACTTTTACTTTACCCGACGGGGCCAGTCTGCCAATGGTTTTTCCGGTATCACCCACTTGAATTTTTTCAATATTAACCGTTTCCACTTTCCCATCAATAAACGATTCCAGAACCATTTTTTTTCCGGTTTTCGATTTAAAAAAATAGAAAATCAGCAGTGGTGAAGCCACCAGCACAAAAGTCAGTGTAAGAAATCCTATTCCTGTTCCGTATTGAGCAAAAGCAATGTAAACACTCAGGCCAAGTAGAATAAATCCGCCAATTCCGGCAATGGTTACCCCGGGAATTACAGCAAATTCGATGAGCAGCAGCAGCAGCCCAAGGAAAATAAGCAATATAATGGCAAATGCGGTCATGGTTGCTGATCTATTGTGGAGTTTAATTCTCTTTCAGTTAAAGCGTCTTTCATTTGTTTCAGTGTTTCAAATTTTCCCTTGCGAATATCGCAACTCCCTTTATGATGAGTTATTAACGTACACTGTACAGCCTGTTCGTAATCGTGGTCACAAATGTCAATCAGAGCCTCAATTACAAAATCGAAACTGTGCACATCGTCGTTGTGCAGTACGAGCGAATAGTCGCCAAAGACTTCATTTTGCCGCTCGTCAGACGGTTTTCGTTTAGTTTCTTTAGATGTCATCTCCTGCTTCAATTTTTTTAGCCTGCTCCAAAGTTATTCTTTTTCCGTTAAAATACGGCACAACTATCGCATCTTCTATTCCTTCCTGCCTCACCTGGTTGCGCATTTTTTCCGCATCCTCCAAATTTGTCAGGGTTCCGGTTGTGTAAACCACCACGCCGTTTTCATCGGTATAATTATCGATTTTGCGTAACATGGACAATTTATTGTATAACCTCTGTCGGTAAGCCGGAACTCCGCGGCTGTATGCGCCAATCTGGATTTTATAAACCAGTTTGTCGGTTGGTTGGTTCGTTCCTGTTGGTTTAGACTCAAAAATTTCTGAAACCGCCAGCGGAAGGATTACGATTGAATCTTTTTCGCGGGTTGTTGGTTCCAAATCTTGTGTTTCACCTTTCAAAACCGATTGAATCTTTTCATTTTCAACCTGAAAATTATAAACAGCAATTGTTCCGGCATGGTTCCAAAATTGATTTTCAGCATTCCTTGCGGCAGTAAATTTCTGATTAATTTCATCCTGAAGGCTGTAAGAATCCTTTTCCATGGCCAGAATCTTTTCACCCAACTGTACCTTAATTTCAGGATTTGATACTTTTCTGTAATCCCCTCGCAATTTATTCAATTCTGCAAGTTTTTGATTCAATTCATTTTTAAGAGCCTGTCCTTGTTCAAAAAATTGTTTCCCTTCATTTGTCTGGAATTGCGAACTGAATAAATAGCTGATGTTATTGTTTACCTGAAAATCGATTTTTTCTCCCTCTGGAAGTTCATAGGTTGTTTTAACCCCGGGTAAATCGGGCAGCGCTTTTCTGTCAATGCCAAAATCAAATGAAGAACCGGAATTTACAGTTTTCAGATTTTCATTTTCTGTGGTAATTTCTGACTGCGGCATTTCACTTTGTTCCTGTTGACCTGTTTCAATCAATTTTTCATTTCGGGGCAAAGTTTCAGGTTCGTCTGAAATGGCTGGAGATTCACTCGTTTCCCGCGAAATTATTTCTACAATTGTTTTATTGGTTTCTTCCCTTTCATCTTTCTGTTCAGTACTTTGCATTACTGCTGGTTCAGCAAAAGGATTTTCCCTGTTGAAACATTGTTGAATTTTTTCGGCAAGTTTCAGCTCCTGTTGTTCATTCTCAGGCACGCTTAACCTGAACTGGTTATAAAACTTCAAAGCCTGTTCCCAGTTGTTTCTGGCGTGATATTGCATTCCAAGATAATAATGCAGCCTGTCAGGAGTTACATTTTTTCCGGCCTGTTGTAAATAATTTAAATCTTCGTCGCCGAAATGTCCGTTTTCAGTGCGCGATGCGCCGTAATAATAATTTAACATCGGATTTCCGGGGTCTTCTTTAATTAAAATCCTGAAAAAATTTTCTGCTTTTGCATAGTTGCCGGCATCGAATTGTTGCATGGCTTTTACAACAGAAACATCCTGTTGCCCGCCGTAAATTCTTCCATTTACCAAAAACAAAAGAAAAACGAAGAATGTTATTCTGGTTATATTTTTAAAACTTTGCATTATTTCAGTTTGTATTTTTTTCAAATACCCTGTAAAATTACAAAAATTGTGCAATGCGGTACAATTGGCAGATTGGAAACAGCAGGATTCTGTTGATAAGTTACCCAACTTTTATTATTAAATAATGTATATTTGTAACTCTTCGAAAAAAAAAGAAAATATAATGACAGCATTAAAAGCAGGAGATAAAGCTCCTGATTTTTCAGGAATTAATCAGGATGGCAAGGAAATCAGGTTAAGTGATTTTGCCGGTAAAAAACTGATACTCTATTTTTATCCAAAAGACAACACGCCCGGGTGTACCGCTGAATCGTGCAATCTGAACGACAATTACAGCCAGTGGCTCGAAAGAGGTTTTGAAGTTGTTGGCGTCAGTCCTGACAGTGCGGAATCGCATCAGAAATTCAGAGACAAATACAATTTGAAATTTGACCTGATTGCCGACACTGAAAAAGAAATTTTGCAGGCTTACGGAGCATGGGGAGAAAAAAGCATGTACGGCAAAAAGTACATGGGAGTGCTCAGAACCACTTTTGTAATTGATGAAAACAGTATTATTCAGGAAGTTTTTGAAAAAGTAAAAACCAAGGATCATACAGATCAAATTTTAAAAAGTATAAACCTTTAACCTTTTCTGAACATGACAAAAGAAGAAAAAACACAGGTGAACAAGGAAAAGCTGAAAGCGCTTCAGCTTACCATGGATAAAATTGAAAAAAGTTACGGCAAAGGCTCTATAATGCGCATGGGCGACCGGGTTGCAGACGATGTTCCTGCCATTTCGTCGGGTTCAATAGCGTTGGATGTTGCTCTCGGAATTGGCGGTTATCCGCGTGGGCGTGTGGTGGAAATTTACGGGCCTGAGTCGTCAGGAAAAACAACACTTGCCATTCATGCCATTGCCGAAGCGCAAAAAGCCGGCGGTATTGCAGCCATTGTTGATGCTGAACATGCGTTTGATCCGTATTATGCCCAAAAACTTGGAGTGGACATTGAAGAACTGCTCATTTCACAACCGGATAATGGCGAACAAGCCCTCGAAATAGTTGATAATTTGGTGCGCTCGGGCGCTGTTGATATTGTGGTGATTGACTCCGTTGCAGCACTCACCCCCAAAGCCGAACTGGAAGGTGAAATGGGCGACTCGAAAATGGGATTGCAGGCGCGCCTCATGTCGCAGGCATTGCGGAAACTTACGGGCAACATCAGTAAAACCAAAACATGCTGCATTTTTATCAACCAGTTGCGCGAAAAAATTGGGGTAATGTTTGGTAACCCCGAAACCACCACGGGTGGAAACGCTTTAAAGTTTTATGCTTCGGTGCGTTTGGATATTCGCCGGATTGGCCAGATTAAAGACGGCGATGAAGCGATGGGGAACAACGTGCGGGTGAAAGTTGTAAAAAACAAAGTGGCGCCGCCATTCCGCAAGGCCGAGTTCGATATTCTTTATGGTGAGGGGATTTCCAAATCAGGCGAAATAATCGATTTGGGCGTACAATTCAATGTCATTAAAAAAAGCGGTTCGTGGTTCAGTTATGGCGAAACTAAACTTGGCCAGGGGCGTGAAACGGTACGTAACCTGGTTCTCGACAATCCGGAACTGGCACACGAACTTGAAACAAAAATTCTGGAAGCTATTTCAGGAAAAACAACAACAACAGCTTAATAAAAAGAAATTGACAGATATTACCGGATGATCCGATTCTGTCGTTTCATCCGGTTTTTTTTATTTTAAAGTGAAATGAAATGAAGGTTTTAAAGTTTGGAGGAACTTCAGTAGGCACGGCTGCCAATATCAAAAAGGTAAAGGAAATAGTACTTCAGCAAGAAGAAGATACTATTGTTGTGGTTTCTGCGTTGGGGGGTGTAACTGACCTCATTCTGAGTGCTGCGCGAATAGCCTCAACCGGCACTGGGGATTTCCATCCTTTGCTGGCAGAAATTAAAAACCGGCACAAGCAAGCCATCGATGAACTTTTTAATGGAAGTGGCGCTATGGTTTACATTGCTGAAGAATTGATGGATGAACTGGAGCAGATACTTACCGGAATTACACTTGTTGGCGAACTGACGGCGAAAACCCTCGACCGGATTGCCGGCGTTGGAGAGCGGATTTCGTCGCACCTGGTGGCACAATTTATTCCCGGCGCTGTGCGAAAAGATTCCGCCGGATTAATTCAAACCGACAGCAATTTTGGAAAAGCCCGCGTCGATTTCAATATTACCAACCAGAAAATCAGAGAGGAATTTGCTGAATATTCAGGAATTACTGTTATGCCGGGTTTCATCGCAAAAAATGCCAAAGGCGAATTTACAACCCTTGGCCGAGGTGGTTCTGATTATACCGCAGCTATTCTGGCAGCGGCTTTGAAAGTGGATTCATTGGAAATATGGACCGACGTGGATGGTTTTATGACAGCCGATCCGCATGTTATCAGCAAAGCATACACAATTCCTGAACTTACCTATTCCGAGGCAATGGAACTTTCGCACTTCGGGGCAAAAGTTATTTATCCGCCAACCATTTTGCCGGTTTACCAGAAAGGTATTCCTATTCGAATTAAAAATACGTTTAACCCTGAAAATGAAGGAACACTTATTTTAAGCAATGCCCATACGCCCAGAGAAAGGCCCATTAAAGGGATCTCTTCCATATCGGGAATTTCGTTGGTTACCTTGCAGGGAATTGGTATGGTGGGTGTTACAGGTATTTCTATGCGGTTATTTACCGCCCTGGCCAGCATTAGTGTTAATGTGATTCTGATTTCACAGGCTTCTTCAGAAAATTCAATTAGTGTGGCCATCGATGAGCATGCCGTTGAAGGGGCTGAAAGCGCCATTCGTGCTGAATTTGAAAAAGAAATTGAAACAGGGCAGGTCAGTAAAATTGATATCGAGAGAGAATTGTCCATCGTGGCCATTGTGGGCGAAAACATGAAACACACCACCGGCATTGCCGGAAAACTGTTTTCAACCATTGGAAAAAACGGAATCAATATTATTGCCATTGCACAGGGCGCATCGGAGTTAAACATTTCGTGGGTGGTAAAAACTTCCGAACTGCGCAAAACACTGAACGTGGTGCACGAATCGTTTTTCCTTTCCGAAAATGTGGAACTGAATGTGTTCCTGATGGGAGTGGGCACTGTGGGCAGCAGTTTGCTGCAGCAACTGCAAAAACAGCAGCAAAAACTGCTGGATGAAAAACACCTCAAAATGAAATTAACCGGCGTGGCCAACTCCAGAAAAATGGTTTTTCTGCGCGATGGAATTGAAATGAGTTCTTTTAAAGAAAAGCTGGAGAAATCGGAAAAAAAATCGAGCCTGAAGGGATTTGTGGACGAAATGAAAGACATGAACATATACAACTCGGTGTTTGTGGATTGTACTGCTTCTGATGAAGTTTCAAATTTTTATAAAGAAATTCTGAGTGCTAATATTTCTGTGGTTACGGCCAATAAAGTGGCTGCATCTTCATCATACGAAAACTATATCGGCCTGAAAAATATGGCCAAACAAAAAGGCGTTAAATTTTTATTCGAAACCAATGTGGGAGCCGGTTTGCCAATTATCAACACACTGAATGATTTGGTGAACTCAGGCGACCGGATTTTAAAAATTGAAGCTGTTCTTTCCGGAACCCTGAATTTTATTTTCAATACCATTTCAGAAGAAATTCCTTTAAGTAAAACCATTAAAATGGCAAAGGAACAAGGCTATTCAGAACCTGATCCGCGAATGGATTTAAATGGAGTGGACGTTGCACGGAAAATACTGATTTTGGCGCGTGAATCTGGTTATCCGCTTGAAATGGAAGATATTACCATTGAACGTTTTGTGCCCGATGAATTTTTTGATGGTTCACTGGACGATTTTTGGAAAAATATTGCCCAACTCGACGACGGCTTTGAAGAAAAACGTTTAAAACTGGAAGAAGAAAACAAAAAGTGGCGGTTTGTGGCTCAATACGAAAACGGAAAAGCAAAGATTGGTTTGCAGGAGGTGGATTCGCGGCATCCGTTTTACGATCTGGAAGGCAGTAACAACCTGGTGATGTACACCACGGAACGGTACAACGAATTCCCCATGTTGATTAAAGGTTACGGCGCCGGTGCATCGGTAACTGCTGCCGGCGTTTTTGCCGATTTAATTAAAGTATCGAATATTTAAATAAAGATGAAGCATTTAATAATACTTGGAGACGGTATGTCAGATGAACCGCTGGCTGATTTTGGCGGAAAAACACCATTGCAAATGGCTAATAAACCGCATATCGACTGGCTGGCTAAACACGGACAAACCGGACGGTTAATTACTGTTCCGGAAACTATGCACCCCGGAAGCGAAATTGCCAATATGGCTGTTTTGGGTTACGATGTGGAAAAAGTTTACGACGGACGGGGAGTACTTGAAGCGGCAAGTATGGGAGTTGAACTGCAACCTGGCGATTTGGCGCTGCGTTGCAACCTGCTTACCATTGAAAATAGGATTTTAAAAAATCATTCAGCCGGGCATATTTCAAGTGAGGAAGCTTCGGAGTTGATTCATTTTCTGGATGAAAAACTGGGCAGTGAACAAGTGAAGTTTTATCCGGGCGTTTCCTACCGGCATCTTTTGGTTATAAAAAACGGCATCAAAGATCTGAAATGTACCCCGCCACATGATGTTCCCGGAACCCCGTTTGAGGATGTTTTGGTCAACGCAAATTCAACAGAAGCCATTTCAACAGCACATCTTTTAAATGAGCTTATTCTGAAATCACAGGAATTGCTGGAAAACCATCCGGTAAATCAAAAACGAAAAAATTCAGGAAAAGAAGTTGCCAACAGCATCTGGCCATGGTCCCCGGGTTACAAACCGCAAATGCCCACGTTAAAAGAGATGTTCGGCATTAAAAAATCGGCTGTGATTTCAGCGGTTGATTTGGTGCAGGGAATTGGTGTTTATGCCGGAATGGAAGTGATTCATGTGGAAGGCGTCACCGGGTTGTACGACACCAATTACGAGGGAAAAGCACAGGCAACGATGGAGGCGCTGAAAACCAACGATTTTGTTTACCTGCACATTGAGGCCAGCGACGAAGCCGGCCACGAAGGCGATGTGGAACTCAAAACAAAAACTATTGAATATTTAGACCAGCGGGTGGTAAAATACATTCTGGAAGAAACCCAAAAAATGGACGAGCCGGTGGCCATTGCCATTCTGCCCGACCACCCCACGCCCTGCGCTTTGAAAACCCACACCCGCGAATCGGTGCCATTTGTGATTTACAAACCCGGAATTGAATCCGACGAGGTGGAGGTTTACGACGAGTTCAGTGTAAAAAACGGTTCGGTTGGTTTGTTGAAAGGGGATCAGTTTATCCGAAAGTTTCTGGAAATTTAAATGCAAAATTGAACAGGTGGAATTCATCCACCAGTTCAGCAGCGGAAAATTCAGAGGGTTTAATTAGAATTCATTCACTGAAAAATAATTACAAATTACCGTGTTTTTGATATATTTGAACCATGACAAAAAATGACATCATAAAGCAGGTTAATTTTTCGTTGAGAAATCTCAATGTTAATAAAGTCATTTTGTTTGGCTCATGGGCAAAAGGAAATCAGGGAGATAACAGCGATATTGACTTACTGGTTGTTACCAATGATAATTTCGTCTTTCAGTCATTTGCCCATAAAATTGAAACCAAGTTAAAATATTCCAAAGCTCTTCATTCGTTAAGAAAATTTGCCGATATCGATCTGATTGTCCATACAAAACCAATGTATGACAAATTTTTGGAACTAAACAGCGGTTTTAAAAAAGAAGTCCTAAATTCTGGAACTGTTATATATGAAGGAAACAACTAAAGAAGAAGCAGAATTCTTTATAAGTTTTACCGAAATCTTGCATAACAAATTAATGCGATTAGTGCATTAGCAAGGAGAAGAAGTTGAAATCATAACCACTTTTGAATTTCGCTGATTCATCTGCTGAATAATCCGAAATTCCTAAACAGAAAAGCATATTCTGATTTTTTTTACTTTTGTTTTTTTTTTTTTGAAATACCTGCAATGAAATATTACAGCACCAACAAAAATACACCTGAAGTTTCTTTAAAAGAAGCAGTTATAAAAGGGCTCGCTTCCGATAAAGGTTTGTTTATGCCCGAACGGATTGAAAAATTCGAACCTTCATTTTTTGAAAACATTCAAAATCTTTCTTTTCAGGAAATTGCGTTTGAAGTGGCGAAAAAGTTTTTTGGTGAAGATGTGGATGAAACCAGCCTGAAAAAAATTGTTTTCGATACGCTGGAATTCGACTGTCCGGTGGTAAAAGTCACCGAAAACATCTGGTCGCTGGAACTTTTTCACGGGCCAACTTTAGCGTTTAAAGATGTGGGCGCCCGTTTTATGGCCCGGTTTCTCAACTATTTTCTGACCGGAAACGACAAGCAGGTACATGTGCTGGTGGCCACCTCGGGCGATACAGGAAGCGCCGTGGCCAACGGTTTTTTGGGCGTGGACGGAATTCATGTTCACGTACTGTACCCCAAAGGAAAAGTGAGCAAAATTCAGGAATCGCAGTTTACCACGCTCGGTCAAAATATTACTGCACTGGAAGTGGACGGGAATTTTGACGATTGCCAGCTTTTGGTTAAAGCTGCTTTTCTTGATGAGGAGCTGAATAAAAAGCTGCTGTTAACTTCGGCCAATTCCATTAATGTGGCGCGTTTCCTGCCGCAGGCATTTTATTATTTTAACGCTTATGCGCGGTTGAAAGAAAACAGCATGTTAGATGGCAAAGAATTGGTTGTTTCTGTTCCCAGCGGTAATTTTGGAAACCTCACTGCCGGTCTTTTTGCCCGTGAAATGGGACTTCCGGTAACACAATTTTTGGCAGCCAATAACGAAAATGATGTGGTTTACGAATATTTGAAAACCGGCAAATACACTCCCCGTCCTTCGGTGGAAACCATTGCCAACGCCATGGATGTTGGAACTCCCAGTAATTTCGACCGGATTCTCGATTTGTATAATCATTCATACAAAAATATTTCGTCGGTGATAAAAGGATTCAGGTATTCCGATGAACAGATCAGAGAAACCATTAAAAATGTGTTTGAGAAAACCGGCTACTTGTGCGATCCGCACGGAGCATGTGGTTACATGGCCCTGGAAGAGTTTTTGGAATCAAACCATGTTGGAGTTTTTCTCGAAACAGCACATCCGGCCAAATTTACTGAAACAGTGGAAACTGTTGTAGGCAAAGGAAATGTTCCCCTTCCTCAAAAACTGGCTGAATTTATGAAAGGAAAAAAGAAGGTAATTGCTATGAGCAGTGATTTTAATCAGTTCGCAAATTACCTGATGGGCCTTTATTGAACTTTCCCCTCATCTGAACATTTTTATTATAACAACGTTCTGCTAACAAAACGAATTATATTTCGTATAGTTATTTTAAAAACTGTATTAATTTTGAGCCGTTTAATTTTGATTTGCCATTTTTATATGAAGAGATTGTGATAAAACCAACTTTATGAGACAACTTAAAATTACCAAACAAGTTACTAATCGGGACACATTGTCGCTCGATAAGTATTTGCATGAAATTGGGAAGGTAGAGTTGTTGTCTGCAGAAAGAGAAGTTGAACTTGCCAAACGCATAAAAAAAGGAGACTGTGATGCCCTCGAAGAGCTGATTAAAGCCAATCTCAGGTTTGTTGTATCCGTTTCGAAACAGTACCAAAATCAGGGTTTAAGTTTACCCGATTTGATTAACGAAGGAAACCTGGGATTAATAAAAGCTGCTGAACGCTTTGATGAAACACGGGGTTTTAAGTTTATATCGTATGCCGTTTGGTGGATTCGACAATCTATTTTGCAGGCACTTGCCGAACAGTCCCGCATTGTGCGTTTGCCATTGAACAAAATTGGCTCCATTAATAAAATCAACAAATCGTTTAATAAACTGGAGCAGGAATACCAGCGCGATCCAACCGTAGATGAAGTTGCGAAACTAATTGAATCTACTTCGGAACTGGTTGAAGATGCCATGAATTTTTCCAGCGTTCATATTTCAATGGATGCCCCGATTCGTGATGAAGAGGTGAATAACATGTACGATGTTATGCTGAATGATGATTCACCAAGTCCGGATTCTGGCCTTATTCACAGTTCTTTACGATTGGAAATAGAACGGTCTCTTGCTACTTTGGGAGATAGGGAGGCTGATATTCTTCGTTATTATTTTGGACTGAATGGGTGTTCTCCCCATACACTTGAAGAAATAGGCGATGAATTTGGACTTACCCGCGAAAGAGTCCGTCAGATTAAAGAAAAAGCCATCAAAAAATTAAGAAACCAATACCGAAACCGCTTACTGAAAGCCTATCTCGGGCAATAATTTTTTATTTTTATGATAAAACCAAAAATTGCACCTTCTATTCTCGCAGCCAATTTCAATAATCTGGAGAAAGATATTCAAATGATAAATGTAAGTGAGGCAGAATTTATTCACTGTGATGTGATGGACGGTGTGTTTGTGCCCAATATCTCTTTTGGAATGCCCATTATTCAGCATGTGAAAAAAATCGCAGAAAAACCGCTGGATGTTCACCTGATGATTGTAAACCCGGAGAATTTCATTGAAGCTTTTGCTGAAGCAGGAGCGAGCTGGCTTACTGTTCATTATGAAACCTGTCCACACCTGCACCGCACGGTAAACCATATCCGGGAAAACGGAATGAAAGCCAGTGTTTGTCTGAATCCACACACTCCGGTCAGAGTTTTGGAAGATATTATTTCTGAACTTGACATGGTGCTTTTAATGTCAGTTAACCCTGGTTTTGGCGGGCAGGATTTTATTCACCATACGTATAAAAAAGTACGGCAGCTAAAAAAACTTATTTTGGAAAGCAAGTCGCAATGTTTGATTGAGGTGGACGGTGGGGTAAATTACGTCACCGGAAAAAAGTTGGTTGAAGCGGGCGCTGATGTTCTGGTCGCCGGAAGTTTTGTGTTTGGTTCTGAAAATCCGGAAGAAACCATCCGAAACCTCAGGAACATTTGATTTTTTTTATACTCCTTTCGCAAAGTTGGGCATTTTCATTCATTAACTTTGGTGCATCGCGTAAAATACATTCTGCAATACAATCAGAACAACCAGATTTTATCGCCAAAGATTTAATTTGGCCATTAGTTGAATTGAGCAGTTTTTTCCGTTTCAGTTTTCTGTAACTTTTTAAAAGTGCAAGCCCAACCGCAAAAACAAGAATAGCATATGTAATAATTTCCTGTACCATTTTTTATAAAAACAGGGTTGCAACGTTAAAAACCAAAAAAGCTGTAATCCAGGCCAGAGCTGTGGTGTAAACAACCACAAAAGCAGCCCATTTCCACGACCCTGCTTCATTTTTAATGGTGGCTACAACGCCAACACACGGAAAATAGAGCAGAATAAATACCAGGAATGCAAGTGCGGCAGGCAGGGTAAAAACTTTTTCGCCCTTGCGTTTGCCGGTGGTGTGAAATTCATTTTGTAATTTTTGCTGAAGATTAATGGTCGATTCGTCGGCACTGCTTTGGTACAAAACGCCCATGGTACTCACCACAATTTCTTTGGCAGGTAATCCGGCCACCAGGGCAATGCTCATTTTCCAGTCGAAACCAAGCGGGCGCATAACCGGTTCAATTCCCTGCCCAATTTTACCAAGATAGGAATTAACCAACCTGTCAGTTTCCATTACTTGCAGTACATTAGCATTCAGCTCTTTTTTTTGAATTTCCGTAAAATCAGTATTGGCCTCAATGGCATTTAGTTGTTTTTCAAACTGCCCGGCTTGATTGGTTTGCCTGGGAAAATATCCCAATGCCCAAATGATTATTACGCCAAGCAAAATTATGGTTCCTATTTTTTTCAGGTAGTGCCGGGTTTTATCCCACATGTGGTAAATAATGTTCCGAAGTGTGGGCAAACGGTATGACGGCAGTTCCATAACAAATGGAGTTTCCTTGTTTTTGAAAACTGTTTTGTTGAGGATTTGTGCGGTTAAAAATGCAAATGCAATTCCAACCATATAAATCCCGATTAATATAAGCGCCTGGTATTTAATAAAAAAGGCAGAAATGATAAGGATATAAACCGGCAGCCGCGCACTGCACGACATAAACGGAACAATGAGCATGGTGAGCAGCCGGTCGCCCCGGTTGCGCATGGAGCGTGTGGCCAGAATAGCGGGAACGTTGCACCCAAACCCCATTACCAGCGGAATAAATGAGCGTCCGTGAAGGCCAAACCTGTGCATAATGTTGTCCACAATAAAAGCAGCCCGTGCCATGTACCCCGACTCCTCGAGCAGGGAAATGAAAAAGAACAGAATGAGAATGTTGGGCAAAAAAACCAGTACACTGCCGGCACCACTTATTATTCCGTCAGTAATCAGGTCTTTAAACATTCCAACGGGCAAAATCCCCGAAATAAAATTGCCCAAAGCCAGCACACCTAAATCAATCCACTCCATCGGTAAAGCGCCCAGGTTGAAGGTGGCATAAAACATCACAAACAAAATACTTATGAAAATGGGTAGTCCCCAAATCCGGTGTATCAATACATCATCAATTTTTTCTGAATTGGATCTTTGTTTTCGCAGCGGATTTTTGAATGTTTCTTTAAGGGCGCCCGTGATAAATGCATATTTTGAATTGGTGATTACTGTTTCACTTTGTTCATTATAAAGCGATTCAATTTTTTTTACCTCCCTTTCGGTAGTCTTTTTAATTTCTGTAAAATTGGAATAATCTGCCAGCAATTCCTGAATATGAGGATCTTTTTCAAGCAGTTTCAAAGCAATAAACCGCGAAGAAATTTTATCTGTAACAAGTTTTTCTTCCTTAACTTTTTCCCTGATTTTCCGGATGGATTCTTCCAAATCTTTTCCGTAATTAATGTGAACATGGCGTGTTATTGTATCCCGTCCTTCAAAAACTTCAATCACCTTGTCAATCAGGTTGTCTAACCCAATTCCCTTCGAACTGATGGTAGGGACGAATGGGATGCCCAGTAAACGCGAAATTTCGTGGTAATTGAATTGTATCTTTTTTCGCTCCAAATCATCATACATATTCAACGCACAAACAATGCGCAAGTCCATGTCAATAAGCTGAGTTGTAAGAAAAAGATTACGTTCAATGTTGGTGGAATCGATTACATTGATAACAATATCCGGTGTTTTATTGTAAATAAACTCCCTCACAAAAATTTCTTCGTTTGAATAGGCAGTCAGACTGTATGTTCCGGGCAAATCGAAAAAGTTGAATGTGTAGCCTTTGGCTTTTAGTCTGGCTTTTTTAATGTTGATGGTTACCCCGCTGTAATTCCCAACTTTTTCTTTCGATTTTGAAATGAAATTAAACAGGGTGGTTTTTCCGCAGTTGGGATTTCCCACAAGTGCGATGTTAATGGTATGGGTTCGTTCCGACTGGTTAATCAGTTGAATTTTCCGGTCGATTACGCCCTCATAACTTCCGTTTTTCGATGTATCGAATTCGCTAACCGGAACCACTTCAATGCGTTCAGCTTCCGACTTCCGCAACGAAACATTGTAGTCCAGAATTTTAAATTCGATAGGGCCATTGAACGGGGCGCTTTTGATCACCTTCACTTCTTTTCCCCTCACAAATCCCATTTCTGAAATCCGCCGGCGAAAAGAACCGTGGCCAAGTATTTTTGTAATGATAACTGTTTCCTGATATTTTACCTCGCTCAACTTCACTATCGGTCAACCCTTCTTTTTATTTAAATCAAATTAAAACAGGCGTGCAAAGATATTTAAATTCCCTTTAAATAAAACAGGGTAAAATTCATTCTCATTTCTTATTGTAATAAGTTCTGGTTATTTTTGCCGTTCAATTGGATTGGATGAAAGACGAAGAATTTTATAACGACATTCAAAAGTTGTTTGAAGACCTGCCAGGTAACTTCAATATTTTGGAAGAGCAAATTGATTTGGAAGTTCAGATGAAATATTTTGAAATTTCCAGAAAGGTGAGAGATGATGAAGCTGAAAAAAATTACCTGGAATTTGCGGACGAACTTTTTATTCCCGAAACTGACCTGGATCAGAAAAAGGAAATTCTAATCGGGCTGGCCGGAACCGACGATGTGAAAGCTTACCGTACGCTGGAAAAGTTTTTAGAGCAAGCAAGTTCAGAAATCAGAAGTTGGGCTGTACTTGCTGTGCAGGAAAACCGCATGTTGTTGCAAACATCACTGCTCGACGAACAGCAGTTTTTCATTTCCACTGGTTTGGGAGGAAAGGGGAAAAAGTTACGTTACTACCTGGTTTTCATTAACCGAAACCGGAACGGATTGCTTAATAAAACACAACAGAAACTGGTTAAAGATGAACTCATATTCGGTTTGAAACCAGTGGAAGGTGAATTCGAATCCATTGATTTTTCTGAAGGATTTTGCACATCGCTGGTCCTTTTACCGGTTACTGCCGATATTAAAAAGGTTTTCAGCAATGTGGTGGAGGAGTGCAACCAGTATGGCGATTTTTTAGAGGAAGACATGATTATTACTAACGTGAAAGTATTGTCGCGCAACGAAATACTGGATATTGTAAACAAGCAAAACAATTTGGAACTGCCCGATGGACTGGAAGAAGAGGAAGATTAACATAGCCATTCAGGTTCTGCCGGAAGCTGACGGAAAAATTAAATACGAGTTAGTTGACAAAGCCATTGAAGCCATCAAAAAGACGGGTTTCAACGTTCAGGTTTGTCCGTTTGAAACGGTGGTGGAATGCAGTTTCGAAGAACTGCCTGAACTACTGGAAAAAGTACATGAAGCCTGCAATATTGCCGGCACAGAGCGCATGTTAACCAACCTCAAAATTCAGGTCGATTTTCACGAAAATGTAACAATCGGCGACAAAATGGAAAAGTATCGCTAATGTTTGAACTCGTTTGGCAAAAAGTATTATATTTGCACCGCTTTAAAAAAAGGACCTGTAGCTTAATTGGATAGAGCACCTGACTACGGATCAGGAGGTTGGGGGTTCGAGTCCCTTCAGGTTCACTGAAAAAAAGAAAGAGTTGTGAAGATAATTTGCAGCTCTTTTTTTAACACTTGTTCCGTGCACACGGACTGTTTGTTATAAGCAGACCAAAAAATCCCCCGAAAACCAGGCTTTGAATGACATCCTTTTTCGGAAGGGAATCCATGTAAAATCCTTCGGTAAAATAGAAAAAAGCAAATCCGCCAACTGCTCCAAGCACAATTCCCAAAATTGTTCTGCGTAACTGTTTCGATTTTAAAATTCCTTTTATTCCCTTGTTTTCGGGCTGAAGTTCCAGCTTTTTTGTTTCGATTCTCATGGCTATAATATTTAATCATGCAAATATATAGATATATTGTTGTTTTATTACACATGTACAATAATTTGCTTTTTATCGTTTATTTTAAAATCAAAAATTGACTTTATGAACACTCCAAAAAACCGTTGCAGGATATTTCCTCTGATTTTTTTGGGTTTTTTCATTTGGGGATGCAACAACAATGAAATTCCAAAAAAGAAAAAAGTGGAAAATATAAAAGCCTTTTCCAAACTGTATGGCTATGTGCGTTGGTTTCACCCCAGCGACGAAGCACAGCAAATTGACTGGGACAGATTTGCCTGCTACGGGGTAAAAACAGTTGAGAGTGCTCCAAACAGCGAAGCATTGAAAGACAGTTTGCTGAAATTATTTTTGCCCATAGCGCCATCACTGGCGATTTACGGCGGTTCAGAAAAACATGATTTTGACATTTCTAAAATTACACCACCGGAAACTTCAGGTTTCTATCCTGTTTACTGGCAGCATTCCGGTGTAAAACTCAATAAGACACCAGCTAATGTTTATAAAAGTATCAGGGTTGGCCGTGTTAACAAACTGGATTATAATAAAACAACCCCGTTAGGGAAAAGCATTCCTGTTTCAGGATTATCTCAAAAAACCGTTAAATTGGAAGCATTTGTAAAGACGGAAAACAGAGGCTCAGGTCAACTGTTTTTTGAAGGGCTTAACCGGAATGATTACAGGAATCTGTCAGCTGCACTAAAACCGGTTTACTTTAAAAACAGTAGATGGGAGCAAATTGTAGTTGAAAGAACAGTTATGCATGATGACCTGAATATTTTTTGGGGTTTTAATATCATGGATACATCCAGGGTGTTTATCGACAATATTAAACTATCGGTCAGGAATCATAACAATCGTGATTCGGTTGTTTATGAAAATGATTTCAATAATTTAAATGAAAATGAATTAAGAGAATTGCTTTTTGATAAAAATCTGCTGTTTGATGTGCAATATATTAACGACCAATCCGAAAATAATGGTTATTTTTCGATTCGGTATAACGACAAAAATTGTCAGTTATTTGAAAAAAAGCCTGAATTTGGAGAGTCCAATTGTGAATGGATTCATCCTGATCTTTTTATTCAACTCCCTCTTGTTTTAGTGGCAAATGATCAACATACTTATCCTGTTGCGAATAAAGAAAGTTTCAATTCGTTACAAAATAAGTTGAATCTGTGGCAATCTGAGATTTATAAAGATTTGGGAAGCCTGGTTGTGGTTTGGAATGTCATTCAGCATTTCTTCCCCTATTTTGATGAAGTAAATGTGGACTGGAATAAAGAATTTACTGCTGCAGTAATTGATTTATTAAAAGAGGAGGATTTTGAAAGTGTCCTGAAAAAGTTAATGGCAAAATTAAAGGATGGTCATATCTATGTAAATCCACCTTCACATAAATATGTTTATTCAATACCTGTAAAATGGAAATGGATTGATGACAAGTTAATTATTGTTGAAGTTTATGATGAAAAAGTCGGTTTGTTTCCTGGTGCAATTGTAAAGAAAATAGCCGAAAAGAAAGCTGAGAACTATTTTTCAGGTGTGGAATCCTATATTCCTGCAGCCACAAAAGGCGCACTGAAAAGGGGAAGTGAATTTTTATCCTTGCTGGGAACTCCGGGAGATTCGGTAAGTTTAGATGTTATTCAAGTGGATGGAAGTAAAGGCAAAGTTACCCTGAACTATTCACTTCATCCATACGATAACTACAATCGATCGTTGAATAAATCAAGGCATAATGTTTTAGGAGACTCTATTTTTTACCTTAATCTTGACCAGATTACCATGTCTGAAATTGATAGTATGATGCCGGATCTTATCGAGTGTAAAGGAATAATCTGTGATTTAAGAGGGTATCCGAATAATAATCATGAGTTGCTCAATCATTTGTTAACCTTAAACGATACGGTTGATAACTGGTTCAGAATACCACAAATTCTATATCCCGATCAAAAGAATATCAGTTATGACGGAAGAGGATGGAATGTGATTCCCCGGGAACCCCATATTGATACACCGGTGGTTCTTATTACCGATAGCAGAGCAATTAGTTATGCTGAATCTGTTCTGGCATTAGTGAAGCATTATAATCTGGCTACTATAGTGGGGCAACCTTCTGCAGGAACAAATGGAAATGTTAACGAAATTATTTTGCCTAATGGATTTAAAACGAGGTTTACCGGAATGAAAGTTACCAATTTAGACGGTAGTCAACATTTCGGAGTTGGTGTTTTACCCGATGTTTATGTGGAGAAAACGATTGATGGAGTGAGTGAAGGCCGGGATGAGTTTTTGGAAAAGGCGTTGGAAATATTAAATAAAAAGAAATTACAATAAAATTTTGGCTTTACTTAATGCCCCAACAAAATATAAGTTAAACCCAAAAGAGCAAAAGGCCATTGAAGAGGCTATTGAAGAAAGCAAAAAAGGAAACAGCCTGACGCATAAACAGGTTTTGGCTGAAGCAAAACAAAAGTATTCAAATTTGAAATTCGAATGAGAAAAATAGTTTGGAACAATAAAGCCAGACTTGATTTTTATGAGAATTTCCAACTTTTTACATTCATCCATCTTTATATATTCCGAAAAACACCAAAAGGTAACCCTTTAATTCTTATGTTGTAAAACATAGCTCACTCTCTCTCTCTCTCTGGTTCCCAGTGTTTTATGTTTTTAAACATATTTCATTTTTGCTTTCGATGTTCTATCTTTAATAGCTGAAAACTCCCGGATCCTGTTGGCCGGCCCAAAAAAGAAGAATATGTTTGGAATTTCAGGCATACACACTTACCGGATTATAGAAATACGGAATTTATTTAATTTCCGTTAAATCATTAAATAAAAACCAATAAAACTATTCCCAATGGACAACATTAAATGCATCGACAATTATTATCGTTTAAAAGAACTTTTTGAAAAAGGGTACAAAGGCAATCCCGGTTATTTTGCCCAAAAACTGAGCATTAGCAGACGCACTTTCTTCCGGCTGTTAAAACATTTAAAAGTAACGGATAACCTGGAAATTGAATTTGACCGCAAAACCCAGGCATATTATTTAAAATCATTCTAAATTTCAGAGTGCCACCATGTGGCACGCTAAACAGTTATTTTTGAAACTAAAACTATTTGATGAGGTAATATTAAAAAATAATTCAAAGAACCAGGGCAGACCTGCCACCTCACCCCGGTTCATTAAAATGGATCAACTACAAAATGTAGCTGCCGGCAAATGTACGAAAAACAAAAATGATGTAAACTGGTAAAACCTGTTTTTATTGGTTAACCGGTGCAGGTGTAGCACCGAAAACAAAAACACCACGGTTAGCAATTTCCTGCGTAAGTGGAAATACCGGTTGCCGAAAAGGGGAAAGAGTAGGCAAAATCCATAAAATTAGAAAATATGGAAAAGAAAAAGCTGGAATTAAAAAAACAGACTATAGTTACATTAACCGATCAAGAGTGTTTAGAAATTAAAGGAGGAACACATTGGACAAGAATTGTTTATGGAGCAGCAACACTTATTGTAGCTGGTGCATATTATGGGCAGGAAATGTCATATTGGTATTGTGATGATAATCTTGCCAATACTGATTTAACCTGTTTTGAACTCTATGGGGGTTGTAATGTTGGTGAAATTATTGTTACTCCATAATCAATTAATTAACTGAAACTGCATAGATTAAGAGGCAAGAACTTTTTCTATGCAGTATCATTAAATTTAACTTATGAGGCCCTATTATTTTTTATTTATTTGTTTTGTTTTTTTTGTGCAGTGCAAGCCAAATCTAACTAAAGAAAAAATTGAAAAGGTTAAAAATAATTTTACTATTGAAGAATTAGAGTACTTTTCTGATGTTGTTTTTAATAGTGATTTTAGCAATAAAAAAACAAAATTGAAAAGATGGAAAAGTAATGTTAATATTGGTTTATATGGTGAATACTCTGCTTTAGATAGCCTTTATATCAAAGAAATTATTGATTTAATAAATAATATTGTAGAGAGTGTTGAACTAAATTTTGTATCATATAAAGATGCAAATCTAAAAGTATATTTTACTGATTATAATAATTTTAAAAATTTTAGTATTTATGCGGAAATGGGTACACATGGTTATGCAAATTACAAATGGAATATATTTGAGGGAATAAAAGAAGGCTATGTTTTAATTAATAAAAAACTTGAAGGCGATAGCCGAAAACGTGTCATTAAAGAAGAAATCACACAAAGCCTTGGTTTAACTGCGGATTCTTACAAATACCCTTCAAGTATTTTTTACCAGTTAATGTCTGAAAACCACACTTATGCCGACATTGACATAAAACTGATTCAATTGCTATACAATTATAATTTGCCCATTGGAATGACCGAGCAAGAGTTTAAAGACATCTTTTTAAAAGATGAGTAGCATTTATTTGTCCATGTAATACCATTTAAAATGACCAATAATATTCAAGAAAAGATTGAAGAAATTTGGTATCTCATAAAAAGTAAGGAGGTAAATAAAATTGGTTTGTTTGGCGGGGAATTAGGAAGCTTGCTTTTCTTTTTTAATTACTTCAAATTTTTCAGGAAAAAAACTTCACTTGAATATATTGAGAATAATTTAAATATTTTATTCTCAACACCAGCTCCAAACCAGTTTAGTTTTAGTTCAGGTTATGCCGGATTGGGATGGTTAATGGAATATTTTTATCGTGGTGGAGTTTTAAAAACACCTCCCAATGAATTGTTTGCTCACATTGATCCTTTTCTGGGCAAATGGATGATAAATGAAATGGAAAAAGGGAATTATGATTTTCTTCATGGAGCCTGCGGGACCGCGCTTTATTTTATTGCTGGGTTGCCTCATGGTAAGTCTGAATTATATCTTAATGATTTTGTAATTAAATTGAATCATAAAGCTGTAAGGGAAATTGATGGCTCAGTAAAATGGGAAGTTGTGTTAAACTTTAAAAGTTTTCAGAAGGGTTATAATATTAGTTTATCTCATGGAATTCCTAGTATTATTAATATCTTATGTAAACTTTATAAGCTTAACATTTGCAGAGATGTATGTTTTGATCTGCTTGCCGGGGCAATAAAGTATATTCAAAAGCAAAAACTGCCTCAAAAGAAATTCATTTCAATTTATCCTTCATGGGCTTTGGAAAGTACAACTGCATTAAATAGTAGCCGGCTTGCCTGGTGTTATGGTGATTTGGGGATAGCGGTAACATTTTGGAATGCCGCGCAGGTGCTAAATGACAAAGAGCTTGAGAGTGAATCAATTGAGATATTATTGCATTCATGTAAACGGCTTGATTTAAAATCAAATCATGTTATAGATGCAGTTATTTGTCACGGTTCAGCTGGAATATCCCATATTTTTAAACGTATGTATGTTAATACAAAAATTCCTGAATTTAATGAAGCAGCAAATTATTGGATAGAAAAAACCTTGGAGTTTGCCAAATATAACGATGGCTTTGCGGGTTATAAAGCCTGGTATCCTGAATCAAGGGGAGGTTTAAAGCCAGTTTTAAGCTTGCTGGAAGGGATTTCAGGAATAGGCCTCGCTCTGCTTTCAAACATTTCAGAAGAAGAACCTGTGTGGGATGAATGTCTGTTACTGAGTTGATACTTTTTAATTTTATAAGTTAATCCTGAATGAGTAAAAATAAATTAAATACGTCCAATAAGATCGATTCTGTGCCGGGTGCATTGGAGTGTTTTCAAAATTTTATTTTCAGAACTCCGGTTTATTCTTTCAACCTTTTAGAAAAGAAACACAGATTAACCTTAGATATTGAATTGTTAAATGATAAGCTTTTTCAAGAGGCAATTTACCTGGCATCTTCGGATTTTTACAAAGAATCCAAATGGTCTAGTCAAGAAAAGATACTCGGAACAAAAGAGGCATTAAAACTAAAGATTTCGCTGTTAAAGTATTTCACCCGCATGGCAATCCGCTGCACCCCTTTTGGCCTGTTTGCCGGGTGCGGTGTTGGAAAAATTGGCGGGAATAGTAATATTGTTCCGGTCCCAACCTGCAAATTTAAAAGCAACACCCGACTCGATATGGATTATTTGTGTGCTTTAATAAAAGATATTGAAAACCTGGAACCTGTAAAAAGACAACTAAATTTTTTCCCCAATACAAGTATTTACTCCTCGGGCAGTGACCTGCGCTACACAGAGTATTTTTATGCCAAAACGAAAAGGAAATATAACCTCACATCCGTTGAGGGTACGGATTATTTGCAGAAAGTGCTGGATGAAGCTAAGAATGGCCGGACCATAGATGAACTGGCCGGCCTGCTGGTGGATGAAGATATTACGTCGGAGGAAGCACGGGAGTATGTCGGAGAATTGGTACAAAACCAGCTTTTGGTCAGTGAATTGGAACCTGCTGTTACAGGCAATGAATTATTGGGGCAAACAATTGAAAAACTGGAAAAACTTGTCGGAACTCAAGAATTGGTGGTGAAGTTAATAAATATCGATGAAGGTTTAAAGACCATCGACCGGAAATCTGTTGGGAGACCTGTTACTTGTTACCAGAATATAAAAGAAAAGCTAAAACAGTTTCAAACAAAATACAACGATAAGTATCTTTTTCAGTCTGATTTGTTTATTAAACCGGAAACAGCCACCTTAAGCATGCAAATAATCGAAGAGGTTAAGAAAGCAATCGGTGCGCTAAACCGGTTAACCACAAAAATCGAAAATTCATTGTTGAAAAAGTTCCGCGAGGAGTTTTATAAAAAGTATGAAGACGAAGAAGTGCCGCTAACTGTGGCACTGGATGTGGAAACGGGAATCGGGTATGGAAACATCGATGGGCAGCGCGGCGATCTGTCGCCGTTGCTCGATGGTATTCCCTTTTACGGAAACCCATCCAAGGGCAGGGAAATAAAATGGAACGCCGTCCAGTCCTTTCTGCTAAAAAAATATAATGACTTTTTAACAAATTCTGATGCTGGTGAAGTGGTAATCAGTGAAAAAGATTTGTCTGCTTTTTCTGAGGATTGGGATGATTTGCCCGGTACATTTTCGGCCATGGCAGAAATAATCCGCACCGAAGAAAGCCCGGAAGGACCGCTTATTTTACTTACCCATTCCGGGGGTTCTTCGGCAGCCAACCTGCTCGGGAGGTTTTGTTATCTCGATAAAGGAATTGGGGATTTTGTAAAGGAGATTATTGAAATGGAACAAAAACTAAACCGGGGAAAAATTGTGGCTGAAATTGTCCATTTACCCGAATCGAGGACCGGAAATATTTTAATGCGGCCAACTTTGCGTAAATACGAAATCCCTTATTTGGCCAATACGTCAGTGGATAAAAATAATGTTATCCCGTTAGCCGATTTAATGGTTTCGGCGCCCCAGGGAAGAACGATTAAATTACGTTCAATAAAGTTTAATTAAGAAGTTCTTCCAAGATTAACCTGTGCCCATAATTATTCAAATAATGCACTGCCTGTCTATCAGTTTCTTTGCATGATGCAAACGCAGGAATTACGCGGAGGAGTCGGATTCAACTGGGGGCCGGTTCTGGAAAACAAGCCTTTTTTACCGCGAGTACGTTACGAACATGCAGTTTTATCGCCGGCAACATGGAACATTTCAGCCGACGATACAAAACAAATCCCTGCAATTACGGACAGCCGTTTTTTTGAAAAAGCTTCTTTGTTCCGGAAAGAAAAGAAAATCCCTGACAGGGCGCTTCTGGTGCAGGGCGATAACAAACTGCTGATTGATTTTAATTGTTTGCCTTCAGTTCAGATGTTATTTTCTGAAGTAAAAAAACGAAGTTTCAGATTAGAGGAATTCTTATTTGACGATGAGTATCCGTTGGTAAAAAGAGGGGAAGAGGTTTTTACCAACCAGTTGATATTGTGTTTTTATAAAAACAAACAATGATATGATGGGGAGCTTACAGCGAAAATTTATGATTGGCGACGAGTGGCTTTATTTTAAAATTTATTCCGGCCCCAAAACGTTGGAATCCATCCTGATAAATGAGATTCATTTATTGGTTGGTGAATTGCTACAGGAACAGGTCATCGATAAATTCTTTTTTATCCGGTACGCCGACCCTGATTATCATCTTCGAGTAAGGTTTCGTCTTTCAGGAGAGCCAAACTTTACAGAAGTAGTTCAACGCTTTAATAAAATAATAAAACCCTATGTAGAAAACAGGTTGATTTGGAATGTTTGCACCGATACCTACAACAGGGAACTGGAAAGGTACGGGAGAAGTACCATTTCGGAGATGGAAACGCTGTTTTGTATCGACAGTATTGCTATCCTGGATTACCTGAAAGAAACGGAAAATTCCGATAATGATTTACATCGGTGGCTTTGGGGTGTAAAATATGCAAATACTTTGATTGACTTATTTGGGTTGACATTGCAGGAAAAAAGCAGATTCTGTGAGGCCAACAGCAATAGTTTTTCAACTGAGTTTAACCTGAATAAACCGATGAAAATACAATTGGACAAAAAATACAGGCAGGAAATGGCAGGATTGGAAAAAATATTAAAAACAGATGGTGAAGATAAAAACATTCCAGGAATTAAGCATATTGAGTGGTACTCACAACAGGCAGGCCCGGTCATTCAAAATGTGTTGAACGGTTTAAAAAGCAATGATTTGGAAATGCCGTTGAATAATTTGTTAAGCAGCCTGGTACACATGCACTTTAACCGGCTTTTCCGCACCAAACAGCGGATGCACGAATTTGTAATTTATTATTTTTTGAGCAAATTTTACAAATCGCAGGTGGCCCGTTTAAAATATAATTCGGTTACATTGAGTTTAGATGCCTAAAATCCTCATCGATATATTACCCGCCCGCGGGCATTTTCACGCCACCCTTAAAATGGCTAACCTCTTGAAAAAATCGGGTTATGATGTATATTACGGGAGCACTTTAGGTTTAAAAGCCGGCATTGAAAAATTCGGGTTTCCTTTCATTTTACTGCCGGCTGTACCGGTTGTTTCTATAAATTTTACGAACAGGGCTGCAAAAATAAAGTATTTTCTGGATTATCTGTATGATGTTTTGTACCCCTCAGCATCGGACAAATTAAAAAAGAACATCGAAGAATTTTGTGCATCAGTTTCTGAGATTATGCCTGATTTGGTTTTGCTTGACGAGCAAACATCAATAAAAGCTTTCTTATATGAAAAACTTGATATACCGGTAATATTGTTTCAGACGAAACCCGACACACGCAAAATAGCAGGGTTGCCGCCGTTTACCTCTTATTCTATGCCTGTGTCGGGCATTTTAAACGCATTTTTGTGCGGTTTGCTCTGGCAGGTAAAATTGTTAAAGTATTATTTAAACAAACAGTCGGACAGGATACTTTCATTTGGCCGCGACAGCTTTTCATTGTATGTTAAGGTTTGCAATGAATACGGAATCGAAATCAAAAAAAGGATTGAACTTGCCCGTTCATTTGGAATCGGGGTGAAAGGTTT
The DNA here is from genome assembly GCA_019429205.1 of Mariniphaga sp. Lineage (GTDB taxonomy): Bacteria > Bacteroidota > Bacteroidia > Bacteroidales > Prolixibacteraceae > Mariniphaga. The sequence continues at coordinate 78,741 of JAHYIT010000002.1, read as the reverse complement.
TCCGCGTTTAATCATTTCCCCCGCAGCGTTCGATTTTCCCCATCCCGAAAAAGAAAGCGTGTTCCGTATAGGCCCTTTAACCGAAATTAAACGCGAAGGGCAGATTACGTTACCGCGTTATCTCCCGTTGCTCGTTAGACTTAAAGAGGTAAGGAAATCCGGGGATGGTTTTGTTGTTTATTGTTCACTTGGTACCGTAACTGCGGGGTATAAAAAGAAGGTGAGAAAATTTTTCCTGAAAATGTCGCGCGTTGCCCGGATGAATCCGGGGTTTTTGTTTATCCTTTCCACCGGAAAAGATTTCGATATTAACCAATTGCTGCCTGTTCCTGAAAATCTCTTTGTTTATGAATATGTCCCGCAGGTTGACCTTTTACAGTATTGCCATGTAATGGTTACACATGGCAGGATGAACAGTATTACGGAATGTGTTTTTAACGCTGTTCCGATGCTGGTCTATCCATTGTCGCCCGACTGGGACCAACCCGGAAACTCGGCCAGGGTGGTTTATCACGGGTTCGGGTTGAGAGGGCGGATAAATAAAGATTCCGCAAAAACAATCTCGGGAAAACTGAACCGTATAAAATCGGGTTACAATTTTTTTAAAAAGAATGTGACGGATATGAGGGATAAATTCAAAAAGAAAAACAATTCGGATGAAATAATTGAAATTGTAAACCGGATAATTGCCTTTTGACATGGAACCAGGATAACTTCGGAAAATAAAATCCACTTTTATAAAATCCAATAATCAAATTCCGGCCGGATTAGCTTGTATTGCCTCGGTAATTAAATTTTACGGTGGAAATATTTCCCTTTCGAGATTGTTACAAAACAGCGGCGCTTCTAATGAAAATATCAGTTTGTTTGGCCTGTGTAAGGCCGCTCGCTCCGAAGGATTTCTGGCCGAAGGTTATAAAGCAAATATCAATTATCTGAAGGAAACTGAAAAACCGGTGATTTTGCACATAACCAGGGACAAAGGCGCTGAGGATTTTTTTGTTTTGTATGGCTGGCAAAACGGGAAATTTATTGTTGGCGATCCCGCCTGGGGTATTTTGGAAATGCGTGAAAGCGATCTGGAAGCCATCTGGAAATCGAAGGCGTTGATGACTATGGAACCTCTTGTTACTTTTAAAACCGAAAAAATAAAAAGGTTGCAAAAACAGCTGTGGCTGTACGAGGTGTTAAAGAGCCACCGGCGGGTATTTATTTTTATGGCTTGTATAAGTTTTTTGGCGGCTGTAATCTTTATTGTTTTGGCATCGCAGGTATTTCGCGAAACGGCCAGGTATTTTTCAATACCCGCTTTCCGCCAGTTTTCGATAATCTTTCTGTATGTTTTTGTTTTACTGATTGTAATGTTCCTGTGGGTCAAGGTCCGCAATGGCATAACTAAGCGGGGCGTTTTAAGCTTAGCCTCCGAATGGTATAAAATGGTAACGGCGTATATTTTTCGCAGCAGTTATATAAAAGAACAACTTTCAGCAGGGAAGACAACTTCCTTTGTTGAGGCAATAAACCAGTTTTCAAAGGGAATCTTTAATGCCGTTTGCAACTTCCCTTTTGTAGTTTTGGTCTTTCTGTTTTCAGCCGCAAAAATCATTATGTTTTCCGGTTGGTTGGGCGTGTTTATCACGCTGTTGACAATTCCAGCGCTGGTGGCCTTCCTTTTGAAACATCAAGAAGTAATAAAAATGAACCTGGAACAATACCAGGTACATGCCCGGGAAACGGATTTGATAAACGACTGTATTGATAATCTGGTGTTGATTAAAAGGATGAACGGAGAAAAAAATTCTTCTGAAACAATGATTAATAGATTGAGTTATTTTTTTAGAGTTATGTTAGCCCTGAAAAGTCATAAAGACCATGTTTTTAACCTGGTGATTATTTCTGGCGTAATTTCTTTTATGATTCTGGTGGCTGTACCGGTTGTAAATATCCCCGGCAATTTAAATAGGATTGAATTGACCGGATGGTTGCTGGCGTTTTTTGGTTGTTTATTAAAACTTACCGACATAGGTTTTGGTGCTTTGAACATGGTTTGTTCGTTTAATTACCTGTATTCCGGGACAGAACAAAACGAATCAGCAAAGGAAGTTAACCCGGAGCAGGATGCGCGTCCTGTTGTGAAAGTCGTACAAAAGCTGAACCTGATTAACCTGGCTTTTTCTTTTCCCGGCCGGTTACCTGTTTTTAATAACGTTAATGTTCAAATTGAAAGGGGAAAATTAAATCTTATTTACGGAAATGCCGGAACAGGAAAAAGTACGCTTGTTTCCGTATTGAACCGGCTTTTGTCGTTTGACTCAGGAGAAATTTCAATTAACAACCAAAGCTGGGATAGTCTCGACGATTATACATGGAGGCAGACCGTTTTATCAGTTGTTCAACCAACTCAGCTTTTTAGTGTAACGGTAATTGAAAATATGGGGTGGGGAAATAAGCTCTTTGAGCCTGAAAAAGTAATCTCATTTTGTAAGAAAACCGGTTTCGACCAATTTTTTGAAAAATTTCCGGATGGTTATGCAACGCGTGCTGATAAATTGTCAGCAGGTCAAAAACAACTGGTAGCTTTAGCCGCAGCCTTTTACCGGAAACCGCAAATTCTTTTGCTCGACGAGCCCTTTGTTTTTATGGATAAAGCGATGAAGGATTTTTGTGAAAAATTATTTCAAAACCTGAAAAAGGAAATGATTATTGTCGTGTTTACAGGTGACCGGGACTTTGCTTTAAAGGCAGATAATTTACTATTGTTGGAAAATGGAAGTTTGAAAGAGAAAAGTATCGAGTAATATTAAATTTAAACTGCTGATAATGAAAAATAAGATTGAAGTAGTATTAATTAATTGGGAAAGGCCTCACAATATATCAAAAATTGTTACTTCACTTCGTAATCAATCTATTCAATGTACAATAACACTATGCGATTGTCACATAGAAGAAGTATTTGCTTTAGATAAAGATACCATTGGAAGGATCGATCGTCTTTATCGATGGTCTCACAATCTTGGTGCCTATAGCAGATACCTTCCACTTTCTGCATTCGACCACGAATATGCTTTTTTCATTTATGATGACATGCTTCCCGGATGTAGGTGTTTAAAGTATTATTATAAATGTGCCGGGCAATTAAAAAATTTTGGTATTTTAGGACAATTGGGTAGGATAATTGACCAGGATGGAATATATAGACCGAAATACGTCCCTCTGGAAGATATTTTTGTAGAGGCCGACATTATTATCAGGGCTTATTTTGTCAAAACAAAATATTTATATAATATAGTTCGCTTTAGGTGGCATTTAAATTATTTTTATGATGAATTACCCGAAGATGATATATTATTATGTGTTTCACTCAAATTTTATGAAAATCTTTCCTGCTATCTGCTTCCAATTAATGAAGATGTTGAAACATTAGTAAACAAAGAAGAACTTCCTGATGACTATTCTCTCTGCCGCAGGCCAGAACACTACGTAAAAAGGATGCTATTTGTCAAAAAACTTATAAGCTATGGGTGGAAACCTCTATATTTACAGTAGTATTTTTCCTATGCCAGTTTTCGTTAATAAAAGATGTTAGCTATTTCTTTAATAGAAACGGATAACCTAACAATTGAATTTGACCGAAAAACTCAAGTGTATTATTTAAAATCACTTTAAATTTCAGAGTGCCACCATGTGGCACTCAAAGGAATTATCTTTGAAATAAAAAAATTGATTGAAGAATTTCGAAATGACAAAGTCACATTTTGCATATTGGAAATTAATTGTTGAAGGTATATTAATATATTTTGTGATTTGTTCTTGTAGTAAAAGTGGGAGCATAGAAGGTGGATTATTATGGGAAATTTCAGGGAACGGATTACAGAAACCATCGTACTTGTTTGGGACAAATCATGGAATGAGCGAGCACTTTCTGGATAGTATTCCAGGTGTTTTTGAAGCTTTCAATTCTGTAAAACAGTTTGTTGTTGAATCTGATTTTACCAGACCGAGGAAGTCGGATTCCCTAAAACCCGTAAATATATATTTACCACCGGACACTACTTACAAAGATTTATTGGATGAAAAAGAATTAGCGGTACTGGATTCTGTCTGTTTAATCTATTTTAATTGCCTTTCAGAAAAGGTAAATTTAAACCCCAATGCTCTTATTACGAGCTTACAGTTGGGAATGATTAAAAGACAATCCCAAAAATGGGCAAAAGTAAATCCTTTTCTTAAGATCATCAACAATAGACACGTAAGCATAGACTCTAAGTTGATGAGATTAGCACAGGAAAAATCCTACCCAATAATTGAATTGGATTCTGAAGAAAAGATGGAACAGTTGGGATTAAGGGATTATCGTATTCTCTTTTCTTCAGATGATCTGCAATTCAAAGCAAAAGAGCTGGTTCAATCAATTATGGAGTTACAGCAGGATTCCTTAATGGATATTTCAAAAAAAATGGTGCAGGCTTATTATGAGCAGGACTTGTCACAAGTTGAAAAATGGATTTTTCACCCGAAATTATTAAAAAAAGAAAAGTCTGAACTGTTTTATAATACTTTGTTTGTAAAACGAAATATTTTTTGGATGGATAAAATCTTGTATTCTATTCGGAAAACCCCTGCCTTTATTATGGTTGGTGCAGGGCATTTGCCAGGGAAGAATGGACTTATCAATCTATTAAAAGATGAAGGCTATGTAGTAAAACCAATTAAGTAAGCAGAAAAAAATATAAAAAACACATATGATTTTTATGAATTTGGGGTATTTGTATTTTTGAGTATGTATTAACTATTAAAAAAAAAGAAACATGGAACGAAAATTAAAAAAACTGGAATTGAAGAAAGAAGTAATTACAAAACTTTCAGAAGAAAAAATGAATCTTGTCAGAGGCGGAACATTCACCACGGTTACGGTGTTTGGTGAATTATTGGAAAGAAATAGTGATGGTCCTTATGCTCCTGAATGCGATAATTTTTATTATGAACCTGTTGGAAATTCCCAGGTAGTGTTATATGGAGGTTGTTTAATTACTGAATAATATCTTTTATTTCATTATTAAACAATTAATAGAAAACTTAAATTGTTAAAGTCGATTTTAGGATAACGACAGGGAATGTAATAGATTGATAAATGCTATATTTTGAAATAGATGAATACAGTCAAAATTATTTTTTGAATGATTTCAGAGTTTTGTATGATAAGTTGCCACTTCAGGAGAAAGATGACTTTATTGGGATAGTAAAAGGTTGTACCGGTACATTGCTTTGTTGTATTCAACGTTATATACATTCAGGAGAAAATAAAGGTGAAATTTATACTATAACCAATAAAATTATAAGTAAACCTGTTAGTTTTTTTTCTTTGGGATACGGCCTTGCTGGTCTTGGTTGGATGATTAACGTGCTTAAAAAATTTAATTTGTTTGATAATATTGATGAGTGGCTAAACGATTTTGAAACAGAACTTGAAACGTGTTATCATCTGATGTTGTATAATAAAGATTTGGACTATTTTAGGGGAGCATCGGGTATTTTATTTTATTTTTTGAAGAAAGACCGTTTAAATAAGAAAATAACCAAATCATATATCGACTGTTTGTATGAACGAGAAAAAGGTATTAGGCCCAATTATTATATTGACAGCAATAAAAACAATATTAATTTGGGAACTCCTCATGGTATTACCGGCGTTATATTAATTTTGTTATTATTGAAAGAACAAGGAGAAAATTTGGTAGATTCTTTACTAATAGATTTATTGGAAGAATTGCTAAGTTTTAAAAATTCTAATGATTCATATTATTTCCCTGGAACAGTGTCTGATGATGAATCGCCAAGTTATTTGACATGGTGTTATGGGGATTTTAAAAATTATCAAAAGAAAAAAGGAAATGTTGATTATTTTGAAAATATGTCTTTGTTTTATGGATTCCCAGGATTTTTATTGAGCTTTGACAGGTTATTCAGAAAGGATTGTGAAAGTATTTTATTACTGTAGTTTTCGAAAAAATAAAATAAATTGAATGAACAAATTCGATAATTTTATACGCAGCCTAACCGACCACGAACTGGCAATTTTAGTTCGGTACAGGTACCAGGGATTGTTGGAAAATTCAAAACAAAAAATCAACGAAGAAATCAAATACAGAAACCTGTCAATTAGCGAATTAAACAGATATTATAGGGAAAAATTAAACGCTGAATCAGCAAAAGGTTCAAAACAATGTTTAAGGTGTGGTTCTGAAAAATGGTTTGAAGAACATGAATACAGTGAAAAACCTTTTAACGCGGAAGATCTTTTGCCTTCAAAACAGAACTATGCCAAAATTCCCGCATTACCTGCAACCCGATGTCATGGACTAAATACCGTTTTTTTAATTGAATTAATTATCTTTGGATATCAAAATTTGAGCTATGAATGCCGCAGAAATAAAATTGGAATTGTTCAGGAAAATAGATCGTCTTCCAAAAGCCGACCTTGAAAATCTGTATCATAAATTTATCGCTTTGTTGGATACCAATGCCGTTTATAAATTAAATTATCTTGAAAAAAAGGCAATTGAGGAAGCATTAGAGCAAAGTGAAGAAAGTAAATTGGTGGAGCATTTGGATGTTATAAACGAAGCAAGTGCAAAGTATCCCAATCTGAAATTTAAATGAGAAGAATTAGGTGGAATCCAACTGCAGTAATTGATTACAAATTACCCTGTTTTACAGGATTTCTGATAAAAACCAAGTTGAATTTTTACGTTTTTGGAACAACAATAAAAATATCAAAAATTTAAACTTTTAACCTTAGTCTTTTTATAAGAATAATATGCCAAAATTCCCGCATTACCTGCAACCCGACGCCATGGACTGCGGTCCGACCTGTTTACGGATCGTGGCCAAATATTTTGGGAAGCACTACAACCTGGAAACATTGCGGGAACTCACCTGGAAAACCCGCGAAGGGGTGTCGTTGCTTACCATTTCCGATGCCGCCGAAAAAATTGGATTCCGCACCCAGGGCGTGCGCGTAACCCTCGAACAACTTATGGAGGCGCCGCTTCCGGCCATCATCCACTGGACCCAGAATCATTTTGTAGTACTTTATAAAATTAAAAAGAAAAGAGGCAGGGAGGGGGCTGATTTTTTTGTTTCAGACCCGGCGCACGGTTTGTTAAAATACAACAAGGAAGAATTTGTGAAATACTGGGCTTCCACTAAGCAAGACGGCGAACCTGCAGGAATTGCCCTGCTCATAGAACCCACTTCCGATTTTTATGTGGAGGAAGGTGAAAAAGTAAACAAAACCGGTTTTCGATATCTGTTTTCCTACCTGAAACCGTATAAAAAGCTAATTACCCAGTTGCTGCTCGGTTTTTTTACCGGAAGTATCCTGAGCCTCATTTTTCCGTTCCTCACGCAGGCCATTGTGGATGTGGGTATCACCACCAACAACCTCAGCTTTATTGTTTTGGTGCTTATTGCGCAGTTGGTGTTAACCGTAAGCCAAACGGCCGTAGGTTTTATCCGGAGCTGGATTATGCTCCACACCAGTACGCGGGTGAGCATTTCACTTATCTCCGATTTTCTCATCAAACTGATGAAACTGCCCATCCGCTTTTTCGACACCAAACTCATCGGCGACCTCCGCCAGCGTATCGACGATAATCAACGCATCCAAAGTTTCCTCACCGGAAACCTGGTGAGCATGTCGTTCGGCATTTTCATTTTTATCATTTACAGTTTTGTAATGGCCTATTACGACTGGACAATCCTGCTCATCTTTTACGTGGGTAGCGCACTGTACGTACTGTGGATTTTGCTGTTCCTGAAAAAAAGGAAGGAAATCGATTACAAACGGTTTAACGTGGCTTCGGCCAACCAGAGCAACGTTTACCAGTTGATTACCGGCATGCAGGAAATCAAACTGAACAACTGCGAAAAACAGAAACGGTGGGAGTGGGAACGCATTCAGGCCAAACTGTTCCGGGTAAGTGTGCGCGGACTGATGCTGAACCAGAACCAGATGGCGGGTTCAATGCTTATCAACCAGATAAAAAATATCCTCATTTCATTTATCGCAGCAAAAGGCGTGGTGGAAGGAAACATGACGCTGGGGATGATGATGGCCATACAATATATAATAGGTCAGTTAAACGGGCCAATTAACGAATTTATCGGTTTTATTCAGGCAGGTCAGGATGCCAAAATCAGCCTCGAACGGTTAGGTGAAATCCACCAGCACGATGATGAGGAGAATCCAGAGATCCAGAAAAATTACGAACTGCCTGCGCGCAAAGACATTTCCATTTCGCAGGTTTCATTCCATTACGAAGGGCCCAAATCGCCGCGCGTGCTGAACAATATTCAGTTAACCATTCCCGAAAACAAGATTACTGCCATAGTAGGCGCCAGCGGAAGTGGCAAGACCACGCTCATAAAACTGATGCTTGGTTTTTATCCGCCTTACGAAGGAAAAATTGAAATCGGTGGTATCGGCCTGCAGCAGTTCAATATGGAAATGTGGCGCAGCAACTGCGGCGTGGTGATGCAGGACGGATTCATCTTTTCCGACAGCATTGCCAGCAACATTGCCGTGGCCGACGATTATCCCGACCGCGAAAAACTACGTCGGGCTGTGGAAATTGCCAACATCGGCGAATACATCGAAAGTCTGCCACTGCGGTACAACACTAAAATAGGGCAGGAGGGAACCGGCCTGAGCCAGGGTCAGAAACAGCGCATATTAATTGCCCGTGCGGTTTACAAAGACCCGCGATTCCTGTTTTTTGATGAGGCTACCAACGCCCTCGATGCCAACAACGAAAAAGTGATTATGGAAAACCTGGCCGGATTTTTTGAGGGCCGCACTGTGGTAACTGTTGCACACCGCTTAAGTACAGTTAAAAATGCGGATTTAATTGTCGTTCTCGACAAGGGCGAAATTGTGGAAACCGGTACCCATAAAGAGTTGGCCGCAAAAAGAGGAGCCTATTACGAGCTGGTGAAGAATCAGTTGGAACTTGGAAATTGACAAACTGGAAAATTGGAAAATTGACAAATTGACAAATTGACAAATTGACAAATTGACAAATTGAGTAACTGAATAACTTAAAATAGAATTATTATGGAAAAGAATTATCTGACGATTAGAAAATTAAGTGCTTATAATAAGTCTTTTGATTTTTCAAATGAAGTTTGGGATACGGTTATCACATGGGATTTTTTTGCAAAAGATACTGTCGGTAAACAATTTGTCAAATCGGCTGATTCAATTTCCGCTAATATTGCGGAAGGTTTCGTCCGGTATTCCAAGAAAGATAAAGTCAGGTTTTACAGAATAAGTTTAGGGTCGTTGGAAGAAACCGGTGACTGGATACGAAAAGCTTACAGAAGAGAATTGATAACACCGGAAATCAATACTAAATTTACAGATGCAATTAATGATATTCGAGTAGAAATTTTTCATTTAATAAAATTCACAAATGAAAAACTTAAGTTCTAAAATTAATACAATTTTACATTTAACCATTTAACAGTTTAGCAGTTTACCATTTAACAGTTTATCCATTTGACAAAAAACGAACATATTGAATTGCGTTCCGATGAGGTGCAGGAAATCCTGGGAACACCGCCACGCTGGATCATCCGTTGGGGAATTACCATTATGCTGCTGGTGGTGATGATTTTATTGGCTGGCAGTTATTATTATAAATACCCCGATTTGATTTCTTCACGGATAACCATTGTTTCCGAAAACCCGCCGGTGCAGATTGTGGCCAAATCAAATGGAAAACTTGATCAGCTTTTTGTGGTAAACAACCAGCAGGTGGAAGCGGGTGAAATCTTAGGTTTGATTGAAAATACAGCAAATTACAATGATGCATACCGGTTGCTGGCAAAACTCGATTCCGTTGAAACCTGGTTCGAAAATCCTGAAAAGTTTAATGAGATATCTTTTTCCGAAAACTACAGTCTGGGGCAATACCATTCTTATTTTTCGGCATTTGTAAGCCAGTTAAAAAGTTACCAGACTTTTCTCTCCTTTAATCCATACAGCCAGCGCATTGAATCGCTGCAACGCCAGGGACAGGACTACCGGAATTTTTTTGAAAAATTAAGGGAGCAAATCAATGTGCTCCGGCAGGATTACGAACTGGCTTTTAACCAGTTCTACCGCGATTCTACACTTTACCGGCAGCAAATTATGTCGGAAGTGGATTATGAGAAATCGAAAGGGGCCATGCTAAAACAAAAGTACGCCTACCAAAATGCCATGACCAATCTGGCCAACACGCAAATTACCATGAACAACCTGCAACAGCAAATTCAGGAACAAGAGGTGTTAAAAGCCGAAGCAGGAAGCCAGTCGCTGGCATTGTTAAAAGAACGTTATGACAATCTGGTGAACCAACTAAAAGAATGGGAGCAGATATTTATTCTGAAATCCCCCATTTCGGGACAGATAACCTTTACCAGTTTCTGGAGTTCCAATCAGTTTGTGAATGCGGGAAACGTTGTATTTACGGTAGTTCCTGATAAAGAACAAACCATTATTGGCCGGGCGGTGGTGCCCATTGCCGGAGCAGGAAAAATTGAAACGGGGCAGCGTGTAAATATCAAACTCGATAATTATCCGCACATGGAATATGGAATAGTTACCGGAAGGGTTACCAACATTTCCATGGTACCGGTAACAACCGAACAGGGTGCATTTTACACAGCTGAAATTGCATTGGTAAATAACCTGGTAACCAATTACAACCGCCAATTGCCTTTTAACCAGGAAATGCAGGGAGTGGCCGAAATTGTTACAAAAGATCGCCGATTGATTGAACGGTTGGTAGAACCGCTGGTTTCGGTTATGAGGGAAAGAATGTAATCCCTTCAATTCATTACACTTTTCAATCTTAATTTTTTGAAAAAAAAGCTCGAAAAGATTTGTTCTTTTTTGAAAATTAGTACTTTTGCGTGCCGTTTTTCAAAGGTAAACTCAATTTTACCGCTGAAAACCATTGCAGTTATTGAAATTTAACATACTTTTGCAGTCCGTTTTTGGATTGATTATTAATTAAATAAAAGACAGGTATTTATGCCAACGATTCAACAGTTAGTTAGAAAAGGAAGACAAAGTAAAGTGGAGAAGAGCAAATCTCCTGCCCTCGATTCATGTCCTCAACGACGCGGGGTGTGTGTACGTGTTTACACAACAACACCAAAAAAACCAAACTCAGCTATGCGTAAAGTAGCCAGGGTGAGGCTTACCAACGGAAAAGAAGTGAACGCTTATATTCCGGGAGAAGGCCACAACCTTCAGGAGCACTCCATTGTACTGGTGCGCGGCGGAAGGGTAAAAGACCTTCCCGGTGTACGTTATCACCTGGTACGTGGTGCGCTTGATACAGCAGGAGTTGAAGGACGGTTGCAACGTCGTTCGAAATATGGTGCGAAAAAACCGAAAAAATAAAATATTAATTGTAAATTCGTTATTTACAGTGGTTTGGTTGAGTAAGGGAATCTCTCAAGTCTTCCTGAGATGAACTGAAGACCGCCTTTGGGCAACCGATTTAAATAACACTAAAATTGAAAAAATGAGAAAGACAAAACCTAAGAAGCGAATTCTTCTGCCGGACCCAAAGTTTAATGATACTTTGGTAACCCGGTTTGTCAACGATTTGATGAGAGACGGGAAAAAGTCTGTAGCTTATGCCATTTTCTACGACACACTTGATATAGTGGAAAAACGCGTAAAAGAAACTGAACTTTCTCCGTTAGAAGTTTGGAAAAAAGCCCTCGAAAATATAACGCCAGCAGTGGAAGTAAAAAGCCGTCGGGTAGGTGGTGCTACCTTCCAGGTTCCTATGGAAATCAGGGCTGAAAGGAAAACGGCAATCAGCATGAAAAACCTGATTTTGTTTGCACGCAAACGCTCGGGAAAATCTATGGCTGACAAATTATCTGCAGAAATTGTTGCTGCATATAACAACGAAGGTGGTGCTTATAAAAAGAAAGAAGATACCCACCGTATGGCTGAAGCAAACCGTGCTTTTGCTCACTTCAGATTTTAGTTTGGTCGAAGAAAATGGTTAAATGGGTTGGATTAGATAATTGGTAAAAAGAATATGGCTAAGCAAGATCTGAAATATACAAGAAATATTGGCATCATGGCACACATTGATGCTGGGAAAACAACCACTACAGAACGTGTTTTGTTCTATACCGGTTTGACCCACCGCCTTGGTGAAGTGCACGATGGTGCCGCAACAATGGACTGGATGGAGCAGGAGCAGGAACGGGGCATAACTATAACCTCAGCTGCCACTACTACATTCTGGAAATACAACGATCAGGAACATAAAATCAACATCATAGATACTCCCGGACACGTAGATTTTACTGTGGAAGTAGAGCGATCGCTCCGCATCCTCGACGGTACTGTTGCACTTTTTTGTGCTGTTGGCGGGGTTGAAGCCCAATCGGAAACAGTTTGGCGTCAGGCCGAGAAGTACGGTGTTCCGCGCATCGCTTTCATAAATAAAATGGACCGTCAGGGTGCAGATTTCTTCAATGTTTACAATGAAATTAAAGAAAAATTAGGCGCAAATCCTGTTCCGGTTCAAATTCCTATTGGTGCTGAGGAGAAATTCGAAGGAATTATCGACCTGATTGAAATGAAAGCCGTACGCTGGTACGAAGATGAAACCATGGGTACAAAATACAGCCTCGAAGAGATTCCTGCTGAATTGGTGGAACAGGCTGAAGAATGGCGTGGCAAACTGGTGGAATCGGCTGCTGAAGTGGACGATGCGCTACTCGAACGGTATTTCGAAGACCCGGAATCTATTACTAAGGAGGAGATGATTTCAGTAATTCGCCGGGCAACAATCCAGGGAGTTATTATTCCTTTGATGTGCGGTTCAGCTTTTAAAAATAAAGGTGTTCAGCGTCTGCTCGACGCAGTTTGTGCCTTCCTGCCAAGTCCGCTTGATAATGGCGATATTACAGGTATTAATCCTGTAATCAATAAAGAAGTAAAACGTACAGCCAATGTGGATGAACCACTGGCAGCACTGGCGTTTAAAATTGCCACCGACCCCTTTGTTGGCCGGCTGGCTTATATGCGCGTTTATTCTGGTAGAATTGAAGCCGGTTCGCAGGTATTAAATTCACGTACGGGTAAAAAAGAACGCATTTCCCGCCTGTATCAGATGCATTCCAACAAACAAAATCCGAAAGATGTAATTGAGGCAGGAGATATTTGTGCGGCAGTTGGATTTAAAGACATTCGCACCGGCGACACCCTTTGCGACATAAAACATCCCATTGAACTGGAAAGCATGGATTTTCCCGAACCGGTAATAGGAATCGCTGTTGAACCAAAATCGCAAAAAGACCTCGACCGTTTGTCCAATGGTCTTTCTAAACTGGCCGAAGAAGATCCAACATTTCAGGTTAACACCGATCATGATTCAGGCCAAACCGTAATTCGCGGAATGGGTGAATTACACCTCGAAATTATTATCGACCGTTTACGGCGAGAATTTAAGGTGGAATGTAACCAGGGTGCTCCGCAGGTTGCATATAAAGAAGCTATCAGTAAGCCGGTTGAATTACGCGAAGTATTCAAAAAGCAAACCGGTGGACGTGGTAAATTTGCTGATATTGTGGTAAATATAGAACCTGCTGAAGATGGAAAAGCCGGATTGGAATTTATCGACAAGGTAAAAGGAGGAAACATTCCGCGCGAATACATTCCTTCTGTTCAGAAAGGTTTTGCCAACGCCATGTCAAATGGTCCGCTTGCAGGATTCCCGATCGACAGTTTAAAAGTTACATTGCTCGATGGTTCATACCACGCAGTGGACTCCGATCAGCTGTCATTTGAGATTTGTGCACGACAGGCTTTCAGACATGCAGCTTCTAAAGCAGGTCCAAAATTGCTCGAACCTATTATGAAACTGGAGATTGTTACTCCGGAAGAATACATGGGCGATATTATTGGTGACCTGAACCGCCGTCGTGGCGATGTAACCGGAATGATGACCAAAGGAAACGCACGCGTGATTCATGCAAAAGTGCCACTTTCTGAGCAATTTGGTTATGTAACGGTATTGCGGACTTTATCATCAGGAAGGGCAACTTCATCAATGGAGTTCAGCCACTACCAGGAAGTACCGCGCAATCTGGCCGAAAAAGTGCTGGAAAATGTTCAGGGAAAAGTTGATTTATTATAAATAATTTTAACAGAGTTCTCAAAATGAGCCAAAAGATCAGAATTAAGCTGAAATCGTACGATCACAATTTGGTTGACAAATCGGCTGAGAAGATCGTTAAAACAGTCAAAAGCACTGGCGCTGTGGTAAGCGGACCAATTCCGCTGCCTACACACAAAAGGATTTTCACTGTTTTGCGTTCTACCTTTGTAAATAAAAAATCAAGGGAGCAGTTTCAGTTGTCATCTTACAAACGTTTGATCGACATTTACAGCTCAACGGCAAAAACCATTGACGCCCTAATGAAGCTGGAATTACCCAGTGGCGTTGAAGTAGAAATTAAAGTTTGATAATTTAAAAATGTAGTCGAAATGGCTGGTATTATTGGAAAAAAAATCGGAATGACATCCGTATTCAGTGTTGAGGGGAAAAATATCCCATGCACTGTGATTGAAGCCGGTCCCTGTGTAGTTACACAGGTTAAGACCCAGGAAAAAGAAGGCTACGACGCGTTACAACTTGCTTACGGCGACAAAAAAGAAAAAAGAGCTACGAAAGCTGAATTCGGGCACTTTAAAAAAGCCGGAACAACGCCAAAACGCGAAGTAGTTGAATTTAAAAACACCTACAAGGAAGCTTACAATCTTGGAGATTCGGTCACTGTTAACATTTTCCACGAACTGGATTATGTTGATGTGGTTGGTATTTCAAAAGGTAAAGGTTTTCAGGGAGTGGTAAAACGTCACAACTTTCGTGGTGTAAACGATGCAACCCATGGGCAGCACAACAGGTTGCGCGCACCGGGTTCTATCGGTGCATCATCATGGCCAAGCCGCGTATTCAAAGGAATGCGTATGGCCGGAAGAACCGGAAACGAAACCGTTACCATAGAAAACCTGATGGTAATGAAAGTGATTCCTGAAAAGAATTTGATTGTGGTGAAAGGTTCAGTGCCTGGCGCCAAAGGTTCATACTTAATTATTAGGAAACAATGGAACTAAGTGTACTGAATAAAGAAGGAAAAGATACCGGGCGGAAAATTACCCTGAACCAGGGAATTTTTGGAGTTGAGCCCAGTGACCATGCCATTTACCTCGACGTAAAACAATATATGGCAAACAAGCGCCAGGGAACGCATAAAACAAAAGAACGCGCTGAAGTAACTGGAAGTACCCGGAAAATTAAGAAACAAAAAGGTACCGGTACAGCACGTGCCGGCAGCATAAAATCGCCTGTATTTCGCGGCGGTGGTACCGTTTTCGGTCCGCGCCCCAAAAGTTACGAGTTTAAGCTGAACAAAAAAGTGAAGCAACTTGCAAGGAAATCGGCGTTAACATACAAAGCCCGTGAAAACAGCATCGTGGTTTTGGAAGATTTTATTTTGGAAGCTCCAAAAACAAAAGAAATAGTGGCACTCAAAAGTAATTTGCAAATTGCTGATAAAAAGTCACTTTTCGTTTTACCAGCCGAAAATAATAACATATATTTGTCGTCCAGAAATTTACAGGATGTTTCGGTTGTAATAGCTTCTGAATTAAATACTTATCAAATTTTGAACGCAAAAACTATTGTTCTTCTCGAAGGTTCTGTGAAGAAAATAGAAGAAGCATTTAAACTTTAAGGCGATTTAAAAATGGATATTTTAATAAAACCATTGGTTACAGAGAAAATGAATGAGCAGTCCGAACGGTACAACCGTTACGGGTTTGTTGTTGTAAAATCTGCCTCAAAACCGCAAATTAAAAAAGCGATTGAGGGGATGTACGATGTAACGGTTGATTCTGTTAACACCATGGTATATGGCGGAAAAGTAAAATCACGCTATACCAAATCAGGAGTCATTTCCGGAAAAACAACTGCTTATAAGAAGGCCATAGTTACTTTGGCCGAAGGAGACAGTATTGATTTTTACAGTAATATTTAATTATAGAAATGGCAGTAAGGAAATTAAAACCAGTAACTCCGGGTCAAAGGCACAAAATAGTGGGCGCCTTTGATACCATTACTGCATCTACACCTGAAAAATCATTGTTGGAGCCCCTGCGGAAATCTGGAGGTAGAAATAACCAGGGCCGCATGACAATGAGGTATATAGGTGGGGGACACAAACGCAAATACCGTATTATCGACTTTAAACGCGATAAAGACGGATTTGCTGCTGTGGTCGATTCCATTCAGTACGATCCTAACCGCTCTGCCCGAATTGCCCTTCTTCAATACGAAGATGGCGAAAAAAGGTACATCGTTGCACCCAACGGATTGAAAGTTGGACAAACGTTAAAAAGCGGTCCCGGGGTTGAACCTGAAATTGGAAATACACTCCCCTTATCTGATATTCCTCTTGGAACATTGGTTCACAACATTGAACTCCGCCCCGGACAGGGCGGAACGATGGCACGTAGTGCAGGCGCTTATGCGCAATTGACCTCTCGTGAAGGAAAATACGCAGTATTGAAATTACCTTCAGGCGAATCTCGTATGGTACTTACATCCTGCAGGGCAACTGTTGGAACTGTTGGAAATGCAGAGCATAACCTCGAGCGTTCCGGTAAAGCCGGCCGTTCACGCTGGTTGGGAAGAAGACCTCGTGTACGTGGCGTTGTGATGAACCCGGTTGATCACCCAATGGGTGGCGGCGAAGGCCGTGCATCTGGCGGACACCCGCGCTCACGTAAAGGATTGCTCGCGAAAGGGTATAAAACCCGTTCCAAAAAGAAAGCTTCCGGCAAGTATATTATTGAACGTAGGAAAAAATAGTTAAAGGGAAAGAATTATGAGTCGTTCGTTAAAAAAAGGGCCTTTTATCAATTATAAACTGGAAAGAAAAATCCTGACCATGAATGATGGCGGGAAAAAATCAGTAGTAAAAACATGGGCCAGAGCTTCAGTAATTTCTCCTGATTTTGTAGGCCATACCATCGCCGTTCATAACGGAAATAAATTTATCCCTGTATATGTTACCGAAAATATGGTTGGACATAAACTGGGAGAATTTGCACCTACACGAACCTTCAGGGGTCATGCTGGTAACAAAAGATAGGCATAGTATCATTAAAATTAAAAAGAAAAAAGAATGGGTGCCAGAAAAAGATTAGCAGCAGATAAAAGAAAAGAAGATAAAAAACACCAATATTTTGCTGTTTTAAGAAATTGCCCTACTTCACCAAGAAAGATGAGGCTTGTAGTCGATTCTATCCGCGGCATGGAGGTGAATAAAGCGTTAGATGTTCTTAAGTTTTCCTCGAAAGAAGCATCGCGCAGGGTAGAAAAACTCCTCCTTTCGGCCATTGCCAACTGGCAGGCTAAAAACGAAGGAGTACGTTTAGAGGAAAGTGATTTGTACGTAAAAACAGTAATGGTTGATTCAGGCCGAATTTTGAAAAGGTTACGTCCGGCTCCCCAGGGTCGTGCTCACCGCATCAAAAAACGCTCGAACCACGTTACCATTTACGTTGACCGGAAAGAAAGTGTTGTCGAAGAAAATCTTAATCAGTAGTACATGGGACAAAAAGTAAATCCAATTTCAAATCGTTTGGGATTCATTAAAGGATGGGACTCAAATTGGTTCGGTGGCGACGATTACGGCGATAAGCTGACTGAAGACCACAAAATACGGGAATATTTGAATGCCCGTTTGGCCAAAGCCAGTATTTCAAGAATTGTTATTGAACGTACCTTGAAACTTATCACCATCACCGTGCATACTTCGCGCCCAGGTATTATTATTGGTAAAGGCGGACAGGAAGTTGACAAGTTGAAGGAAGAGCTGAAAAAAATTACCAGTAAAGAGGTTCAGATCAACATTTTCGAAATTAAACGCCCGGAACTCGATGCCAAAATTGTTGCCAACAACATTGCTCGGCAAATCGAGGGTAAGGTAGCTTACCGAAGGGCTGTGAAAATGGCTATCGCTTCAACCATGAGAATGGGAGCCGAAGGCATTAAAGTATTGGTATCAGGAAGGCTGAACGGCGCCGAAATGGCCCGCTCGGAAATGTATAAAGACGGACGTACTCCGTTGCATACCCTGAGAGCCGATATCGACTATGCATTGGGCGAAGCGCTTACAAAAACCGGACTTATTGGAGTAAAAGTCTGGATTTGCAAAGGTATGGTTTACGGAAACCGGGACCTTTCACCAAACTTAGGGCAAAAACAAGCCCGTCCGGGAGGTAATAAAGGCTTTGGTGGCGATGGCCGCAGAGGTAGAAGAAAATAGTGGTATAACACTTAGAAAGAAGTAAGAATGTTACAGCCAAAAAAAGTAAAATTCAGAAGAGTACAAAAGGGCCGGATGAAGGGAAATGCCCAACGCGGGAATCAACTTGCTTTCGGTTCATTTGGAATAAAATCGTTGGAAGAAGCGTGGATCACCGGACGCCAGATTGAGGCAGCCAGGGTTGCGGTTACACGCCACATGCAACGTCAGGGTCAAATTTGGATTCGAATTTTCCCCGATAAACCCATTACCAAAAAACCCGCCGAAGTTCGTATGGGTAAAGGTAAAGGGGCACCTGAAGCATTTGTTGCTCCGATTACGCCCGGGCGAATTATTATTGAAGCCGACGGCGTACCGTTTAGCCTGGCAAAAGAAGCACTGCGACTTGCAGCTCAAAAATTGCCGGTTACAACAAAGTTTGTGGTAAGGCGTGATTTTGTTGAAGAATAAAAAAAAGGTGAATAAATATGAAAACGTCTGAAATTAAAGAATTGACGACCAAAGAAATCGTCGAGAAAATACAGGTGGAAAAAGAAAATTTGGTTCGCCTCCGTTTAAACCATGCAGTGTCTCCGCTGGATAACCCGATGAAAATCAAAGTTTCCAAAAAAAATATTGCACGGCTCAAAACTATTCTTCATCAAAGAGAATTAAGTGATAATCAGAATTAATTCAGCGATGGAAGAAAATAAAGTGAGAAATCTCAGGAAAGAGCGCGTCGGGGTTGTTGTTTCCAATAAAATGGACAAAACCATTGTGGTGGCCGAAAAACGTAAAGTGAAGCACCCCATATATGGTAAGTTCTTGAACAAAACAACAAAATTTTATGCCCACGACGAGAAAAATGACTGCAACATTGGCGATTTGGTCAAAATAATGGAAACACGTCCGTTGAGCAAAAATAAGTGTTGGAGATTAATTGAAATAATTGAAAGAGCGAAGTAATCATGATACAACAAGAAACCAGATGTGGGGTTGCCGATAACAGCGGAGCAAAAGAAGTTTTGTGTATCCGGGTTTTAGGCGGTACCCGTAAACGTTATGCCTCAATAGGCGATACGATTGTGGTGTCAGTGAAAAGTGCTATCCCTGGCAGCGATGTCAAAAAAGGAATTGTTTCCAGAGCAATTGTTGTGCGTACCCGTAAAGAAGTTCGTCGTCCAGACGGCTCTTACATCAGGTTCGACGACAATGCCGTTGTGTTGCTCAACAACGCCGGCGAAATGCGCGGAACCCGTATTTTCGGTCCTGTGGCTCGCGAATTAAGGGATAAGAACATGAAGATTATTTCGCTAGCACCTGAAGTATTGTAAATCGAAAAAGTTCGAAAATGCAGAAAAAGTTACATATAAAAAAAGGTGACACTGTGGTAGTGATTACCGGCAACTACAGAGGCCAGAAAGGCCGCGTGCTTGAGGTAATCAGAAAAACCGACAGGGCAATTGTTGAAGGTGTTAACCTGATGAAAAAACATACCAAACCCAATGCGAAAAATCCGCAGGGTGGTATTGTTGAACAGGAAGCATCCATCCATATTTCAAACCTCATGCTGGTCGATCCGAAAACCGGAGAACGCACCCGCGTAGGTCGCAGGATGGATGAAAGTAAAGGTAAATTGATTCGTTATTCGAAAAAAACCGGAGAGGAGATTAAATAATGGCATACGTACCAGCTCTTAAAAAGAAATATCAGGAAGAAGTAGTACCTGCTTTGAAAAAAGAGTTCAACTACTCTTCAGTAATGCAGGTTCCGAAATTGGAAAAAATAGTGTTGAACCAGGGAGTGGGAGCAGCTATTGCCGACAAAAAAATCATTGAAGTAGCCACTACGGAAATGACAATGATTGCCGGGCAAAAAGCCGTTCAAACCGTTTCCAAAAAAGACATCTCCAATTTTAAACTGAGAAGGAAAATGCCAATCGGGGTGCGCGTTACTTTGCGCCGCGAACGCATGTATGAATTTCTCGATCGTCTCATTTCGGCAGCATTGCCCCGTATCCGCGATTTCCGCGGAATCGAAAGCAAAATGGACGGACGCGGAAACTACACGCTTGGCGTTCCCGAGCAGATTGTATTCCCCGAGATTATACTCGACAGAGTTAGTAAAATCAACGGGATGAACATTACCTTTGTTACTTCAGCAGAAACCGACGAAGAAGGTTTTGCTCTGCTGAAAAGTTTAGGTTTACCATTTAAAAACGTTAAAAAGAACTAAGCATGGCCAAAGAATCAATGAAAGCCCGTGAAGTAAAAAGGGCAAAACTGGTTGAAAAATACGCCGAGAAAAGGGCCAGGCTGAAAGCCGAAGGTGACTCTGAAGGTTTGCAGAAATTACCAAAAAACTCTTCCAGGGTTCGTTTGCACAACCGTTGCAAACTTACAGGAAGACCAAAAGGGTATATGCGCCAGTTTGGCATTAGCAGAATTAATTTCCGCGAAATGGCTTCGTCTGGTTTAATTCCAGGAGTTAAAAAGGCTAGTTGGTAATTGTAAAAGACTTGAATAATGAGTAAAGTATCAGATCCAATAGCAGATTATCTGACAAGAGTGCGCAACGCAATTCTTGCCAAACACCGGGTAGTTGATGTTCCTGCATCAGGCATTAAAAAAGAAGTGACCAAAATCCTAATGGATAAAGGCTACATTTTAAATTTTAAGTTTGAAGATGAAAAGGGATACCAGGGCAACATAAAAATTGCACTGAAATACAATCCCGAAACGAAAGTATCTGCAATTAAAGGTTTAAAAAGAATCAGTAAACCAGGGCTGCGCCAGTATTGCAACGGCGATAACATTCCGCGCGTGCTCAATGGTTTGGGAATTGCAATTATTTCTACCTCGAAAGGAGTGATTACCGACAAAGAAGCCCGTGAGCAGAATGTTGGTGGTGAAGTTTTATGTTACGTGTATTAAAAAAAGGAACAGGTCATGTCAAGAATAGGTAGATTACCCATTGAAATACCATCAGGAGTTGAAATTAATATCACCGAAAACAACCTTGTTTCGGTTAAAGGACCTCTTGGTGAGTTAAAACAACAGATAACACCTGAAATTGAAATTGAAGTAAAAGACAATCAAATCAGTTTTAGCAGGTCGGCAGAAACCAAACGCCTTAAATCGTTACACGGTCTTTCACGTTCATTAGTGAACAACATGGTGGAAGGTGTTTTGAAAGGATACGAAATTAAATTAGAACTTGTAGGTGTTGGTTATCGTGCTGAAGTGTTACCCAATAATGTCCTCGACCTTGTTTTGGGATACTCACACCATACATTTCTGCAACTTCCGCCTGAGGTGAATGTGGAGGCTTTGTCTGACAAACGCAGCAACCCAGTTATTACCCTTAAAAGTTCTGACAAACAGTTGATTGGTCACGTTGCTGCAAAAATCAGATCTTTCCGTAAACCCGAACCCTACAAAGGTAAAGGGATTAAGTTTGTGGGCGAAGTGTTAAGGCGTAAAGCCGGTAAAGCCGCCGCTAAATAATTTTTGAAAAATTAGGTATTATGGCATTAACAAAAACAGATAGGCGAGTAAGGATAAAAACCCGGGTACGTAAAATTGTTACCGGTTCTGCCGAACGTCCGCGTTTGAGCGTATTCAGAAGCAATAAGCAAATATATGCTCAATTAATTGACGACATAAGTGCAACCACTCTTGTTGCGGCCTCTTCTACTGAAAAAGAAGTAGCTGGTGAAAGTGGAAACAAAACGGAAAAAGCAGCTTTTGTGGGTAAACTCATTGCTAAAAAAGCACTGGCTTCCGGAATCGAAAATGTTGTTTTCGACAGAAATGGTTATTTATACCATGGTAGAGTTAAACAATTAGCTGCCGCGGCCCGCGAGGGTGGCCTTAAATTCTAAATAAGTTATGGCGACATTAAGTAAAAAAGTTAAAACAAGCGACCTCGATTTAAAAGACAGGTTGGTAGCCATTAACCGTGTTACAAAAGTAACCAAGGGTGGCCGTACCTTTAGCTTTTCAGCTATTGTGATTGTTGGAAATGAGGATGGAATTGTTGGCTGGGGACTCGGTAAAGCCAGTGAAGTTACCACTGCAATTGCCAAAGGTGTTGAAGCAGCCAAAAAGAACCTGGTAAAAATACCGGTTATTCACGGAACCATTCCACACGAACAATCTGCAAGGTATGGAGGTGCTCATGTGCTGCTAAAACCCGCTTCGTCGGGTACCGGTGTAAAAGCCGGGGGTGCAATGCGTGCTGTGCTCGAGAGTGTTGGAATTCACAATATTTTGGCTAAATCCAAAGGCTCTTCCAATCCGCACAACCTGGTTAAAGCTACCATGGAAGCTCTGCTCGAATTGAGAGATGCACATGCTGTAGCGCAACATAGAGGTGTATCATTGGAAAAAGTTTTTAAAGGATAACACAGTTATGGCTAAAATAAAAATTAAACAGGTAAAAAGCAGCATCGGTTCTACAAAAAGGCAAAAAGCTACGCTCGAAGCCCTTGGTTTGCGTAAAATGAACCAAACCGTGGAACATGAAGCTACCCCGCAAGTGGTTGGAATGGCCAAAAAAGTGGGACATTTAGTGAGTATTGAAGAAGTATAACAATATTTCAAATGAATGAAATTATGGATTTAAGTAAATTAAAGCCTGCATCAGGTTCTACAAAAAAGACCAGGCGTATCGGACGCGGACAAGGCTCAGGCTACGGTGGTACTTCCACACGTGGGCACAAAGGCCAGAAATCAAGGTCTGGATACTCCAAAAAAATTGGTTTTGAGGGTGGACAGATGCCATTACAGCGGGTAGTTCCAAAATCGGGTTTTAAAAATTTTAACCGGATAGAATACAAAGCTATCAATTTGGATGTTTTGCAACAGCTGGCTGAAAAAAGAAACCTGACCTCAATCGATGTTGCCGCACTTGTAAACGCCGGAATTACTTCGAAAAACGAAAAGATAAAAATTCTTGGCGGTGGCACATTAGACAAAAAGCTTGATGTAAAAGCTCATGCTTTTTCTAAAAGTGCTAAAGAGGCTATCGAAAAATTGGAAGGAACAACTGAAATACTTTAAACTGTAATGAAACGATTTATAGAAACCCTAAAGAATATTTACAAGATTGAAGATTTGAGGATACGAATCGGTACTACCTTGTTTTTTATTTTAATTTACAGGTTAGGATCGTTTGTTTCTCTCCCGGGTGTTGACCCTGCCCAATTGCAAAATTTGAAGAATCAAACTTCAGATGGTTTGCTTGGGCTGATAAACATGTTTTCGGGAGGGGCATTTGCTCAGGCTTCTATCTTCGCTTTAGGTATTATGCCGTACATTTCTGCCTCCATTGTAATCCAGTTACTTGGAATCGCAGTACCCTATTTCCAGAGGTTGCAGAAAGAGGGGGAGTCAGGAAGACGGAAAATCAACCAGATTACGCGTTATTTAACGGTAATCATTCTGGTTTTCCAGTCGCCGGCATATTTAACTAACCTGCACTATCAACTGCCTGAATCGGCTTTTGCCATGAGCGGTGCGCTGTTCACAGTGTCGTCCGTTATCATTTTAACGGCCGGGTCAATGTTTGTGATGTGGTTGGGTGAACGCATTACCGATAAAGGAATCGGTAACGGGATTTCACTCATCATCATGATAGGGATTATCGCGCAGTTGCCAATGGCAGTGGTACAGGAATTTGCTTCCCGTATCAGCCAGCAGGGCGGAGGTCTAGTAATGTTTCTTATCGAGTTTGTTATTCTTTTTCTGGTGTTTATGGCATCCATTCTGTTGGTTCAGGGAACCCGCAGAATACCGGTGCAATATGCCAAACGGATTGTTGGAAACAAACAATATGGTGGAGTACGTCAGTACATCCCTTTGAAAGTTAACGCTGCAGGTGTAATGCCTATCATTTTTGCCCAGGCAATAATGATGGTTCCAATTACCCTGGTAGGTGTGGCAAATTCTGAAAACCTGAGTGGTGTTGCGGCTGCTTTATCTAACATTACCGGGTTTTGGTACAATTTTGTGCAGTTTATGCTGGTGGTTGCGTTTACGTATTTTTATACGGCAATTACCATCAACCCTACACAAATGGCCGAAGACATGAAGAAAAACGGCGGCTTTATTCCTGGCGTTAAACCAGGAAAAAGGACAGTGGAATTTCTCGACACCATTATGTCGCGAATTACACTTCCGGGATCTATTTTCCTGGGGCTGATTACAATTCTGCCGGCATTTGCCATGCTCATGGGTATCAACCAGCAGTTCGCCTATTTTTTTGGCGGAACCTCGTTGCTTATCCTTGTTGGGGTAGTGCTCGACACGTTGCAGCAAATTGAAAGCCATTTGTTAATGCGCCATTACGACGGGCTGACCAAATCAGGCCGGATAAAGGGTCGCGCAGGTGGAGGTATTTAACGTAGAATGAAGTCTTTTTAAGTCATTGTTAAGGAGATGCAATTGTAATTATGCAAAATGAAATGCTTCTGTTATCTTTGCAAAAAAATAACTGAAGATAAAAAGCAGGTACAACAACTTTTAATTAGTTAAACATTTAAAAAACAGGTTAATTTTTATGGCAAAACAGCCTTCGATTGAACAGGACGGAACAATTATAGAAGCATTGTCAAATGCAATGTTTCGTGTTGAACTGGAAAACGGGCACGTTATTACGGCCCACATTTCAGGAAAAATGAGAATGCACTACATAAAAATTTTACCGGGAGATAAGGTAAAAGTTGAAATGTCTCCTTATGATTTGGCAAAAGGCAGAATAACGTTTAGGTATAAAAATTAAATCATTTTATAATGAAAACCCGAGTTTCAGTTAAAAAGCGCAGTGCAGAATGTAAAATCGTTCGCAGGAAAGGGCGCTTATACGTAATTAATAAAAAGAACCCGAAGTTTAAACAACGTCAGGGGTAATTTTAATTTGAAAATTGAATTGATATGGCACGTATTGTAGGTGTTGATATTCCGAATAATAAACGAGGTGAGGTTGCCCTCACTTATATTTACGGCATTGGCCGCAGCAGGGCAATTACCATCCTTAAAGAAGCTGAAGTTGACCCGGACTTAAAGGTACAAGAGTGGAATGATGATCAGTTTGGAGCAATCCGAAACGTAATCAATAGCCAGTTTAAAGTTGAAGGTGAACTTCGTTCTGAGGTACAGTTGAATATTAAACGATTGATGGACATTGGTTGCTACCGTGGTATCCGTCACCGGATTGGCTTGCCTGTTCGCGGGCAAAGTACAAAAAACAACGCCCGTACCCGTAAAGGAAAGCGTAAAACTGTTGCAAACAAAAAAATGGCCACTAAATAAGGTATTTGAGTTATGGCAAAAAAAACAGGATCAAGCAAAAAGAGAGTGGTTGTTGTGGAAGCCAATGGTATGGCCCACGTACACTCATCTTTCAATAACATTATTGTTACGCTGACCAATATGAATGGCGAAGTTATTTCGTGGTCGTCAGCGGGCAAAAAAGGTTTTCGCGGTTCTAAAAAGAACACTCCGTATGCTGCACAGGTTGCTTCGGAAGAGTGTGGAAAAACCGCTTACGACCTTGGTTTACGCAAAGTAAAAGTTTTTGTGAAAGGCCCGGGCAATGGCCGCGAGTCGGCTATCAGGTCGCTTGCTTCAGTTGGGCTTCAGGTAACTGAGATTGTTGATGTTACCCCGCTGCCGCACAACGGTTGCAGGCCTCCTAAAAGACGACGTGTTTAATTTTAAAACAAAAGGTAATGGCGAGATACAGAGGACCAAAATCTAAAATTGCCCGTAAATTCGGTGAACCCATTTTCGGACCCGATAAAGTGTTTGAGCACAAAAACTACCCTCCGGGAATGCACGGCGTGTCTGCCCGAAGGAGAAAAGTGTCAGAATACGGGCTACAGTTAAAAGAAAAGCAAAAGGCAAAATATACCTATGGTGTTTTGGAAAAACAATTCCGAAACCTCTTTGAAAAAGCGAATTCATCAAAAGGTATTACCGGTGAGGTACTACTTCAGTTACTTGAATCAAGGCTCGACAATGTGGTTTTCCGCCTGGGTATTGCAAAAACACGGGATGCCGCCCGTCAGTTTGTTACGCACAAACATATTGTAGTGAACGGAAAAGTAGTGAATATTCCTTCGTACCTGCTTAAACCCGGCGACCTTATTGGAGTTCGGGAAAAATCAAAAGCGATGGAAGAAATTACAGACTCATTGCATTCGCGCCGGAGCACACGTTACGAATGGCTTGAATGGGACAGAGACCAGATGGCCGGAAAATACCTGAACGTTCCCGAACGTGAAGAAATACCTGAAAACATCAAAGAGCAACTTATCGTAGAGTTGTATTCAAAATAAAAATTTACATAGGTTATTATGGCAATATTAGCATTCCAAAAGCCCGACAAGGTGATAATGATTGAGTCCGATGATAAATTCGGAAAATTCGAATTTCGTCCGTTGGAACCCGGCTATGGTATTACAATTGGTAATGCCCTGCGCCGAATCCTTTTATCATCGCTCGAGGGGTATGCAATCACCAGTGTGAAAGTTGAAGGCGTTGACCATGAATTTTCTACGATTAAGGGAGTTATTGAAGATGTTACAGATATTATCCTTAATCTCAAGCAAATTCGTTTCAAAAATGAGGTGGAAGATTTCGACAGTGAAAAAGTAACTGTTTCAATTTCGGGGCAGGAAAAATTTACTGCCGGCGACATTAACAAGTTTATGACTGGTTTCAGGGTTTTAAATCCTGACATGGTTATTTGCAGAATGGAGCCCGATGTAAAACTGCAACTCGAACTTTCCATTAGCAAAGGTCGCGGTTACGTTCCCGCTGTTGAAAATAAACCGGAGGAAACAGAGTTCGGCTTAATCCCAATCGACTCCATTTATACACCAATTAAAAAGGTGAAATATGCAGTTGAAAACTTTAGGGTTGAACAAAAAACCGACTACGAAAAACTGATTCTTGAAATTAGTACCGACGGTTCCATTCAACCCAAAGATGCCTTGAAAGAAGCAGCAAAAATTCTGATTTATCACTTGATGTTGTTTTCTGATGAGAAGATTACCATCGACTCTGATGAGAAATTTGCAAACGAAGAATTTGACGAAGAAGTGCTGCACATGCGTCAGTTGCTGAAAACCAAACTGGTCGATCTCGACCTTTCGGTTAGGGCATTAAACTGCCTCAAAGCTGCCGACGTGGATACGCTGGGCGATTTGGTTACATACAACCGTAACGATTTGCTTAAATTCAGAAACTTCGGTAAAAAATCACTCACCGAACTGGATGACCTGCTTGATAACATGGGGTTGAGTTTTGGGATGGATATAAGTAAGTATAAACTTGACAAGGAATAAAAGGCAATGAGACATAACAAAAAATTTAATCATTTAGGCCGTCAAAGTTCGCACCGTAAAGCCATGCTGGCCAATATGGCCAGTTCGCTTATTGAAAGCAAGCGTATTTCCACAACAGTGGCTAAAGCGAAAGCACTGCGCACTTATGTAGAGCCGCTTATTACAAAAGCTAAGGACGATACCACGCACTCGCGCAGGGTTGTTTTTAGCCATCTTCAGAGTAAAGAAGCCGTTTCGGAACTGTTTCGCGATGTGGCTGAAAAAGTGGCCGATCGTCCGGGTGGATATACACGTATTTTACGCACCGGAAACCGTTTGGGCGACAATGCTGAAATGTGCATCATCGAACTGGTTGATTACAACGAAGCCATGCTGAGTACCGGCGAAGAGGCTGCAAAACCAAAACGCCGCCGTTCACGCCGTGGAGGAGCTAAAAAATCGGAAAGTCCGGTAGCTGAAACAACTAAAAAGGAAAAACCGAAAGCTGAAAAAGCAGCACCGGCCAAAGTGGTAAAAGAAGAAGAACCAAAGGCTGAAGAGCCAAAAGCAGAAAAACCTGCTGAGGAAACTCCAAAAGCAGAAACACCTGCTGAAGAAACTCCGAAAGCTGAAGCACAGGAACCTGAAGTAAAAGAGGAACCTGCTGATGATGCAGAAGAGGATAAAAAAGAAGAATAATTGTATTCTCAAAGATAAAATGGAAACCGGTCTGATTCAGGCCGGTTTTTTTTGCTTTAGTTGGTGTCCACCGACTGGCGGATCATCCGCCATATTATTCCAGATCTACTTAATTACAATTTTTTGCGAAATCGTATCCCGTTCATCCCTGACTTTCAAAACATACATCCCTTTTGGTAATTTGTCTGTTTCCAAATCAACCCGGTTGGAACCGGCATTTAAGCTTTGGTAAACACAGGTTCCGCTCAAATCATAAATTTCCACCGCTAAAATTCTACTGTTTTGCGAGTAAATGGTGATTTTATCTGTTGCCGGATTGGGGAAAACTTGTAAACTATTGTCCATCTTATATTTCGATACACTTGTAATGGGCAATCGTTCACCCCATTCCGTTTCGCCCTTCCTGAAATAAACCAGTTTCCGTTCTTCAAAATCCCCGACATAACCGGTACAGGAATAATAAGGTCCGCCCAAACCGGCGAAATATACTTTTTCCCTAAGGCATCCTTCAATTACAGGAACAGAGAAACAATTCTCATTAAGCAAAAATATTTCGATATCAGATGGATCAATTTTCATAGGGAATTCATCATCCCGCATGTAAAAAGCATAAACCGAATAGGTATCAATGACGGGCTCTCCGGGCAATTTGTCAAAAACGGGATTGGCCAAAATAACTGATCGAACCGTATCGTTGAATGTAACCAATAATGAACTTTCGTTGGTAACAGTTTCAATACTTTGTTTACGTGCATAGTGATAAACAATGGAATCGGCGTAGTCTGTTCGCTCTAGGTATTTGTAAATACATCTGTTGTCGTATTCTTTTAAAAATGAAAACGGACCATATTGGATTTTGAGTTCCTGAACATGTATTTCATCACCAATATTAAAGTTATACACATCAAACCATTTCAGGTTTTGCACACCTGCTTCAGGATTCGTAAGCCCGGCAAGTGTATATGGTCCAAGCCTGTCAGGAGGATAATTAACAATAAAATCCGGGAAAAGGTAAAAATTAAGCGTTTCAACAAAGCCGTAGTTTTTGCTGATTTTTACCTTCAGGTTGTTTAAATCATGGTCAATTGTATTTCCCTGCTTGCCGATCACCTGAAAAGTAATTGTTTTTACCGAGTCTTTAAGACCCAAAAAATCTTCAAAACTTACCGATTTCACTTTGGCTTCCACCTGAAAATTATCTGCACAATGAAATGCAATCCACGATTCATCTATCTGCGCCTGGGTTTTTAGGGAAATGGTATCGCCATTGCGATTAAAAAACAGGTTGGAACCATCCTGTTTTATCACTACTTTTTTGCCAATCCAGGATGCCTCGTATGGAGAAAAACAGCCATCAGGAGAAATTTCCTGGATAGTTGCAAACGGATACAAAATGGTATCAGGTGAGATTTTCACCGAATCTACCCGAAATCCGATAATCCGGTTTGCCTGATTTCTGAATAACACCTCACGTTGGGGATGAATTGATCGGTAATCTTGCTGAGAATAAATGTCTTCATTCACCCTTATTTCATAAGCATGACACGAACAAACACAACCAAACGTGTCAACAGAAACAATGGAATAGTTCATGGTGGAACCGGGTTTGCACCAGGTTGCTGAACTGTCGGGATTTGATAAACCGTATGCGGGCTCCCAGTAAATTTTTTCGATGTTTCCTGAAGGAATTCCCGCATCCAGCCAAACGCTGTCGCCTATGTTTAAATGGATTACCTGATATCCTGTGTAACAAGCACATCCTGAAAATCCAACGGTGATGCTATCTTTTGCAGTATTGTTTTCTGCGTCTGTAACATAAACAGTAAACCGGATTCGGTTTGGTAATGCCAGCCAATCAATAAAATAGGGATTGGCCGAAGTTGTGTCATTTAAAAAATCACTTGCTGTGAAAATTAGATTTGGTGTAAGTTCCAATTTAGTTTCCCAACGGTAAGAATAGGGAGGAGCACCATTTTCAATTTTTAAACCGCTACCGGGAAAAAGGGTGTCGGTTTGGCCAAAACCACTGCAAAAGGTAGTATCGTTTCCAGCATCCACTGAAAAACTTTTATCTTCTAAATAACAACTTCCAAAATCCGGATTATGATACAACGATTCGTCGCCTGTAATACAACAGGTAAATATTTGGAAACCACCGGTAATGATTTCCTTTAATAATCCTAAAACTGACCCGACTTCCTCAATCCAAATATCTTTAATACCGGGAATTTCACTGATATGATACCGTTTTTTACCGTCACTGCCTATTTTAACAGAATCCAGAACATATGAAGAGTTATTTATTCCGTTATGTACTGTGTCGCCAACTTTCATTCCGAAATCATAAAGCAAATATTCATTGAAATTATGGATATCATTATCGCGGAAATACACTTTGCCCTCTTCTGTTTCTCTTAAAAAACCCCTGATATACCTGCGATTATTGCAATTATGCCAGAACCCCAGTTTTTTATACACTATTTCTTGAATCGTTGTATCACCTTCGATTTTGTAACACATATCTCCTGTAATATTTGGTTCAGGAAAATCTGCGCCAAGCAAATAAGTCCATGTTTTACCGGGAACAACCAGATTTTGAGAATTGGTTGTCAGACAGAAGAAAAGAAGAAATCCGGTGATTATCAAAGAAGTTTTCATTTTTGTTCTTTTTTGGCGGCCTGCAGTACATTTTAGTTTCGCAAGATTGATTTTTGTCAGATAAAGTTAAACTTATAGATATTAAAATCCAATTTTTTGCCTTTTTAAATTCAAGTGTTCCATCCCTTTCCAGTTAATTCCATTATTTTTATCCCGCTTAAATCAACAAAAATTTATATCATGGATCAATATTCAAAATCAAACATCGGATTTTCACGCAGGAAATTTATCGGTTCGGCAACAGCCGTGGCCGCCGGAATTTCACTTTCTCCAACTGTTTTAGCCGGTTCTCTCAGTGGAACCGGAAAACCCAACTCCCGGTTTAAAGGTGTGCAGATTGGAGCCATAACCTACAGTTGGCGGAGTATGCCGTCTTCAGCTCAGGATATTTTGAATTACTGTGTTGATGCCGGTATCAGTTCCATTGAACTGATGGGAAACGTGGCCGAAGAATATGCCGGAATACCACCCATGCCGCCACGGCCCGCCAGAGATGCCACTGATGCAGAACGCGCAGCTTACCAGCGCGATGCAGATTTAGCAAAAGAAGGACAGCGCAAATGGCGGCTTTCCGCTTCGATGAAAAAGTACACTGAATTGCGTAAATTATTTAACAAGGCGGGCGTTAACATTCACATTGTGAAATTTGCGCCGGGCAACTGGACCAACGAAGAAATTGATTACGCTTTTAACTCAGCAAAAGTTTTAGGCGCCAAAGGCATTACCAACGAAATTGGACATGAAGCCTGTGCCCGCCTGGGAAAATATGCCGAAAAACATAACTTGTACGCCATTTACCATAATCACGCCCAGCCTGGCGAACCTGGTTTTTCCTTTAAAGACTTTCTCGATTATTCACCAAGAAACATGTTGAATTTTGATGTGGGGCACTATTTTGGATCCACCGGAAACCATCCGAACGAAGTGATTGAACGGTTGCACAACCGTATTTACAGCATTCATTTAAAAGATAAAACAGGGAAGGATGCCAACCCGGCCAATACCAACATGCCCTGGGGCGAAGGCGATACGCCTGTTGCCGATATTCTGAAACTGATTCAGAAAAATAAATGGCCCATATTCTGCGATATTGAACTGGAATATCCTGTCCCGGAGAATTCAAATGCGCAAAAGGAAATAATTAAATGTGTGGAGTATTGCAAAGATATACTGGTGTAACAGCAACTCAAGTGTTTACAACCTGACTAAATAAGCTGAGTAATTCCGCCGTTCGCATTTCTTTTTCCTGAAATCCGACTGCATGAAAAGAATTGTGAAGTGATTCAAGCAAGCGTTTTACAAACAGCTTATCCGGTTGAGGTTCTGCAAATTTTTCAGACGGAGAATAATTGTTTTTTTTCAGATGGTAATCCACTTCTTTGCGACTGGCAATGGAACCTTTGTTGGAGGGATTAATGTAAAATAACACATCGGAAGACGAATTTTTTCCGTGCACTCTTCGGGCCAAATCGCTGTCAACAATGGCTACCAGCGGATTTTTCGGAAAATCTGTAAAATAAGCCGGAAGCCCAAGCTGCCGGGCCAAAATGGTATAAAACAAACTCAGTGAAACAGAATTTCCTTTTTTCGTTTCCAAAAGCTGGTTCAGATAGCAATTTTGAGGCGACTGAATATTGTTATGATTAATTGAAAAACCGTGAACATTAAACAGGAAATGGTTTAAAATGGTGGTTTTTTCCAGCAAAGTCAGAGAATCATTCAGCTCCAGCCAAATCGAATTTTTAATTTTTTCGATTTTTTGATTGATCCCCATCTGATTTATATCAGGATACTGAAACTTATCAATCGTAAGAAAACCTTCCAGTAAATCGTTTTCAGAAGAAGAAGTCCAGGTCTTTAGCAAATTTCTGGTTTTTTTGAACTGCAAATCCTGAATCAGGTTTTCAATGCGTTCCTGGCTCGTTTCGTCAAAACTGTTTTCCCATTTTTTTTCAAGCGCAGGAATTATAGTGTAATTTTCTTTTAACAATTCTTTTTCAACGGTTTTAAAAACCAGGTTATCGGGGTCGTCTAATAAATTGATTAATGCCTTTAGCCTGCTTCGTTTCATCAGAGATTAATTTGTTAAATTATCCAGCACTTTTTTAATCAGATCTTCCATTACCGGCCTGTAATTTTCGTTGGCCTGTTTCGTTACCCGGTTGGCAATTATCAGGCAAATTGTTAATGCCTGGTGTCCAAGCATCTTTGAAAGTCCGTAAATGGCTGAACTTTCCATTTCAAAATTGGTAATTTTATGGTCTTCGAACCGGAACTCTTCCAAGAGTTTATTCAATTGAGGCATGGCTAACGGAAGCCTTAAAACTCGCCCCTGAGGTCCGTAAAATCCAGGCGCCGATATGGTAACACCTTTTCTGAATTCGGGCGTTTCGAATTTTGAAATCATGCGTCTGGAGGCATCAACAACGTAAGGTGTCGGAAGGAATTCGTTCCAACCGGTAAATTGTTTAAACGCTTTTTCAAAGGGTAAATCGCAAACCTGTTCACGGTTGGCGTAAAAATTTAACATGCCGTCAAAACCTATTGATTTTTGCGAAACAAGAAATGAGTTCACCGGGTTATCCTCCTGCAGGCTTCCCGAAGTTCCTATCCGCACTATATTCAGCGATTTTTTTTCATGGTTAATTTCCCGCGTTTCCAAATCTATGTTTACAAGGGCATCCAGTTCATTTAATACTATGTCGATATTGTCGGTACCGATTCCAGTAGAAATAACCGAAAATTTTTTGTCCTTATACCAGCCTGTTATTGTGCTGAATTCCCGGTTTTTAACAGAAAAATCCATCTTGTCAAAAAAACCTGCCACTATTTCAACCCGTGCCTGATCACCAACCAGAATTATTTGGTCTGCAATGTTTTCCGGTTTCAGGTGTAAATGGAAAATTGTACCGTCGCTGTTTAAAATTAATTCCGAATTTAATATCATTTTGTCGTAATTAAGAGGTTAAAACTATTCAAAAAATGATTAATAGTCAATAGTTTAGTGAAAAAAATATAAACATTGGGTTTTACATTTCTTTGTAAAATCCTAAATATGTTAACAACTTAACAGTTTAAAGTGATTTTGAATTACGAAATTATTAGAATTTAATGACTTAAATTTTTACTTTTGAATTTGTAAAACAAAAATTTTGACCTATGTCTTTTAAAATCTTTTCCCTTCAACTTTTAGGCAAAATTAAGCCTGTTGAAAAAATTGAAATCCAACGGAAAAATCTTTGGAATGATTACCAGGAATTTCTTCAGGTTGAAAATTCTGACGAGTTAAAGGAATATTTGGATTTGGAAAAATTCATTCAATCTGCTGAATTTGTTAACCGGAAAAAGGAAATTCAACGAATGCAATTTAAAGGAAGTAAGGAAGAAAAATTGCTAAAGGAATTTGAACAGCTAAAAAAGGCCGGGCATATTAAAAAGTATTTTAAACTGAAAGATTCACCCCAGCTTAAAAGGTTTATAACACTAAAAGGTTCGGATAAACTGAAAGAATACCATCAACTTAAGGAATATGTTGAAAACGGCAATTTTAGTAAAGAGAAGGAAGAAATGCACCGGTTGGTTTTTAAAGGTTCTGTTGAGCAAAGTAAGGAAAAAGAATATAACAAATTGAAAAAACAGCCCGGAATAAAAATCTTTTATGAATTGCATCAATCGGAAATTTTAAAACGCCATGATGCCATTTCGCATACTGAAAAACTAAAAAAATACCTCGAACTGAAAAACATTTCGGTAGCAGACAAGGAAAAGAAACACGAATTAAAGAAACTTAAAAACGACAATGAAATTAAAAGCTACCTGAAATTAGAGCATTCAAAAAAACTGAAACTTTACCGGGAAACGGCAGACAGTTACAACCTGAAAAGATTTGAAGAATTAAAGGTTGAAATTGAAAGCGAAGCATTCAAAAAAAGGATTGATTATTTAAAAGACAAAAAGAAATTTGAAAAAACCGAAGCCTTTAAAAACTGGAGCCGTTTTAAGGAGCTTGCTTCCAGCGACGATATAAAGTTTTTTCTGAAGTTTGAAAAGTCTCCACAGCTTGATAACTATTACAAAGTGGCTGATTCTGCAGATTTAAAGCGATTTAATGAGTTGAGCAGCCTTATTGCTTCCGAAGATTTTTTAAAACGAAAAGCCTACCTCGAAGATTCAAAAAAATGGGGAAAATCGGAAGAATATGCCAGAGAGCAAAAGTATCTGGAAATGAAAAAACGGCCGCACCTGGTAAAATACTTTAAATACAAAGGAACCGATGCTTTTGATTTTTATACTTATTGGGATGTGAGTTTTGAAGATGCTTTTCAGGGAGGAAAGTTAGACGTTGAAAAATGGTCCACGCTGTCACCCTGGGCTGATAAAGCAATTGGGCGCAATTATTCTTTGCCCGGAGATTTGCATGTTTACACAAACGGTGAAAATATTACATGTGAATCGAAACTGGTGATTGAAACACGCAAGGAAAAGGTTGATGGTATGATTTGGAAAATGTCTGCTGGTTTTATTCCAGCTGAATTTGATTACACTTCAGGATTGGTTTCAACTGCGAAAAGTTTCCGGCAGGAAGATGGAATTTTTGAAGCCAAAATAAAATTCAATCCGGTAAAAGAAACAGTTAGTTCTTTTGTTTTGCAGGGAGAAAAAGCCTACCCCGGAATTTATTTACTTGAAATGGGCGCAAAAAACCGGATTGGAATTTCATCGCAGAACGAAAAGGGAAAACTGACAATAAATGGACTGGATATTTCAAACCTGAAAAAAGGGAAATGGTACATTTTTACACTGGAAAAATCGGACAATAGTTTGGTTTGGAAGATTAACGAAACAGAGGTGCTAAGACTGGAAAACAGACATATTGATTTTCCGCTTCATATTAGCCTTTTTAGTCTGGTGATCAGCCAGGTTCCGGGTTCTCTGTTGCCGGTTCGTTTTCAAACAGAATGGATAAAGTGTTATAAAAAGAAATAGATTCCTTAGTCCTATGAAATAGATTGGCTTACCGACAAAAGTATTCCCGATGCCAAACTGGTGGTAGTTTACTTTAATCAGATTGATATATTTTTTTGACAATTTTTTGACCATTTAAATTTTCAGCGATGAAATTGAAAAACCTTAATTTTGAGGTGAAGGGTATGGGAAAACCGCTTTCCGACTACCTGAAAAGCGATGCAAAAGTTTTGACTTTTTGAAATTTCTATAAACATGTGACCTCTTGTGAGGTTCAGTTTTTAATAATCTGAATTTCAATGGAAATCGTAATTATTAGTATCGCCGCATTTTTTACCGCCATTCTAACTTTTTTTTCCGGGTTTGGGCTTGGTACCATTTTAATGCCGGTTTTTGCCCTGTTTTTTCCTGTGGACATTGCCATTGCATTAACAGGTGTGGTACATTTTATAAACAATATTTTCAAAATAGGCCTGGTGGGAAAAATGGCCAGCAAACCGGTGCTCATCCGGTTTGGCATACCGGCCATTCTGTCTTCTTTTGCCGGTGCGTGGATTTTGATCCGGATTACCGGATTACCCTCGGTTTACGAATATGAATTGTGGGGAAATACTTTCGAAATTACTCCCGTAAAGCTTATCATCGCTATTTTACTGCTGTTTTTCTCCCTGCTCGAGGTTTTGCCGGTTTTACAAAAAATTGAGTTTGGCGGAAACCGGCTTATACTTGGTGGCGTGCTAAGTGGTTTTTTCGGTGGCCTTGCCGGTATTCAGGGCGCTTTCCGGAGTGCTTTTTTAATTAAAAGCGGACTTACCAAAGAGGCATTTATTGCCACCGGCGTTATCATTGCTTCTCTGGTTGACATCACGAGGTTGTCGGTATATGCGTCACGGTTTACTTCCTCTGGTTTGTCGGAGAATGTGGTATTGCTTGTTTCCGCAACCCTGGCTGCCATTGCAGGCGCTTTTGCAGGGAAAAAGTTACTGAAAAAAGTAACTTTCAAGGCCGTTCAAATTTTGGTGGTTGTAATGCTGATTTTTATTTCAATCGGACTGGGAACCGGAATCATTTAAGTCTTATCTGGTTTATGGCCCACGCCGCCCGAACCGATTTTGCCATGACCATGCTACTGATATTTTTGTTGATTTACGGGGCAGGAAAGTGGTCACTGGACTATAATTTATTTTAACCTTCTCAATCTTCCCACATAAACCTCAAAATCTTCTTCACCAAAAAGTACAAAACGAATGTGCCGGACAACTTTTAAATCAGGAATAACTTCCAGTATGGTTTGCAGGGCAATATCAGTTGCTGCATCAAAAGGATAACCGAATGCGCCTGTGGAAATAGCGGGAAATGCAACGGAATCAATTTGTTTTTCGTCGGCTAGCTGCAGGGCATTTCGGTAGCATTCGGCCAGAAGCTTGTTTTCGGGCTTATCCATTCCGTAAACCGGACCGAGGCAATGAATAACGTATGTGTTGGGAAGTTGGTGTGCACCGGAAATGACCGCTTCTCCGGGTTCGATGGGCGCCATAGGCCGGCACTCTTCGGCAAGCCCGGGACCGGCTGCACGGTGAATAGCTCCTGCCACACCGCCTCCCGGCATTAATTCAGCATTAGCTGCATTCACTATGGCCTTCATGTCGGGCTGATTGGCAATGTCACCATGAACGGCTTCCAATGTCATTTCACCTAACTGTTTTTTCATGGTGTTCATTTTTGAAATTTTACCCTCAAAGATAAAAAACTAACCGCGGATGGTCAAGTTTTAAATGACGAATAATTCCTGCTTGCCATTATCAGAATCCTGATATTTGAAGAATTAAAGTTTTTCAATTTATTCAACAAATCTCTTGAATAATTGAATTAAGTGTTATATTTGCCAAATCGTTAAAACGAAGAAAATGAAAGGACGTGAATTCAAAGATGCCATGTACGATGGGCTTGCAAAATTGATGAAAGCCCTGGCCAACCCTGCCCGATTGGAAATCATCGAAATGCTTTCGCAAGGTGAAAAGAGCGTGGAAGGGGTTGTGGCAGCCACCAACCTGACAGTGGCTAATGCTTCGCAACACCTGCAGGTGCTCAAAAACAACAACATTGTGAAATTCAGGAAAGAAGGACATTACGTTTATTATTCCCTTGTGAATAGCGAATTTCTGGCGCTTTACCAACACATTACGAAATACGCCGTTACCGAAATTGCCGAACTGGAGAAAACGTTGAACCGGCAACGCGAAGACAATAAAGCGCTCAACCCGGTAAGCCTTGACGAACTGGAAATGATGATTCACAACAAAAATGTATTGTTGATGGATGTCAGGCCCTCGGCAGAATACGAGTTCGACCACATTACCGGGGCGGTTTCTGTGCCTATGAACGAATTACTGTGTTGTCTGAAAGATTTTTCGAAAGAGCAGGAAATTATTGCATACTGCCGCGGACCATTTTGTGTTTTGGCTGATGAAGCGGTGCGAATACTTTCTGAAAACGGGTTTAAAGTCAGAAGATTGGACGAAGGCTATCCTGAATGGAAAATGAGGCAACTGGAATCAAATCAGTAAAAAGAATGAGCGGACCAATTTATCTTGATTATAACGCTACCACGCCTATTGCCCCGGAAGTGGCAGAGGAAATGTTGCCATATTTTCAGGCGCATTTTGGGAATCCTTCCAGCAGTTACGCCAGTGGAAGGCACAACAAGGAAGCCATGGAAAAGGCGCGGATGCAGGTTGCAAACCTTATCGGCGCTTTGCCCGAAGAAATCATTTTTGCCAGCGGTGGCACTGAATCGAACAACCATGCCATCCGGGGGGCAGTTTTTTCCAATCAGCAAAAAGGCAAACACATTATCACTTCGGAGGTTGAACATCCGGCAGTGACGGAGGTTTGCAACTACCTGGAAAAACAGGGTTACGAAATTACCTGGGTCCCGGTTGATGCCTTCGGGAAAGTAAACCCGGCAGCTATTGAAAAAGCAGTTCGGCCCGATACCGTGCTGATTTCCATTATGCACGCCAACAACGAAGTGGGCACCATTCAGCCCATAAAAGAAATGGGGGAAATTGCAAAAAAGCACTGTGTGCTTTTCCATACCGATGCCGCCCAATCGGTTGGCAAAATTGAAACCGATGTAAATGAACTGAATGTTGATTTGCTTTCCATTGCCGGGCATAAATTGTATGGACCAAAAGGCATCGGCGCTCTGTATATTCGGAAGGGAGTGAAGCTGGAAAACCTGATTTTTGGTGCTGGTCAGGAACATGGATTGCGCCCCGGAACGGAGAATGTGCCTTACATTGTCGCACTGGGCAAAGCCTGTGAACTGGCCAAAGAAAATCTGGATGGGAACAAACAGCACCTGTTTCAAATGAGGCAACGTTTGTTGGATGGGTTAAAAGGCAAAGTACAGACCGGAATTAAGCTGAATGCCGACCCAAATAATTGCCTGCCCAATACTTTGAGCATTGCATTCGACGGGGTTGAAGCGCATACGCTGGCGTCATTTGTCAGCAGCGAGGTAAGTTTTTCAATCGGTTCGGCCTGCCATGCCGATTCCATTGAAATATCGCCGGTGTTAAAAGCCATGCAAACCGACCGGAAAACAGCCGCCGGAACGGTGCGTATTTCAACGGGTAAATTCACCACAAAAGATGAAATCGACCGGGCTGTTGAAATCATTTCGGAAACTGTAAATAAATTAGTATAAATCATTTTAATAACTCAATTTTTATGAAAAAAGCAATCTTTTCACTAACCGTTATTTTACTGTTTCTGGCATACAGCATTTCGGCACAGGAGCAGTTTAATCCTCAGCCACAGAAAAAAAAGCACTCACCCACATCCATCGGAATGGTCATTTACTCCAACGATGTTGAAACAGTTTGGAATGCATTCAGGCTGGCCAACCACTCAAAAAACCAGGGCGACACAGTTCAGATTTTCCTCCTTGCAAAAGGGGTGGAAGTAGATAATCTGGTGAAAGAAAACAAAGATTTGAAAGAACAGGTTGATGCTTTTCTTGGAAAAGGTGGCCAAATTCAGGGTTGTGGCACGTGCTTGCAAAGCCGCAATATGGACGGACCCCAAATTTGCACTTTTTCATCACTGGCCGATTTATACGCCGTGATTCGTAAAAACAAAATTGTATTAACATTTTAAAAAAGAACAACATGCAAAAAATTTTGATTTTAATTAACGACGGACCTTACGGAACAGAAAAAGCTTACAACGGATTACGCCTGGCTAACCAGTTAAACAAAGCCCACGAAGATGTGGAAGTGCGGATTTTTTTAATGGCCGATGCAGCATCGTGCGCCGTTGCCGGTCAATCCACGCCCAACGGGTATTACAATATCGAACGAATGATGAAATTATCCATTAACAAAGGCGCTAAAGTAAAAATTTGCGGCTCTTGCGCCGATTCCCGTGGATTGAAAAACGCTGAGCTTATTAAAGGTACTGAAATCAGCACCATGGCAGAACTTACCCAGTGGGTAGTTGACAGCGACAAGGTGATTACGTTTTAGTAACCCCTTTTATTAAAGAGGATATATCCGAAATTTAATGTCAGGTATAAGTCGGTGTTTGGTTTTTCGTAATAACTAAGAGAAAGACCTACTGGGCCAACTCCTGTGTGGTAAACCAATGCCGCCATCCCTTGCAAATAGTAATTGGAAAAATATGTGGCATTTTGGAAAGCGGTTAAATCCTCATTTGGCAACTCCTCTTTAACCGGTACAAAAACATGTCCTTCGAGCCGTAAATGGAGCGAGGGATTAAAATGATAAAGCAGTTTGATCCCTCCGGCAAGGTAATTATTCGAATGAAAATTCTCAATAAACAGCGACCGGCTGTGTGGCGTAGGATAATAACCAGGAGAACTTAACATGGTAGAACGGTAATTTTGGAATAATTTTTTATTGCTGTAAACACCTTCCATCTGAGTTCCCAGGGTGATGTTTCTGATTATGTTGTAGTACCTGGTTGATTGGGCCTGCAACATAAAATAGTCGTGATAACGATTGGTTTTTGCCGTTGCGGCTGAAGTTGTTCCTGGCTTATTCGTTTCTCTGCCTGCAATGTATTTGAAAATAAGTGCAATATGTTCTCCTTCGGTGGCAAATTGTTTAAAATTGAGTGAATTGTTTTCAAGGCAAACACTACTTGCAAATGCATTAAAAGTTGTTTCATCCGGAATATCTTCTTTTTTGAAAATATCGGTTTGGTAATATTCGTCTGTAGAATTGGCAAAAGCCCCCTCGGCGCATAATTTGGAATGGAGGCCCAGTGGAATACCAGCTTCGAAGCGCAAATTGTATTCATCCTGAATAATATATGGAGGACGTACGTCTTCGAAAAACAGTTCGGAACTGGAAGAGAAAAAATCCCAACGGTTTAATGTTGAATATCCGGCAATATAAAAGGGGAGGGATGTTGGAAAATCGATTCGGCCACCCACTTTAAAAGAACTGTAAAATCTTCCAAAATAGATATTTGAACTCAACGTGTAAGCCCGGCCCTGGTATGTGCGGTAATCGAAACTGGCAAATCCCTGGTTAATAGGTTTGGTTGAAATGTTTCCACCTATGTTTATCCGCATCTTTTTTTCCGGCTCCACTTTCAGGTGCAAATCATAATATCCTGTTTCAGTATTGTAATAGGCAACGGGCCTGATTGATTTCAGATGTTCATCGGCAATTAATTTAAAGTATTCCTTTTTCAACTCACCTAACGAAACAATGTTGTACCGGTGTTTTATGGACTGGATGATAAATTTACGTTGCATAGGGTCGGTAACTCCTTCTACCTGCACATTTTGAAAATAGAGTTCCGGTTTTTTTGTATTAAATTCCTCTCTTTTTTTTGTTATTTTGTCAGAAGCCACTCTTCTGTTAATCCGGGTTTTTATGCTGTCAATAAACTGGTTTGCCGTTTTCCTTCCTTCACTGGCAATTTGGTCGTATTTCTGAAAATCGAGCAAGCTGACATTTTGCAACCTAGTTTCCATAAAAATTCCTTTTTCCGGTTGAATTTCATAGCTTGTAGGTCGCATAACCAGGTTGGTAATCTGTTCCATCAGGTTGTCTGTGCCAGGTAATTTTGTATCATCTGCAACTTTGTGTCCAATAATAAAATCAGGATTGTAAATATCTTCCATAAGGTCTTGAGGGAAATTATTTACAATACCTCCATCGAACAATAATTTTCCGTCTATTTGAATGGCTTTAAAATAGAGCGGGAATGTCATGGAAGCTCTGATTGCCTCACCCAAATCCCCTTTTCGTAAAACTACCGGCTGGTTAGTATGTACATCGGTAGCTACACAAAAAAACGGAACCATCAGGCTGTCGAAATTGTTTGTGCAGGCTGCATTGGTAGTTGCAAGCAGTTCCATAAAAGCAAAATCCATTTGTTTTTCAGGAATGATGTTTGTCGGAGGAAGTAAAGTCAGTTTATCTTCCTGCCGGGCTATCCGAAGTTCCAGCCACGACGGGTCTGGCTCGGGGCGTGTGAAAAAATACCTGTATTCTTTTTGAATCCGTCCGGTTGACCAGAAATAAAAATCATCTGAACGGAACAGGTCTTCCATTTCATCAGGCGAATATCCGGCAGCATACAATCCTCCAACAATGGCACCTATGGAAGTTCCTGCAATGTAATCGATGGGAATATTATTTTCTTCCAAAGTCCGAATGACTTCAATGTGTGCAATCCCTTTGGCGCCACCGCCACTTAAAACCAGTCCAACCGACTGGGCCGAAATTTCAACAGCAAAAAGCAGGATAAAAAAAATATATAACAGACTTTTATTCATGGCTTGAATGATACGTTCTGAACGGTACCAAATTTACAAAAAAAGTGGCCTCATTTTATCTGTTAAGGAAATTGAACCGAATTTTTTCGGTGAAAAGTCGAAAATCCAATGTGAATACAGAAATGAATCTTACCCTGCTTCCATTTTTTTACCCAGGCTTTGAAAACCTTCGCCCAGAATTTCACGTGCATCCATAACCGTTATAAATGCATCGGGATCAATAGTACCAATATATTCCTGTAAAATGGCCACTTCCCGGCGGCTGACCACGGTATAAATTATATGTTTTTCTTCTCCTGTAAACATCCCTTCACCCCGAAGGTAGGTTCCGCCACGTTCCAAATCAACCAGTATTTTGTTTTTAATATCCTGATGTTTTTTTGAAACGATAAGCAGTGCTTTATTGTAATCTGAACCTTCCAGAATCATGTCAATGGCGCGGCCTGTGATGTAAATAACCACCCAGGAATAAAGCGGAATATGCCAGTCTCTGAATGCAACCAAGCCCATGAGTACAATCACCGAATCTACATAAATCATTAGTTTGCCCAATTGCAGATTGGTGTACTTGGCAATAATCATGGCAATAATGTCGGAGCCGCCCGAAGTGGCCCTCGATTTAAAAATCAGTCCCAGCCCTATACCAATCAGTACTCCTGCAAAAACAC
Source organism: Mariniphaga sp. (assembly GCA_019429205.1). Taxonomy (GTDB): domain Bacteria; phylum Bacteroidota; class Bacteroidia; order Bacteroidales; family Prolixibacteraceae; genus Mariniphaga. The sequence continues at coordinate 35,201 of JAHYIT010000002.1, read as the reverse complement.
TGGAAAGCAGCACATCATCCACCAGCGGTGCGTTGCCAACGGGTCGTAACCATGAAATTCCATCAATAAAAAACGAGGTGAGAATAAAACCAATGATGGTTTTCACCCCAAACCGGGGGCCAAGAATTTTAATTCCGGCAATGGTGAGAGGAATGTTCAAAACCAGACCAAACAAGCCAATGGGAATTCCGTCGGGCCAAAATGAAAACATACCGGCAGTAAGGTAATGCACCACAATGGCGATTCCATAAACCCCGCCGGGCACAATTTTATGCGGCGTTACAAAATACACAAAACCGACTGCCAGTATGAAGGATCCAAACAGTATAAGCGTGTAGTCAATAAACCACTGCTTACTGAACATTTTTTGTTTTGCCAGAAAAGCCATAATCTGAAATTGAAAAGGTTAGGTGCTGTTTTAGTTTTTAAAAGATGTAACCGATGATGGAAAACTTTCGGTAGAATTCCATAGTTTTTTGTTGGGATTTGGTCCCATTTCAAACCGGATGTTTCCGCCGTTCAGCAAATCATCGTGGGTGAAAAAGGATTTATTCCATGTTTTTCCATTTCGGGTGGTTTTTTGAATGTACTCCGATTGGTCTGCTCCCGGCGCCTCGATGGTAAGTGTTTTGCCGTTGGGCAATTCCACCTGCACTTTTTCAAACAGTGGCGAACCAATTACATACTCCGGTGTTCCGGGGCAAACAGGGTAAAATCCAAGCGATGAAAAAACATACCATGCTGAAGTCTGGCCGTTATCTTCATCTCCGCAATAACCATCGGGTGTGGGCTGGTAAAGTTTGGTCAGTACCTCGCGTATTCGTTGTTGAGTTTTCCAGGGTTGCCCGGCGTAATTATACAAATAAATCATGTGCTGAATGGGCTGATTCCCATGTGCGTAGTTCCCCATGTTCACAATCTGCATTTCCCTGATTTCGTGAATGGGAAAGCCGTAATAGGAATCATCGAAAATGGGTGGAACAACAAATATGGAATCGAGCATTTCAACAAAATTTTGGTGACCGCCCATAAGTTGGGCCAGGCCTTCCACATCGTGGAAAACGCTCCAGGTGTAATGCCAGCTATTCCCTTCGGTAAAGGCATCGCCCCATTTGTATGGATTGAAAGGTGACTGAAACTCTCCGTTTTCATTTTTCCCACGCATCAGTTTGGTTTCCGGGTCGAAAACGTTGTGGTAATTTTGTGCTCGTTTTTCAAAAAGCTGAATCTCTTTTGCTGGTTTGCCAAGGGCTTTTCCCAGTTTGGCAATACAAAAATCGGCATAAGCATATTCCAATGTCCGGGCGGTATTTTCACGGATTCCCACATTGTAAGGAATGTAACCCAGTTCGTTGTAATATTCAGCTCCGTATCTGCCCACCGAACTTACCGGGCCATGACCTTCGGTGTTTTTCAGGATGGCTTCGTACAAGGTTTCAATTTCGTAACCGCGAATTCCTTTCAGATACGAATCGGCAATCAGCGAAGCCGAATTGGAACCAATCATGCAGTCGCGGTGCCCGGGACTTGCCCACTCGGGCAACCAGCCGCTTTCTTTGTAAGCGTTCACCAACCCTTCCATAATCTGGCTGTTCAGTTCGGGGTACATTAGCGTAAAAAATGGGAAAACAGCGCGGAAGGTGTCCCAAAAACCATTGTCGGTAAACATGTAGCCAGGTAAAACTTCGCCGTTGTACGGACTGTAATGCATAATTTCACCCGAAGCATCAATTTCGTAAAATTTTCTGGGGAAGAGCAAACAGCGGTACAACGTGCTGTAAAATGTGCGTGCATAGTCAATATTCGAAGTCTGAATTTTAATTTTTTCAAGCTCTTTATTCCACTCAGCTTTTCCTTCGGCAATCAATGCTGTAAAAGATTTATCTGCAATTTCCTGTATCAGATTGAGTTCTGCTTGTTCCAGACTGATAAATGATGAGGCAATTTTTAGCGAAACTTTCTCTTTCCGTTTGGTTTTAAACTGAAGTACAGCGCCGGTGTGCAGGTCCTTTAGTTCTGTTTCGCCTGCAAAAAGGGTTTCGTTGTCGGTAGTATAAAAAGTCTCAAAAGGTTTATCGAACTGCACCACAAACCAGTTTTTGAAGTTGCCGGGAACGCCGCCGCTGTTTTTGGTGGTGTAGCCAATTACTTTATTTTCTTCAGGAATGATTTTGATGTACGAACCTCCGTCAAATGCATCAATTATAAGGTTCGAACTGTCATTTTCAGGAAAGGTGAATTCAAAAAAGGCAGCCCTTTCGGTGGCTGTAAACGCAGCTTCCACATCGTAGTCGGCAAGGTAAACTTCATATAAATAGGGTTTTACTGTTTCGGCCTTGTGCGAAAACCAGCTTGCCCTTTGGTCTTCGTTAAAAACCGGCTTACCGGTAGTCGCAAAAACTGAAAACTGGCCGTAGTCGTTAATCCACGGACTTGGCTGGTGAGTTTGTTTAAATCCGCGAAGTTTGTAGGCATCGTACTGGTACATCCAACCGTCGCCCATTTTATTTGTCTGCGGAGCCCAGAAGTTCATACCCCACGGGCGCGCAATGGCGGGATAAGTGTTGCCATTACTCAGACTGAATTCTGAATCGGTGCCCATTAGCGGGTTTACCAGCTCAACCGGGTCGGTTAAGAAGTTGTTTTTTTCGGATTGCGAACATGCTGAGAACAGAATAAAAACGGATAAGAGAAAAATGGATAATTTCATTTTTTGGTAATTAAATCTTTAACTGATACATTTATTGCACGGGCAAAAATAATATAATCGGTGATTCAAATTTCTGAGCGAATTCATAAAAAAGGATAATCGGATATATGAAATTTTTAATCAAGGTAATCTTTCCTGAAAATTAATCTTTTCCGTTTCAACTATTTTCAGACCTTTACATTAAACAATCAGCCAATCAATCTGTATTTTTGTTTAAAATTCATTTATGGAGATTAGAGAAAGAGGAAATAATTTTCCTTTTAGGCCAGATAAAATTCCTTTTTTTTATGGATGGGTCATTTTATTTGTTGCAACAATAGGTGTTTTAGCGAGCGGCCCCGGCCAAACCATGGGGGTTTCCACTTTTACGGATTATTTAATTGAGCATATAAAAATATCCCGGAACCAGATTAGCACAGCCTATATGTTTGGAACTATTGCAAGTTCTTTTATGCTTACCTGGGCTGGCAGGCAATACGATAAATACGGAGCCCGGTGGACAGCAATGGCATCAGCTTTGCTTTTGGCAATCACCCTTTTCTTATTAAGTCAGAGCGACAGGATTATTCGGATATTTGTAAAAAACACTGATTCCGCTGTTTATTCAGGTGTTGCAATTGCAATTATGTTACTTCTTTTTTTTATGCTCCGGTTTTCAGGGCAGGGTGTGCTTACCATGGTTTCGCGTAACATGCTTATGAAATGGTTTATCTCCCGTCGTGGTTTTGTAAATGGAATTTCATCAGTTTTCATTGCACTTGGTTTTTCCATTGCCCCCCTCACTTTCGACGGACTTATTCAGAATACTTCCTGGAGGATTGCCTGGATTATTATGGGAGCTGCCATTGGTATCGGTTTTTTAATCCTCGCCTTTGTCTTTTTTCGTGATAACCCCGAAGATATGGAAATGGTTCCGGATGGCGAAAAACATGCAAACAGAAGAAAGCATGTAATCATAAAACCGTTCAAACAATTTACACTTACCGAAGCACGCAAAACATTGCCTTTTTGGCTTTTTTCGTTGCCCCTTGCTTTTTACTCGCTTTACATCACAGGGTTTACGTTTCATTTGGTTTCAATTTTTGAAGTTGCCGGAATGGACCGCGAAAGGGCCCTGGCTATTTTTATACCGGTTTCTTTTTTATCCGTTGGAATTTCATTGTTGGGAGGTTGGATAAGCGACCGCATTCGTTTAAAATACCTGCTGTATTTTGTATTGACGGGCGAACTAATTGCTCTTCTTTCGCTGGCATATTTGAACGACGGTTTTTTTTATTATGGCTTTATTTTAGGCCACGGAATGGTGAGCGGGCTTTTTAATGTGTTAATGACCGTAACCTGGCCCCGGTTTTACGGCCGCAAATATTTGGGAAGTATTACCGGATTTGTGATGTCGCTTATTGTTTTTGCCAGCGCTCTTGCTCCATTATTATACAGCCTCTCTTACACCAAACTTGGAAGCTATCGTTATGCTTTTTTAGGATTGGCGGCTATAATTCTAGTGATTCTCATTTTTAGTTACAAGGGAAATAATCCTCAGGATAAATTCGAATTTGAGGAATCAAATGATTAATTTTGGATCATCAACAAATTGCACGGGCAAAAACGTTCGTTTAATAAACCTAAAATAGAAGAACATGAAAAAATCAGCATTGTTTTACCTTTTTCTGGCTGCCCTTTTTCCGGGAGCTTGCCAACCCAAATTTCAAACCGGTGAGTGGATTTCCATTTTCGATGGCGAAACCCTGAAAGGTTGGAAAAAATCAGCCGAAAATCCTGAAAGTTTGACCGTTGAAGACGGAGCTATTAAGTGTTTCGGTGAACGAGCACATCTTTTTTATGAAGGTGATTTTAAAAACTTTGAGTTCGAAACCGAAGTGAAAACCCAGGAGAAAGCCAATTCCGGAATTTTTATTCACACCAGTTATCAGGCTGAAGGCTGGCCGCAAAAAGGGTACGAAATTCAGGTGAATAATTCCTTCCGCGGAAATGAAAACAATCCGGAACGCAGAAAAACCGGCAGTGTTTACAACATCCGCAATGTATATTTTCCAATTGTTGAAGATAATGAGTGGTTTAAAATGCGGATTAAAGTGGTGGAAAATCACATCGAGGTTTTTGTGAATGACGTAAAAGTGAATGAATACATTGAACCTGAAAATCCATGGAGGCCCGATGGCGGAGAAGGATTGAAACTTGGTAAGGGAACTTTTGCATTGCAGTCTCACGACCCGGGAAGCACCACGTTTTACCGCAATCTCAAGGTAAAAGTTTTACCCGATAGCGAACGGAAAGCCCCGGAAGTGGACAAGGAGTGGGATACTTTGGTAACCAAACTGATGCGTGCCGGGTTCCCGCTTGTTGATTACCATGTGCATCTGAAAGGCGGCCTGACCATCGAAGAACTGGTTGAAAATTCTCAGAAAATTGGAATAAACTATGGCGTGGCGCCCAATTGCGGATTGCATTTTCCGGTTACCGATGATGAGTCACTAAACGAATACATTGAATCGGTAAAAGGCAGTCCAACTTTTAAAGGGATGCAGGCCGAGGGTCGCGAGTGGATTACCCTCTTTTCGCCTGAAGCAGTGGCCAAATTCGATTATGTGTTTACCGATGCCATGACTTTTACCGATTCCAAAGGGCGGCGGAACCGCATCTGGATTCCCGAAGAAGTTTGGGTGGACAACAAACAGCAGTTTATGGAGCAAATGGTGGAAAAAATTGAAGCCATCATGTCGCAGGAACCAGTTGATATTTATGTGAATCCAACGGTTTTGCCAGCTCAGTTAATGGATGAGTACGATGAACTTTGGACCAAAGAGCGAATGGAACGCGTGATTAAAGTTTTGGCCGATAATAATATTGCACTCGAAATCAATGCCCGTTACAAAACACCTTCAGCCGAAATGATTAAAATGGCCAAAGAAGCCGGTGTAAAATTCAGTTTTGGCACGAACAATACGGGCCGCGATTTGGGCCGGCTTGAGTATTGCATTCAAATGATTGAAGAGTGCAAACTCACACCAAATGACATGTTCGAAATTAAACCTGACCATTTGAAACCGGTAAACGTAAAAGGTTTGCCCGATAAGATTACAGGCTGATTGGCATGAAAGATTCCCTCTTTTTAAAAGAACAAAATATACACAGCGACTGGTTTTCGTTTTTAACTGATGAAAACCGGTCGCTGATTTTTGATATTGAATCTGAAGTGAAAATAAACGGCTTCACTCCACCGGCTGGCAAAGTTCTGCGGTTTTTATCTTTTCCGCTATCTTCTGCAAAAATTATCATTTTGGGGCAGGACCCTTATCCGCAACCGGGCGTTGCTACAGGCCGTGCTTTTGAAGTGGGCACGCTGAAATCGTGGAACCAGCCTTTTAAAAACATTTCGTTAAAAAATATTTTACGCGCACTTTACAAAGCCTACACCGGTGAAGTAATTAAATTCAGCCAGTTAAAGGAAAAGTTTGACAATGAATTTCCGGTTTTGCCCCCCGGAAAGCTTTTTGAACACTGGGAAAAACAGGGCGTTTTGTTGTTGAATACTTCTTTTACCTGCGAACCCGGAAAACCGGGAAGCCATCAGATATTGTGGGAAGAATTTACCTCGCGACTTTTGGTTTTTATTCAAAATAAGGCCCCGGAAGCTACATGGTTTTTATGGGGAAATCATGCCCGCGAAGCCACAAAAAATCTTGGTTTGCCCAAAAGTATAAAAACAATGCATCCCATGATGTGTCATGAATCACCAGACAGAGATTCCGATTTTCTTTACGGGAAAACCAATTGTTTTGAACCATTTATTGGTGAAATTGACTGGACGGGATTTGGATTGAAAAAAGGAATGAAGAACGCACCCTTGCTTTTCTAATAAAAATCGAATTGTTTGCCGTAATCTTTAAAAATGTTTTTCTTTTCTGCTGCCATTTCAATAAGGTCAATTGCATCCTCATCTGTAAATACTGCCCTGTTTATACAAAGGTCAAATAAGTCATCTTCAGGTTTTTCCTGTCTGATGGATTTGCGGAAGGCTTTTCTTTCATTTTCAACTTTTTGAATAAATTCAATGGCCTCCTCCCGGTTCAGGTGGTTATTGTCTATAATAGTTTTTATACGGTATTCAAGTGGAGCAAGAAACCGAAGATGTAAAGCATTTTTGATGTCATGGGCAATAATGTGGGCAGCTCGCCCCACAATAATACAAAAACCTTCTTCTGCAAATGTACGAATAACCTCATTTACAGTTTTTATGACCTTCTTTTCGCTTTTAAATTTTTTGGTTCCAAAAGCATTCAAAATGTCATTAAAAGTATAACTGCTCGAATATTTAAAAACCCGTTTTACTTTTTCCGGTTCCATATCAAGCTCTTTGGCGCTCTGGAAAAACACCTCTTTACTCAGCACTTTCCATTCGGGCCCCAAATGACGTTGATTCAGCCTGGATGCAATTTTATTCGCCAGTTTTACACCGTTACAACCTACTTCTCTTGAAATAGTAATAAGGGGACCCGGTAATTTATTCGGATTAGAATAAACTTTTTGGTCTCCCATTCGCTTTGTTAAATATTCAAGTAATGCGTTACCCATAATTTTTGCTTTTGTTACTAAATTACATGAATAAAATGAAATTCAATATGTTTTTAAAAATAAGAATTTGATTATAATGAAAAAGAATGGTGTCTTCTGGTGCATGGTATTTATAACCAGTATTTTGTGAATTTTGCCTTTCGTGTGAGAAATGATGTGCCATATCATTTTCTTTTCAAGAGTATTTTATATTATTTTTTTTCATTACTTAATATTTCAGCTTGTAAGTTTTAAGCATTTGTTTGATATATACTATATACATTGAATTTTGTTTATTTATTTTCAGAATAAATTTAAACAAAATGGGAATAAGGGTGTTTTGTTTTCGTGAAAAAAGTAGAAACGAAATAAAATTTAAAAGTTGAAAATATGCAAAAAGAATTATTAATTAAGCCGTTAAATGGAAATGATAAAGCGAAGTTAAACGGGAATGGTTATTCGTATGAAAAAATTAACGGGTTTGAAACACTGGGCGATCATCATGTTGGAACATCAGCCGAAACCCCACTGAGATTTGATGCATTTGAAAAATCGGATGACGAAAAAATTTCGTTAATCGAAGATAAGTTTCGCGATATAATGGAAGTTATTGGTCTCGATTTAACGGATGATAGTTTGCAGGGAACACCGCACAGAGTTGCCAAAATGTTTGTGAAAGAGATATTTTACGGACTGAACCCGGCCAACAAGCCCAAAATATCGGTGTTCGATAACAAGTTCAAATACAACGAAATGTTGCTCGAGCGTGATATTAACATGAATTCCTTTTGTGAACACCACTTTTTACCGATAGTTGGAAAAGCTCATGTGGCCTACATTCCAAGTGGCCAGGTAATTGGCCTGAGTAAAATTAACCGCATTGTAGATTATTTTGCCCGCCGTCCGCAAGTGCAGGAAAGGCTAACCATGCAAATTGCCAACGAGTTGAAAAAAGTTTTAAAAACTGACGATGTGGCCGTCCTTATCGATGCCAAACACATGTGTGTTTCGTGCCGTGGAATTGGCGACGAAAGCAGTACCACCTTGACTGCCGAATATTGCGGAAGATTTAAAGACAGAGCAGTTCGGGAAGAGTTTTTGAAATATATCGGGCTATAACTCAAGTCTTCCGTCCATATCGTTTCTATGTTCAGGTTCCAGCGGAAATTTAACTGGTTTATTGTCGCGTGTTGAACGGTAAATGGCCGTAAAAAGCTCAACGGTTCGCCGCCCATCTTCGCCGGATACCAAAGGTTCCCTGTTGGTTTCCAGGGCTTCCAGAAAATCTTCGATTTGCCTTTCCATATAAAAAACTGTTGGGTCTATTGAATCGAACAGTTCCGAATCCTTTTTCACCCATTTTGCAAGCAGCTTTTCTTCACCCGGCACGGTCCACAAATCATTTACCGGCGGTTCCAAAACGTTTGACATTCCGGCAACAAACATGGCCCCGCCATCGGTTTGGACACCCACCGAAGCTCCGTTTTCACCATGAATTTGCACTTTTCCGTAAATTCCGGGTTTCTGTGAATTGCTGACGATTATGTTTCCGATTCCGCCGTTTTTGAATTTTACAATGGCAACGGCAGTGTCTTCCACTTCAATGTACGGATGGTTCAGGTTTTTCCACAATCCGTAAACCTCGTCGATTTCGCCCATGTACCACAGCAGCAAATCGAGTTGGTGTGGCGCCTGGTTTACCAGCACTCCGCCGCCCTCCATTTTCCAGGTACCGCGCCATGCATCAGCATCGTAATAGTTTTTGTCGCGCCAGCCCAGCATGTTAATTGTTCCAAAAACCGGTTTCCCAATTTTGCCGGCTTCAATGGCTTTTTTTACCCGCATAACCGGTGCGTACCAGCGGCGCTGACTTATGACTCCCAGTTTTACCCCTGAATTTTTACAGGCTTCAATAATGGCATCAGAATCTTCGAGGGTGGATGCCAAAGGTTTTTCAACCAAAACATGAGCGCCGGCATGAGCTGCTTCTATGGCCGGTTCGCGGTGAAAAGGGTGGGGGGTGCAAACAATGGCTAAATCAATTTCTGCCATTTTTATCATATCAGAAATATGTTCAAAAATTTTTGTTTCGTATTGCCGGGCAAACTCTTCAGCCGTTTTTTTTGTACGGCTCCAAACTGCAGCCAGTTTTGCATTGGGAAGATTTTGTATAGCGTTTGCGTGGAGGTGCGCTACTTTGCCGCATCCCAATATTGCGATGTTGAATTCCTTTTTTTTCATTTTTTACTATACTTATAAAACGATGGGTTTTGCGTAACGCAAAACCCATCGCTCAAAAATAACCAATTCATCTGAATTGGACATTATGCCTTTCTGTTTTTTATATTCAACTAACCAGCTATTGCTTTAATGGGTTGAAAAAATGAGAAACAAGTATTTATTCAGATTTTTATTTAAATCATGTTTTTAATTGCTTAATTAACAATCAATTCAATCACATATCAGAAATTTTTTTTGCCATGGTTTTGAATATTAAATTGTGAAATAACTTTATGCCTGAAATTGTGATTCAAGCAAATCCCGTGTCATATCATTGTAAACTCCGTCAATTGCGAGGTTTGGCATTCGGGTTTGCAGTTCTTTAACGCCGGTTTCTGTTTTTGGTCCAAAGGCTCCGTCAGACGTTCCAACGTCAATATTCAGAAGTTTCAGCGCATCCTGAAGTGCAACAACAGCCTGTCCGCGGCTTCCCAATTGTAACGTGGGTTCAGGAATTACAAGTTTGTTTACCGGTGCCAATCGCTGAAATGCCAACACGGTATTTAGCCGGTAGGCCGAAACTGAAACGCGGTTTCCCTGGTTTCCTCCCAAGCAATATACCCTTTTTTTATCGGTTGAAACACCCAGGAAAAAACCTACATGACCCTTCCACGACTCAGGACTTTCGCGCCAGAAAACCACAATGTCTCCAGGTTCGGGCGTAGTTACACGCGTACCCACATTCAGCCATGAGCGGGCATTTGGTTTTCCCGAGTGCTGAAGGCCGGCTTTCCACGCAACCCAGTTAACAAACGTACTGCACCAGGGAATTTCATCGCTGGTAACGCCTTTTATTCCGGTGTCACTGGCATATTTCAAAATTTGAGGATTATGTTGGTCCCCTTCAATCTCTTCGGTACCCAACTCATTAAATGCAATTTTTAAAAGTTCATCCATTGTTTTTATTCTTTTTTATATAAAAATTGTAAAGACGAATATTCAAAGTTATATTCCAAACCTTGTATACTTCGCACGGGATAAAATGTGCCAACCAAATTTAGTTGGTCCCGAGCATTCGGGAGCAAAAGTGCAGTTGGCAAAATGACTTGATCCCGATTACTCGGGACCAATTGCTTTTTGCTAACTTACATAAATGTATAAATTTATCCCGTTTTTAGTATAATATTCTCCTCAATTTTATTTATTTGGCTACTCCAAGTCCTGCAAAAAGGTTTTGGAACGAGTTGGCTTCAATGGCAAAAACACCATCGTTCCCAATCATATTTATTGGCCTCCAAAAGCTTTTGTCGAAAAAGGAAAGAACCCCCTGATACGTGTTCATTCCGGCTGGTTCGGTTACCCCCCATGGGTTTCTGAGGACAATGTACTTTTTATTGTTTTTGTATGCCCAGCCTAAAACTGTATAGGCGTGGTTCCCAACAACATTGGTGCCTGTGTAATCCTTGCTCGAACCATACGTCCAGGCTGTCATCGGATGGATAGTTTTGTAACTCATTGAATTTTCGCGAACAATAGTATAGAGTTGGTCTCCGGTTCTGCTGCCTGTATTGTAGTAATGAGGCGTTTTGTTGTTTAATTGAGCAGTAGCTTTTACCGGGTCGCCAAATGCCGTTTTGGTAATATCGGGTTTATCTGAATTGGTTTTCAGAATCCATTTGGCAAATGCCTTTTCGTAAAGTGCCGGATAAATTTCTCCCGCATCTCTCGACCGGCAATAAATGGGCAGGTTGTTTGAAGTGCGTACCAGTGTTTTGTCTGTAACTTCAACCAGTTTTGTGGGCGCATTTTTTCCTCCGCCTTTTGAATAAAACTGAATGGCATTCACCCGGTCAGTTTCGCCTGTACCCGTTGCACGGTTCCGGTGAACAATCCGGTAAGGATCGGCCCATGCAATGGCCGAAACAGCGGCAATAAAATAGCAGTTTCCAATGGCTCCCTGAACCGGATCGGAAAATTCGATCACATCTTTGAAAAAATCTCCCATATCTTTCCAAACAGCGTTTTCTGGGGTCCAGTCACCCGAAGTAGCAGCCTTGCCTAAAAGAATTGCCGCAAGCGGCTTGCTTAACAGTGTTTTTGAAAGCGTATGATCCATTTGCGGGAGGTCAAGTTTCAGGTTCAGTACACCACGTGTAAGTACCCCCGAGCGGATTTTTGTGGTGTTTATACTTTTTACTCCAAGCTTTTTGAGCTCGCCCAGATTGGTAATGCCTGATACATCCGGTGTTTCTGATTCGTTGTCGCCCCTGATTGTAATTGCAGACGCAGCAACCGGTTCAGCCATGTTTTTGTCATTGAGTTTTAATCCGGCATAAATGGGCGAATTAAACTTCATGTCGAACAATTCATTGTAATCCGTTTCCAGTGCGTCTTCCATCACTTCAATGGATTCCTTTTTCGTCCAATCAATTTTTCTGCCAACTAACGCTTCGGTAAGGGCATAGGGGTTGATGGCACCCACATTCAAATTTGTTACTTTGTCCATTTTCTTTTGATTTTAATGATTGTGATTTATTAGAATTTATTCTGCCGGAAATTTATTCAGGCAGTGTGAAAATACATTGAAATTCAAAATATTACAGTTGAAAAAAACAACTAAATAATTAATTCGGAATAACCTGTTTATGTTACTCATAAATAAATTAGTTAAAAATTTTGTGTGCGATAAACCCTGGCTTTTTGTAACTGGTTTTAGATGGATGAATAAAATGTAAAACAATTTACGATACTTTATTGAAAGATAGTGTTCGCAGAATAATTTTTTTTTATACATCGTTTATAATTTAATGGAGCAACAATTTAAGACATTTTTATCTTAAAAGCAATATGCCATTAAATTTTTTTGAGGGCCTTTTTTTAAGAAAATAAACTGAAAGTTTTAAGGTTTGCTATTATGAAGAGGGATGAGTTCTATTTTCCGAAAGAAAATTTCAGCTGCTTCAGATTGAATTTGAATTTTGCCTTTTTCCGGTTTAACATTGGTTGCTTCATTTACTACAATTCCGTTTAAAATGAAGGTAAGTTTATCGCCGTTAGCAATACATTCAAGTGTGTTCCATTCGCCAACCGGATGTTTAACTTCATGTTCTCCTCTGAAATCCAGCACATCTTTCCACTCCGGATCGCGGTTAAACCAGTTGATACGGCCTGAGTTAACTGTTGCTTTTTTCCCGCCCGGTTGAAATACGTACGAATTGCCTTGTTTTTCGCTGGCAACTTCACAAGTTACGCTGAAATTTTCTGAACCGTCGCCAACAACAATAATGTCACCTGTTCCGCCTTCAATAATCTGACATTCTATCGAGTGCATCCAGATACCACCCGAAGCCCCGTCTTCACCAACCGAATGCAGAAGAATACCGCAGTCGCGGGCATTGTTGAGCCGGGGCTCAAAGGTTTTTTTACCCCATTTGAACTCAGTAATTAAACGGTAATTTTCAAATTCCTCATTTGTTGTAATGCAACCCCACTCTTCGCCGGATATCCGGATCATTCCATCTTTCACCGTAAAAACATTTTTTGGGTCGTTGTTTTTTCCGCTGTGCTGTAAAAAGGTGTACCAGCCATCCAGGTTTTTGCCATTAAAAAGTTGAACTGGCTCTGGATTCATTTGATTACCCGGTGGGTCATAACGATTTGCTAAAGATAATAACGACTGTAAAAGGACAAAAGTGGCAATAAGGAATTTTTTTGACATGGTTTAAATTTTAAATGAATATCAAGTTAAGAATAAATATGAAAATCATCGCCGTAACTCCTTGAATTAGTGTGGCCATCGTATGGGTTTTGTACCCGGTTTTCACATCCATTCCCGAAAACTGGGTAACCACCCAGAAAAAGCTGTCGTTGGCGTGTGAGATGGTCATGGCGCCCGCGCCCGTGGCCATCACTGCAAGCACTTTTCCGTTCAGCGAATCGAGCCCGATGGTTGAAAGCAGCGGGGCAATGAGCGCCGAAGTAGCTACCAGCGAAACAGTAGAAGAACCCTGTGCTGTTTTAAAAGCCGCTGCAATAATAAACGGCAGAAAAATTCCCAGTTGATAACCGGCCAGCATATTTCCGATGGTTTCGCCAATTTGTGTTTCTTTTAGAATGGTTCCGAAAGCGCCGCCTGCTCCCGTAATAAGTAAAATGGGAGCCGCTGCTGAAATGCCGTCTCCAATCCAGCCGGTGAGGGTTTCCTGGTTGAACTTCGGAAAAAGTAAAAACGACAGTAAAAATCCAATCAACAGCGCATTTACCGGTTGGCCGGTAAAATCGAGAAAGGTAAAAAAGAACCCGGTGCCAAAAGGTTTGGCCGGATAAGTAGCAATTGAACGCAGTGCAATGAGAAGTATCGGAATTAAAATAGGCAATAACGATTTGGTTGCAGATGGAAGTTTAATGTTTTCCGAAATGTTTTGGATAAATGTTTCGGAGTCTTCGCTGGTTTTATATTTTTTGCCGGCATACGATGCCCAGAGATACCCGGCAAAAAGAGCCACCGAAGCAACAGCCAAACCGAAAAGAATAACCAGCCCGAGTTGGTCATCGAGTCCCAGGTTACCGGCGGCTGCAATGGGGCCGGGTGTTGGCGGAACAAAAGTGTGGGTGGCGTAAAGTCCGGTGGCCAGCGCAATGGAAAGCGCCACCGAAGGTTTTTTGGTTTGGTGCACCAGCGATTTTTTCAGCGAGGATAGAATCACATAAGCCGAATCGCAGAAAACCGGTATGGAAACGATGTAGCCAATTATAGACATGGCCAGCGCAGGAAACCGTTTGCCCACCAGTTTCAAAACCAGTTCGGCAAGTTTAATCGCGGCATTCGATTTTTCCAGAATGATTCCGATAATGGTTCCCAAAACGATAACAATTCCAATATAGGCCATAATGTCGCCAAACCCGCGGGCAATGGAAACGGCAATGTTTTCAACCGGTAATCCCGCCAGAGCACCTGCCAGGTATGATGCCAGCAGCAAAACAACAAACGGGTGAAGTTTCAACCTGGTGGTTCCCAGAATGATAAACAATACGGAAATAATCAGAACTAAAATGAGCCAAAGTCCTTCGGGCATAGTTCAGCTTTTAAAAAGTTTTGAAATTAGGCCGGTTTTCAATAAAATGAACAGGTACTTCATTAACAAATTCCCTGAGCCATTCTGCACAGTATTCCATCCCGGCTTCTTCCGATTTAATGTGCCCCAGGAAAATAACCGCTTTGTTTTTCCCCTGATTCACTGCATCGTTAACGTACAAATAAGTTTCCCATTCGGGCGCTTCGCCGGCAATTAAAACTTCAACATCATCGTTTCGCAGCATTTGAATATGCCGCTGTCCGCCAGGTGCGCCAGCCATAAATGCAATTTTGGTAAATTTCAAGTCTGGATTGCCGATAAAACGGATGCTTTCCAATTCGAATTTTTGTTTAAGATCATTTGCATAATTTTTGAGGGTTTTTTCAGGAATCCGAAAAAAAGTTTGCGAACCATTTACAGCAAATTGGTTCAATTTCAGTTTTCGTATCATACCAAAAGAAATTCCATCTGGCTCAGTCATGTGAATGTGATCGTGGAAACGGAAAATGACCAGCCCGTTTTTTTTGATAAATTCCATTTTCTCCAAAAAAACCGGATCGTTTTGAAAAGATTCGGTTTGGTCTGCGTGGTTGAAAAACACCGGCTCGTGAGTGATTATGAAATTGCAGCCTTTTTCAACTGCCTGCCTTAAAACCTGCATATCGGCAAACATGCAAACGGCTATCCCGGTCAGTTCAGTTTGAGGTTCACCAGCCTTAAATGTATCAACAGTCTGGTCGGCCCAGGGGCAGGTCACTTGTTTTTTTATCCGGGTTACAATATCTTCCGGGGTTATTTGGCCCATAGAAAAGAATGGGGTTAAAAGGAACAATGCGGCAAATAATTTCGTTTTCATAATAAGTTGTGGTTGATTCAGCTATAAAAGTAAATGATTTTTTGTTATGAAGAAGATAAAACTTCGGGGGAAAGAACTCAAACGACTCGGTTACACCAGCGACCGGGCTATTTCGCTGGCTATTAACATTGTCAGCCGGCATTTTAAACGTTCGGATAAAGTTGAGCTTCTTGAAACCCTGGAAAAGGTAAACCTCAGTCCGAAAAACTATTTAAAGGACCCGGTTTGGGGTGAACTGGCACAACTTTTAACAGAAAAACCAGCCAAAAACAAAAAGAAACCGGTGCTGAACAAAGCGGCGCTGGAATTCAAAATTTATGGCGAAGATAACATCGACCCGGAAGCCATTCGCCAGATGGAAACTGCCATGAAACTACCCATTTCAGTAAAAGGCGCCCTGATGGCCGATGCACATGTGGGATACGGACTGCCAATCGGCGGGGTGCTGGCGGCCTATAATGCCGTCATTCCCTACGGGGTGGGAATGGACATTGGCTGCCGTATGTGCCTTTCGGTTTTTCCTTTTTCGCCCAAAAAAATTGACGGAGAGTGCGACCGGATTAAAAACATTCTGATGAACGAAACCCGTTTCGGATTGGCAGAGTTCAAAGATGAGCAGGATCATGAAATTCTGGAAAGAAAAGAGTTTCAGGAAATAAAATTTTTAAAAACCCTGCAAAAAAAGTTTGCCAGTCAGTTGGGAACATCAGGCCACGGAAATCATTTTGTGGATGTGGGTTTTGTGAAAATTCAGGCCTTTTCTGAAATTGCAGGACTTCAGCCGGGAGAATACTTCGCTGTTTTAAGTCACTCAGGTTCACGTAACTTTGGTTCTGAGGTTTGCAAACATTACACGCGCATTGCCAAAGACAAGCTGGAACTTTCGGGCGAAGCGGCACATCTGGCCTGGCTGGAACTCGATTCGGAAGAAGGGCAGGAGTACTGGGCGGCAATGAACCTGGCCGGCGACTATTCCCATGCCAATCACCGTATTATTCACCGCAGACTGGCAAAAGCTTTTGGCGAAAAACCACTTACCATTATCGAAAACCACCACAATTTTGCATGGAAAGAGACATTGGATACAGGTGAAGAAATTATCATTCACCGGAAAGGGGCTACTCCCGCAGGCACTGGCAATTTGGGAATTATTCCCGGCACTATGGCATCGCCGGCGTTTATTGTTACCGGAAAAGGAAATGAAGATGCCCTGAATTCTGCTTCCCACGGCGCCGGAAGATTAATGTCGCGCAATGTGGCCAAACAAACTTTTACCGAAAGCCAGATGAAAAAATACCTGGCCGAACAGGGCGTGGAACTGCTGGGCGGGGGAATCGACGAATCGCCGTTTGCCTATAAAAACATTCATGATGTGATGAAACACCAGAAAGATTTAGTAGAGGTTTTGGGGAAATTTTATCCGAGGATTGTGCGGATGGAGTAGGAGATATGCATGAATGCGGGAATGTTGAATGTAATAATGCATAAATGCAGGAATATGTAAATGTATAAAGGCGTAAGTAAAAAAATGAATTAGAAAACTGATGTTCCTGGTTTCATTTTTCGGAAGTTTGATTTTCAGGCAGCGTTTCTTTTTTCAGGAAAAATTAAACTGAAAAGGACTGCCATGCCAAAAGCGAGCAGGTAACTGGCCAGACGTTCTGAAATTCCGGTAGGTTCGGCGAGCCAGGTTTTCCAGACCACGGCTGAAACAGTACCGGTAATCAGACTGGCAAATGCTCCGGCACGGGAAAAGTTTTTCCAGAAAACCAGTAAAACAATAGCTGGTCCAAACGATGCCCCTATTCCGCTCCAGGCGTAAGAAACCAGACCGTAAACCGTATCCTGCATGGTAATGGCCAGCAGGAAACCAATCAATCCAACGGCAAGTGTCAAAATTTTATTCAGAAAGAGCAACCGTTTTTCCCTGATTTTTTTCCGCGTTACCTGCAAATACACATCTTCGGTCATGGATGAGGAAACCACCATTAGTTGCGACGAAGCGGTGGACATCATGGCTGAAACGGCACCCGATAAAAGGATTCCCGCCAGAATGGGATTGAGCAGCGTCATGACCATGGCAGGCATAATTTTTTCGGAATCAGTGGCAACGCTGGCTGCTGCATCGCCCAAAGCGCCTGCCTGCACCAGTTTATAACCAATAATTCCAATCATAAATGCTCCGCCATAAGCCAGCAAAGTCCACAAAACTGCAACCCACCGGCTTTGCCGGGTTTCTTTTTCAGAGCGCATGGCCATCATACGTGAAATTAATTGCGGCTGACCCGTGTAACCAAATGCCCAGCTTAATCCGTTCAATATGAGCAATCCGCCTGTGGCTTGCTTTACGGTTTCGATATTTAACGGAATGGTATAACTGGAAGCTAAAATAGTTTCGGCGATGGAAATGTCGTAAGTGGCTGCAATGCCCAATGCAATAATGGGTAAAACTACACAAGTGACAACCATGAGAATGGCCTGAAATGCATCGGTGGCAACCACCGTGATAAAACCTCCCAGCATGGTGTAGAGCGTAACCAGTGCCGAACCGATGACCATTCCCCAAAACGGATCGATATTAAAGGTGTCGTTGAAAATTTTTCCAGCTCCGCTAAACTGGGCAGCAATGTAAAGCACAAAAAAGAAAATGATAACCAGCGACGAAAGCAGGCTGAAACTTTTAGTGGTTCCTTTAAAGGTTCCGGAAAATAGTCCGGGAACAGTCAGTGCTCCGGTTTTTTCTGTGATTCTTTGCAGCGGTTGGGCCAGAAATGTCCAAAGAAAAAGGATTCCGGCCACACAACCAAACGCCACCCAAATGGCAGCCATTCCTTCGGCATACGCATGTCCGGTCAGCCCAAGCAGCAACCACGCCGATTCACCCGTAGCCCGTTCCGACAATGCCAGCGAATATCCTGAAATTTTTTTTCCGCCAATTACAAAATCGATATTGGTTTTGGAACGCCGGGCCGACCAGACCACAATTCCAATCAGAACAACCAGGTATAAAATGAAAACAACAATCATAAACTAATAAAGGTGATTTAAAATGCAATTCCCAAACTAATTCCCATCCTGAATCCCGGGAAAAAGAAAGGTAATTTTGATGTATGGTTATCTTCGTTAACTTCGTGTTTTAGTCTGTTTTTCAGGTAAATAATATCGCTGAAAACATCCTCGATATGTGGAGTAACTACGCTGTAATCAAACCCTTCCGGTTTGGGTTCCACAGAGTATTTTAAGGAAGTCATATAATAATCCAAACCTATACCAAGGAAATGAAAATCTATAGTGAATAGTTCATTTATAATCCATTGGTATCCCAATTGTGCACCTATGCCAACCGTGTTAAGTTTTGTGTTCACAGTATAAATTCGGCTTTCAATTTCATCCTTATAATCTACAAACTGATTGAAATAACGGAGATAAGGGGCTATGTAAAATCCTTCAGCCGACAATTTTTCCGAGATGAAAAACCTGTATTCCAGCGAGGCTGACATTCCACCGTTTTCCTGAATAAAGGAATAAGCCTCGGGCGTTATCGCTTCTACAGTGAAAAAAGGGCTGGCAACAGGGTTTAAATAGCCGATTTTTATTTGGAGGGAACGGTTTGAGTTAAGCATTCTTTCGTAAGCCAGGTTAAAATCACCCAAAAAAGCACCACTCAAACCGGCTTTTAAAACATTATCCTGAGCACTGGCAACCCATCCCGGAAACAGCAATAATACTAGTGCAAAAACTTTTATTCTGAACATAAATTAAAATTTAGAATTCCGATTGAAAAGTAGTAAAATATCTTCATTTGGAGAAGTTCCATGTTCAGTTGAATTTACCGGATTTGGTTTTCATGGCAATCGTCGCACGAAACAAAATGAATATCGTTTTCGCTTGAAGGCAAAAAATAGGTGGTATTCATGGTTTTTACATCCAGTCTGCAGTTTTTTGATTCGCCCGGATGGCATTTATCGCATGAATTTCGCTGGTAGTTTGAATGTGGCTCATGGCATGCCCGGCAACTGATTCCCTCGTGCACGCCGGTGGGAGTGCGGTCGTCGTGGCTGCCGGCCTGGTGCCAAACCGATGGAGCATGGCACTGCACACACAACCGGTAAACCAGATCAGCCGGCGTTTGTACTGTGTCGGTTCCGTTCAGAATAACTGGCGTGGGCAGATTGGCCAGATCAAAATGAATTTTTTCGTTCCGGATAAAAAAACCGAGGGAATTGTTTTCCATGTTTCTGCTGTAAAAAATATTATTTGGAGATGAATAATCCGGTCGTTGGGCTGGTTCGCCTTTGCTGTGAATCTGGTGGCAGGTCATACAAGGCATGGTGGGTTTGTCTGCTATTTTTTTGTCCTTCATGCTCCACGGACCATGTTGCGAAATGGGTTCAACCAAATCGGGAATAGTGCCTTCATAAAACATTCCATGGCAGCGCAGGCAGTCGAAATTGAGTTGTTCTGTGGTGTTGTGCGTTTCATCCAGCAAAATGTCGGCATAAGTAGCCGAGTGCCCGCCGGCCAGCCAGTTGGCATATTCGGTCTGATGGCAGGAAATACATCGCTCCATGGTTTCAAAAATCTGAGCTTCGGATAAACGGATATCGTCGGGGTGTGGTTTGTTTTGAATATGCCGCATTACCATCCGTGTTTTTTCAGACAGGCTGTGCCAGCCGTTTTCGAGTGCGGTTCCGTGGCATTTGAAACAGGAAATATCGCGGTGCGCCGAGGCCGTCCAGGTAGTGTGAGACGGACTTATCTCATGGCAACTGGCACATGTTCTTTCCGGGCTGGCCGCGTTCCACCAGGTATAGGAACCTCCCAAAATAATAAGAATTACAAACAGAATAAGTAATGATCGTATGATGTTTCGAAAGATTTTATTTTTCATAAAGATTTTATTTTAAACTACATAGACGCATAGAATACAATAGTTTTATTATTCTATTGAAGTTTGATTTTTTTCTGCCAACTGCCAACTGTCGCTTCTTTCCCTTCCTCTTCCTTCGCCTCCGCCTTTGCCTATTTGAACTTACTTCCGTTCCAGTTTTTTACAATGTAATCGCCTACCCAATATCCCAGCGCCATAATGGTAAGCGCCGGATTGAACCCTCCATTGGTTACACAAAGACTTCCATCGGCAATAAAGAGGTTGTCGATTTCGTGTACTTGTCCGAATTTATTTGTGACCGAAATTTTGGGGTCGTTGCCCATTCTGGTAGTACCGGCCTGATGTTGTCCTCCGCTTAGTCCTCTTCCTCCAACTCTTTGCCAGGTATGGTAAGCACCAGCTTCCTTCAGGATTTCTTCAGCCCTTTCTGACATATATTGGCAACCTGTGGGATCATACGGGTGGCGTGATCCTGATAACCGGGCCACCGGAATACCCCAATGATCTTTTACTTCAGAATCCACTGTAACCCGAGCCTCAAAATTTGGAATTTCCTGAAACGGACCATGCAGCCGAATAAGTTTTTTAAACTGACTGCGCTGGTATTCTTTATGCTCCGGTCCCCATCGTTTGGCACCCGGAGGACGCATTTTGGAAAAAAGGTAAGGCATAGCGGTAAATTCATTGCACAAAACTCCTCCTCCAACTATTCCCGGGTTATCGTGGTTAAAGTCGGCAATGGCAAGGGTAGCTCCCGGCCCAACATCGTCGTAAACATCATCGTTCATTAACCCGTGGGCGCCGGTGTATGCATGTCCCTGAAGATTGCGGCCCACCCAGTCGTTATTGTTTCCTGCCCCGTTTGGGAACAATTTTGATTTAGAATTGAGCAGCAACCGGGCAGTTTCAACGGCTGCCGCTGAAACAACCACGATATCGGCAGTTTGAATCTGTCCTTTGTCTTTTTCGTCGAAATATTTTACGCCGGTAGCCCGCCCTTTTTCGTCGAGCATAATTTCGGCCACCTGGCAATGGGTGCGTAATTCGCAATTGCCGGAATCTAAAGCAGTTGGTATAACTGTGTTATGTGTTCCACATTTGGCATTTACCGGACAGGCAAATCCCACGCAACTCCGCATACGGTAACAGGCTGGCCTGCCACCGTACCTAACCGAGTTCCGTAACATGGGAATTGGGAAAGGCGAATATCCCAACCTTTTAGCAGCATCTGCCAGTATATTTGCCGAATGGTTGTATGCAAAAGGAGGCATGGGGTAAGGTTTTTCCCGGTGCGATTCGAACGGATTGGCGCCGCTTTCGCCCGAAACGCCAATTTCCCATTCCGCCTTTTCATAATAAGGTTCCAAATCAAAATAGTTAATGGGCCAGTCGTCGAGTGTGGAACCTTCCACATGCCCGTAGGTAGATTTCATGGTGAAATCTTTTTCCATAAAACGCCAGGCCATAGCGCCGTAACTTACGGTACCCGAACCTACGCAGGCTGCATTGTTGCTGTAACTTCCTTCGCTTGGCAGAACAATCCGGGTGGAACCGTCGCTGTTCACAACCACCCGGCGATGTCGTTTATCATCTGGTCCGAATGCATTTCCCAGCACCGTGGTACGCTGCGAAATCAACTCATCATCATTGTGATCGTCATAAGTAGCCCAGCCGCCGCGTTCGAATAGCACAACCGAAAGACCGGCAACAGCCAGTTCCTTGGCCACTATTCCACCTCCTGCGCCGGCGCCTACCACTATTGCATTTACATGTTTGTTCTTCATAACTCCATTAATTTGGCAGTGGCACATTTCGATTCGTAGCGGTTTTGTCCCAAAACATGCGGATAATCCAGCCGCATCATTTTGTAGCTTACATAGTTTTTATTCCCTCCGTGGCGCGGAGACCCGTAAAATCCCTGCATGGAATGGTCGAGCACCAAGTTGAAAAAACTGCGCTGGTTGACTTCTGTCCAGAATTCTTCGGGAAGTTTTCCGGCTTCCATTTGCTCCATAAACCCGGTCTGGTTATCCCGGTCAAGTTCATAAAATGCCTTTTGAAACAGTTTTTGGGCTGAATTTTCGATGGCAGAAATGCCTTTTCGGTATTCTTCCTGAAATCGGGTATAAGGTCCAATCAGTTGTTTGTCAATAAAATTGACCACGTTGGCATCCGTAGCGCCGGCATCCTGGTCAGCAGGAATAATTTGCCCGGCAAATGCAATTACGGTACGGGCTTCTTTTTCACTGAAAAAACGCCAGGGAGAATCATAACCTGCACAGGCTGGAATAAACAAAACACTTCCGCAGGCCAGGCTAAGCTGGCGAAGGAACTCCCTTCTGCTGGTTTCCATAATTTTCTGGTTTATATTGACGAAAGCAAATTTAAGGATTGGTTTGAAAAAACCGGGTCTCCTTAGTTAATACGGAATGATTCTAAAAAAGTGATTTAAATGGAACCGTTCTCTTTTTGAAAGAACGGTTCCCTGGTTAGATGGAATAACAATTGTAGAGGTTCCGGGTACAGCGGTTTCCGAATCGCTGATTTAAAAAACTTTGAATTTTGTATAGCAGGTTAACCCAAAGAAATATGCTGAATGAATTCTTTTGGGCTTTAGTGCAAACATCTTATACGAGAATAGCTCAAATCTAAATGCGCGATTCGGAAATCGCGCCACCCGTTTCCCAAAACGCCAAAACAAACATTCCGGCAAACGCCCCGAACACCGAGAAAACAAACCAGGTTTCGGCTACCGGATTGTGGGTTAATGCCCAAAAAGCAAGTGGAAAAGACAGTAACAAAGCGGCCCCGGTGAATTTTGCAATACCGGTATTCTTTTTCATTCCGAAGAAAAGCAGCACAAAAGCCACAGCCAAACCGCCCCATTTGAGCCAGGTAATCAGGTGAAGGTTTTTCAGGATGGGCATCAAAATTGCAATTTCTGTACCTGACAAATAAATTTTGGTAATATTTAGCAACAAAATATTTTCAATAAAATCGGTCAGAAAAATGAATGCAGAAAGCAAAACTCCCCAAAGCAACCAGCGTCGTTTAAAAACAGATGCAGCCTTTTTGAACATCAGCCCTAAAAAGAGGGAATAGGTCAGCATAAAACCGAAATCGATGTAGTTTGCTTTGTCAATGTTTTTAATGGTTTCCGGGGAGAGGCCAGAGAAAAGGTTTTGAATTTCAGCAGGCGCTCTGGCAAATTCGAAAGCTATAATAAAACTTTTGTACCCTTCAGGTGCGCCGGAGGGCAAATAAAACTCCATGAAAAAAGCCAATGCCAGAATGGGGAAAATGAAGAGTCCGGTTGGGGCAAACGGATGATTTTTGAGATAATTTTTCACAAGGTTATTGTCATATATTTATTCTCTGCAATGCAAATGTTTTCGCTCAAATTAATTGTCCGATAACTTTCATCGGAAGAAACATTTTTTCGCTGTCAGGCAACTGTTCAAAACCATAATCTTTATAAAAAGCAACCGCTTTCTCATTTATTGGTTCTGCTACAACAGCCATTGCTCCAATGCTTTTAACCGATAAATCGTAACTTCTGAATAAGGCATCTAAAAGAAGATGTTCGCCAAGCCCGGTTCCTCTTGCTGAAATGTCTCTTGCCAGACGGCCTAATAATATTACTGGTGCATTGTATTTTTTTGGTATTTGTTTCATGTATTTTTCGGGTATCAATTCTCTGCCCAGACTTTCGCTCGAAAGTGTATAATACCCGATAACATTTTGTTCTTTGTCGATAGCTACAAAACAAGTTGCCAGTTTTTTTCGAATATCCTGACTAACCTGTTTTCTGATGTAATTATTCAGTGATTCTTCTTCACAGGTAAAATTTTTTCTGTTGTGATTTTTATCCAAAAGTTGAATTTTCACTATTGGGAGGTTTGAGATTTGTATTTTTTTGCTGCTTCTACTAAATTTTGATTTGGTTTGCTATTTTCAAATACAGCATTAAAGAATATTTCCCGGTCTCTTTCGCTGGCAATAATTCTATCGTTTTTTGCAACAATTTTTTCAGCTTGTTCTTTTACAATTCGAACAATAAAACTGCTAAACGATTTATCTCCGCTTAGTTTTTGAGCTTTTTGAAAGATTCGTTTATCATACGATGAAATTCTTATCTCAATTCGTTCATCCTTATTTATCAGCGTTTCCATAATTTTTTAAGCAAATGTACGGTATTTTGTCGTACAAAACAAAATTTATAGCGTTGAATTAAAAGTAATAAAACAGAATATAAAGCCAACCTGTTTATCTTCCAAACCGATACGAAAATTTCAGCAGAAAAATGTTGTGTGGTTTTTCATTGAACAATCCTTCAAAATCGCGGGAAAAATCGAACGAACCGTCGTTTTTAAAATCGCTGCGGGTTTGCGACCAAACCAAAAAAACCGTTGAACCAGGCTGGTATTCCCAGCGTACAACCATGTTGGAAAGGAATTCTTTAACATTAAAATCTTTTTGAACGCGCGAAACAAAATAATTGGTAAACGGGTCCACGGTTTGTTCCCTGCTGTTTCCAATACCTTTTATTTCAGCATGCTCTTCTCCTGTAATGCTTTCCAAAACGCCAACCGACCAGCCACTTTTTGTTTTGCCGGTTATTTTTGCTGCCCCCAATATACGTGAAAATTCAGGCACCCTGGCATATTCATTATCTTCTAAATCAGGGGAATAATACGGACGCCGGCCAATTCGGCGTGAATAAAACAGTCCGTCGTATGCCAGATCGCCGTCGCCAAACATTAGTTTATATTTCAGAATATTTTTTCCTTCAATAAAAAACGGCCGTTTTTCCTCAAAAAATGTTTCGTACGTAGTAAGGTTTACTTCCGACGGATCTGCTTCTACCTGGCCGAAATCAGGATTTATAGTAACATCGAGGGTGAGGTAGTGGGTTAGTCCTATTTTTGCATCAAGTCCTGCATTCAATCCATTGTCTTTGCCGTTTTTTCTGAACGGATTCTTCGGCTCCTTCTCAAAACGTTCTGTCCGGGCAACCACATAAGGCATTATATCTATTGTATTTTTGGGTTGAATGTTTTTCAAGCCGTTCATATTTCCAAACTGGAAACAAAACCAGAAACACTTCGTTTCATCGGTTGCCATACAGACAATTCCTCTTTTCTGAAAACCTGCCTGAATACCTGCAATCCCCACATTTGTTCGCCGTCCTTATCGAATCGTAATTGGGTTAACGGAATTCGCATTTCGGCAATCCAGCCATATTCTGTTTTGCTGGTTTTTACCCACCAAATTGGATCCCAGGTAAAATCTTCATTTTCGCCATCGTTGCTGATTACCCAATCGGCTTTAACGCCCACAGCCGAAACAGCAAAAAGAAAAGCTGTTCGCCTGTCGAGATAAGTGTCAAAAGCAATTCCAACCTGGTCGCCATCCATTACATCGCGACGGGTCAATCTCATGGTAATGCTGTCGGGATTTTTGTCCAGTGCTTTTATGGCAACATAAATGTTGTGTTCATCATAAAGTAGGGCAAATTCAGTTTGCTGATGTGGAGACCGGCCTTCATGTGGCTGAAATTGGGTAAAATGATCTTCCCACTGAACCGATTGCCAGGCTGTTTCGTCCAGTTTCCCGTCAATTGTAATATCATACCCGTTTACCTGGTTGGCGATGTAAAGTTTTTTCTCTGTTTCCTGCCCATTAATTATTCCGGTAATAAAAAAACACAGGAAGAACATGGCTTTGTTTTTCATGAAAATTGGCTTTTAGTGTTAAGACAGGAGGGGCCAATAAAACGTTACACAAAATTTTAAAATTTTTAAGGTTTTGGTTATTTTTTTGCTTTTCTATGAAATGTTTACCCAAATAAGATGGCAAATGAAAAAAAATTGGGTGAACTGTATATTTTTATCACGTTCAAATTGTTATTAAAGCTTCCGGGTCTTTTATTGAACGTAATATAAGAACCATCTTTTCACATTGAACTTTTGTTTTGCCAACAAACAGTGGATTCAAAATCCGGCTGTTTTCCACCCGTCCCGATAAACCCGGCCAAGAAGTTTTTCTGCTTCAGGATAATTGGGTATTTTCATATTTTCAGCATCCCATTGCAGCAATGTTTCGGGAATTCGAACGGCAATAGTTCCCAGAAGAATTGCTTCGGTCATGGGGCCGGATTGGGCAAAATGTGATTCCGTTATTTCACCTCCCAAACAAGCATCCACAAAATGGTGATAATGATTTCTTTCTTTAAAATTAGGGAGTTTGTAACCGGAAAATTTACTTTGTGGCAAAAGTACCAAATCGTTTCCATGGGCTATCAGCAGGGCGCCCTTGGTTCCAACCAGCATAGCCGATTCAGGAGGGTAAGGATCGCCGGGGAATAAATCCATAATTTCCTGCGGAGGGAAAAATTCACCGTCGAACCATTCAACCGGGAGTTCATCTGATTCAGTGCGGTCGTTTCCCGGAAACATCCAGGTGATATGATTTGCCTGTGGCCAGTTATCGGCGCGGCGTTCGAATGACTCCTGCCAGGATTTCTGGACTTCTGCAATAACAGTTTTTGGCGCTTTTAAATCAAGCCCTTTCCAAACTGCATCGAACAGGTGGCAACCAATATCTCCCGACCAGCCGGTTCCAAAATCGAGCCATCCACGCCATAACCACGGATGATAAATTTTTTGTGCATATTCCCGCATGGGAGCCGTTCCAATCCAAAGATCCCAGTTGAGAAAGTCGGGAACTGATTCACCAATTTCGGGGCGCGGACCGGCCAGCCTGTAATTTTCAACAGCTCCCGGCCTGTTTGAACAGAGGTAAACATGTTTTATTTTTCCAACTGCGCCATCTTTTATAAGTTTAACTGCACGGCGATCGTTGGCAGAAGAAGCATGTTGCGTACCAAGCTGTGTAATAACGCCTTTTTCAACCGATGCTTCGGTTAATTTGCGCACTTCGGCAACATCGTGGCACATAGGTTTCTGGCAGTAAACATGTTTCCCTTTCTGAATGGCATTCCAGGCAATAATGAAGTGATTATGGTCAGGAACTGTTACATTAACCGAATCGAACTTCCCATCCTCTTTTTCGAACATCTCGCGCCAGTCAGTATATTTCCGGGCATCGGGAACCAGTTCTGATGCTTTTTCCAGCATATTTTTATCTACATCGCAAATGGCTACAATTTTTACATTGGGGTGGCTTAAAAAGTTTTTAAGATCGCTTAAGCCCATCATTCCTCCCACGCCGATGCAAGCGTGGTTCAAAGTTCCTTTTGTAGCACATGATTCGAGAATAAATGGTGCGCCGATTACCGCAGTAGTAGCGGCTTGAATAAATTTCCTGCGCGAAAGTGAAAAGGCCTGGTTTTTCATAGTTTTTGAAATTTTAGTCGAAATATAGTGAAATCCTGCTTAAAATCAGGTTGAAGTGGATAATTTTAAAGACCTTATTAAGATTATAGCTTTTTTGCTGATTAACCAAAAAAACGGGTCAAAAAACATGATTTGTTGTAGTTTTGCCGTTTAACTATACTAAAAACGGGATAAATTTATACATTTATGTAAGTTGGCAATAAGCAATTAGCAGTTGGCAAAAGGACTTTCCAACTGCAATTTTGCTCCCGAATGCTCGGGACCAACTAAATTTAGTTGGCACATTTTATCCCGTGCGAAGTATATAAATTGAATTATGAAGTTAGGTTTGAGAATTTCTATAATTAGTATTGGAATATTTGTTGTTTCCTGCTCTGCCCCAAAAGTTTTGGTTGATTATAAATTGAATGCCGAACAAGCGGAATTGCAGGGAGATTATGAAAAAGCAGCAATCGCATGGAAACAATATTTGAAGCAGTTTCCCGGAATGAATGATTTGGATGGTAGTGTTTATGCACAGGCAGCACAAGCCGCCTACAATGCCGGTGAAATCGATCAGGCTGTTGACTGGTTCGACCAGGCCCGTTTTCGCGACTTTGCCAGTGCTGAGATGTATTCCACGCTGGCAGAAATTTACCGGAAACAGGATAATCTTTCCAGAGAACTTTCTTCGCTGGAATTTTTGCAGGAAAATTTTGACGGCGAGGTTGAAGGTGTGAACAGCCGTTTGTTTGCCATTTACAATGAAATTGATATGACTGAAAAGGCACTGGATGTATGGGAGGAAATGCCGCAGGAAGCAAAAGGCACTGAACCAAATTTGGAAAAGTATTTTGAACTGAACAAACAACTGGGCAATGATGAAATACTTGATTCAGTGAGTATTGTTTTGCTGGAATTAAATCCGGAGAATGTGAACGGCCTTGAATGGAATGCTACAAAATTTTACCACCAGGCCGAAGAACGTTACCAGCGCGAAATGGCCAGATACGAGAACAACCGCACACGAAGCCAGTACCGCATTTTGCTGAAAGAACTTGACAAAGTGACTGCTGATTTTAGAGTGGCACTGGGCTATTTCGAAAAATTGTGGGAATTCAAACCTGAATCCCGAAAAGATTATGCCGGTTATATGTCAAACATTCACGTTAGATTCAACAACGAGCAAAAGGCGAGTTACTACCGGAGTTTTGTGGAATAGCTTTATTAAAAACTGTTCAACCCCAAGACAAAAGGGGTGTTGGAAAATGTTTATCTCACCTGTTAAACCTGTTGTCAATCAGTAGTTTGTACTCAGATTTAAATTCATCAGTTAAAAAACTTTCGTCGATTCTTTTAACCCATTTGGTTTTGTTTGTGACCATTTTTTTGAAAATGTTTTGCTGTTGTTTGGTGTCCAGTTTTAAGGTGTTAAAAAAGGCAGTAAAATCATTTCGGTTTATCTTTTTCTTTTTGCCATTATTCATTTGTTTCGATTTTAACAGCCCCTGCCTGGTATCCGAAAAGTTTTAAGACCTGATTTACCTTATCCAGACGAACAGTTACTTTGCCCTGTTCCAATTCACGGATAAACCGCAACCCAACACCTGCTTTTTCTGCCAGTTCGGGTTGTGTTAACTTCACGGAATTGCGTTTTTCTTTTATAAATTCACTTAATTGCATTATTTATACCTTTTCGGGTATAAAAATAACAATAAATGTGAAGATTATACCTTTTCGGGTATAAAATGTTATTAATGTTTGAATTTATACCCTATCGGGTATATTTTTCATTTCGCGAAGATGATTGAATGAGTGTTTTACTTTTTGGCCCTTCGCACATAAAATACAAAGCCGTTTTTTCGTCCGGTTTCTTCAATATCATCGTATTTTTCCATCAGTGGCACCCGGTGAATTTTGGTTACAAAATGCACATCTTTGTCAATTTCGCCCGTTAAAAGCCAGTCTTCATCGTAAAAATTTGGATTGGAAGGAGGCTGCGTTTCTCCGTAAAAATACGTAGCATACGATTTAAAATAGATGTTTTTCAGATAAACATCCTGTCCGGCTTTCGATATAAAAAATTCGATGAGGGCATTTTGCGAATATTTTTCAATGCGGGGAACCAAAAGGAGAATCACCGAAAGGGTAAAAACCATTGTAGTTCCCCATAAAAACACAGCACGTTTCAGTGGTTCGGTGCTTTTAATTCGTGTAAAAATGATAACAATGGCCACCAGAAAGAAAAGCCCGGGCAAAAATTCAAACCCGGTCCAGTTGGCCTCCGCCTTCAGGTTTTCAACGGCAAATTGGTCGTTAATCAAATTGCTTTCAATGATTTTATTTTTGAATTTATCAACAAACGGCAACAGCATAACCGGCAAAGCTACCAAAGCCGAAATGGTTATAATAATCGCCGACATCCATTTGCTCCATTTGAATTGGTTCTGCCAGGCCCGGTAAACAAATGCCGCAGCCAGAAAGGTAAGCGGAAAATAGGTCAGCGAAGAGTAATGCACAATTTTGGTTTTTACAATGGAAAACAGAATGAGCACCACCCAAAAAAGAATGACCATCCATTTTTTCATAAACGGGTAAAATGGCTCCTCCGCTGGTTCTTTGCCAAAAGCTTTCAGCGCCAGAATGGAAGAGGGGAAAACGCCGAAAAACAGCACCACAAAATGGTATCCGAAAAAGCCGCCATGCCCGGCATCCTGGGTTTGAAACAGCCGAACCTGGTAAACAATAAATTCAACTACCATATCGAAATTTCCGGCAAAAATCTGAATAATAAACCACGAACCGCCCACCAGCGCAAGAACCACAAAGTAGGTGACCACATCCATCACCCGAACTTTCACTTTGAATTTCACCCAAAGCAGAAAAACACCCCCGGTGAGGGCTATCAGTAAAAAACCAACCGGGCCTTTTGTAAGAATGGCGAGGCCGGCAAAAGTTGCAGCAAGAACAATGTTTCGTAATTTGTGCTTGTTTTCAGGAAAAGCATACAGCATTAAAAAGTAAACGCCCAGAAATATGAACAGGTTGAACCAGGGGTCGATGATGCCCGATTTAAAATAGAAAAACGGCAAAACCGAACCTGCATAAGCCAGCACCCACAATAAACCAAACAGGTTATTCCGTATTTTCCGGCCAATGTTGAAAAGAACAAGTAGCGTTATAATTCCGCAAACAGCGTTGGGAAAGCGGGCAGCAAACTCATTAATACCGAAAAGTTTCATGGAGAGTACCTGCATCCAGATAAACAGTGGCGGTTTTTCCCAAAAGGGTTGAAAATTAATCTGAACCGTAAGGTAATCGCCGGTTACAATCATTTCGCGGGCCGATTCGGCAAAGTTAATTTCGTCCCAGTCGAATAAATGTTCGCCGCCTAAAAAAGGGATAAATAAAAGGGCTGCAATAGCCGCAATAAAAAAACGAATGGTTGTTGGATTTAGCCGGTTTGTTTTTTCAATCATTTCGAACGATTTACTTTGGTTAACAATGAATTATTGAGCCAGGGTTTTTCCCATTTTTCAACAAATAAAAATGAAAGTACCATTAAAAGTACTGATAAAATGGAACCTGCAGTGATATCAACCACAAAATGTTGCGAAATATAAACCCGCGAGTAGGCCACCACATTTGCTCCAAAAAACAGCGCCAGCTTTCCCCACCGGTTTTTGGTTATTAAAGCCAGCATTAGAAATATGCTAAATGCAGATGCCGTGTGTCCTGAAGGAAAACTTTGCAAACTGTGCTGATTTACACCTTCAACCAAATGAAGTTTGTATGTTTCAAACAACTCAAAATACTTTGCTGGACGGTACATTTCGGTAAAAACAACTTTTTTAAACAGGTTTACCACAACGGCAGCGCTGAGACTGCCCAAAAGAAAAGCAAAAACATACCTGTATTTTATAAAAAGAAAAATTATTCCGAGAATTGCAATCAGAGTCCCGTCGCCCAAATGGGTGACATACTTAAAAAAAACATCAAAAAAAGGAGAATGAGCTTTGTTAAGAAAAATATGCAGGTCGGTTTTTGAAAAGCTAAAAAGTAAAACAGCACAGATTAACAAAAAAACAGAATAGGGTAGAAAAAACCAGCGGTTTTTTAGAATCAAATCCTTCATTGGGTTCAAAATTTTTGAAGTGGTAAAAATCATTAAAAAAAATGGAAAGAACAATTTTAAACCTCAGCATAAAAAGAACTCAAACAAAATAATACAATTTGATTAAACCATATTGTTTTTACCTTGTCGAATGACCAATAAACAATGCAACTTGCGTTGCGTTTTTTTACATAGGTGGAGTCCCGGTTGTTGAGCCGGGACTTTTTTGATCAAGATACCAGCATTTATTCCTCATTGTTACAAAATTTTCGTTTCTATTCTGACTGTCATTCTTTATCTTCGTGAAAATTTTTTATAAGATGGAACGATTTCTTTCCCGTTGCGCAAAATACATTTTTGAAAAGCATACAAACGAGCTTCACGAAATTTGCCTGGTATTTCCAAACCGCAGGGCCGGCGTTTTTTTTAATGCGTATTTGCAAAAACAACTTTCGGCTCCTGTAATCGGGCCCAAAATAATTACTGTAAATGAGCTTATCTCGGGATATTCCAGACTGCATCAGGGAGAGAAACTTCAACTTATTTCAATACTGTACGATATATTTCAAAAGCATACCCAAACCTCCGAGAGTTTCGATGATTTTTATTTTTGGGGCGAAGTATTGCTGGCCGATTTCAACGATATTGACAACTACCTGGTAAACGCCAAAGATTTGTTTACCAACTTGTCCGATTTGAAAGAAATTGAAGGTTTGTTCGACTATATGACCCCGGAGCAAAAAGCAGTAATTGAAAGGTTTTGGGGGAGTCTGGCGGGCACAGGGCAAAAGTCTCACCATGAAAAGTTCATTTCCATTTGGCAAAATCTTTACCCGGTTTATGCAGAATTAAAAGAAGTTTTGCAGGAAAAGGAAATGGCTTATGGTGGAATGATTTCCAGGGCGGTGATTGAAAAATTCCGGAATGAGGAACTGCAGTTTGAATTCAAAAAAAATTACATCATTGGGCTGAATGCTTTAAACAACTGTGAAAAAGCATTTTTTAACCTGATGAAACAACAACAAAAAATTGAGTTTTTATGGGATTACGACTCTTTTTATATTGATGACAAAATAAATGAAGCAGGCCGGTTTATCCGCGAGAACCTGAAACAATTTCCGCCACCTGAAGATTTTACCCTGGATACCTTGCAATTTTCAGAAAAGAAAAATATCAAATTGGTTGCTGTTTCGTCCAATTACGGCCAGGCACAGGAAATTCCGCGTTTTTTTGAAGAAATAAAATCGGGGTTTGAAAAAGAGTTTGACAACACTGCTGTGGTTTTGGCCGATGAATCGCTGCTTTATCCTGCCCTTGGCGCCATTCCATCAGATGTTGGAAAAGTGAACATAACCATGGGATATCCGGTAAAAAATTCGGTGGTTTACGGTTTTCTGCTTCTTTTGGTTAATCTTTTAAAAAACCGAAGAAAAAACAATGAAGGACGGTTTTTGATCTATCACCGCTATTTAACCGACATTTTGAACCACCAGTTACTGGGGAACATTGAACCCGAAAAAGCAACAGAATTCCTGATTAAATTGAAAGATAAAAATCAGATTACGGTGCCACTCGACGAAGTGAATTTTTCCCAATTCCATCGCCTTATTTTTTCGACACCAGAAAATGTAAAAGATTTTAGTCCCTGGTTTTTAGAAATTCTGAACTGGTTTTATGAGATTGTCAGGGAAAATGATACAGAAAATAAACTATTGCAGGAACTGATTTATTCCATTTACCAGGCCATTGAAAAATTGAATTCAGTAATTTCCGATGTAGTTTTAAACCAACGGCGTGAAATCAGCGATGCGGTTTTTTTTCGACTGTTTGGTCAATACCTGGGACAGGTAGCAGTTGCGTTTGAAGGGGAACCGCTTAGCGGGATGCAGGTGATGGGAATTCTGGAAACACGCTGCCTCGATTTTGAAAACCTGATTATTTTAGGCCTGAATGAAAACAAATGGCCGCGCACTTTTACAGCACCGTCTTTTATACCGTTTAGTTTACGAAAAGGATTCGGCCTGCCGGGAATCGACGAGCAGGATGCCATGTATGCTTACTACTTTTACCGGTTAACTCAGCGTGCAAAAAATGTAACTGCTACCTACAGTACTCTGAAAGAGGGAATTGGCACTGGAGAATTAAGCCGTTATGGATTTCAACTGCTTTATGATTCGGGTCTTGATGTGCGAAAATCAACACTCGATTTTAAGTTTTCAAACGAACCGGTTTTACCTGTTGAAATACTGGGGTCGCCAGAAAAAAGTGCCACACTTTTGAACCGGATTTCAAACGAAAAACCACTTTCTCCAACAGCAATCAATACCTGGTTGCAGTGCAGCCTTCGGTT
The DNA here is from genome assembly GCA_019429205.1 of Mariniphaga sp. GTDB lineage: Bacteria > Bacteroidota > Bacteroidia > Bacteroidales > Prolixibacteraceae > Mariniphaga. The sequence goes on along the minus strand of JAHYIT010000002.1, from coordinate 1,076 downwards.
TTATTTTCGTTACATTTTAAAACTCCCCGAGCCCGATGAAATGAAAGATGAAATTGATAGTCCGGTGTTTGGAAGTATTTTTCACGAAGTGGTTGAAAATCTGTATAAACCATTTGAGGGCAAAATGGTTAACAAAGTTGATTTGGAAAAAATCAGCAAGAACAAAGTGTTGATTGAAAATGAAATCCGAAAGGCCATCGGCAAACACTATTTCAGACAAAAAGACCCAACGACAAAAACCGTAAAACTGGAAGGCAAAACCATATTGATTTACGAAAACACAAAAACCTTTATACAGCGTGTGTTGGAAATAGATATGCAGCAAACTCCCTTCAAGCTGGTTTCTTTGGAAGGAGATTACCAGGCATCTTTAGAAATATCGTTGAATGGAAAACAAATTTCTGTGCGAATTGGCGGAAAAATAGACCGGGTTGACATGGTAAATGACACACTTCGTATTCTGGATTATAAAACCGGAAATGTAGATTCTTTTTCTTTTAAGGAATTGGATGAATTGTTTGAAAAAGATAAGGAAAAACCTAAGAAAGAAATTCTGCAAGCACTGATTTACTGTTTGATTTATAGGAAAAATACCTGTGAAACGACTGATTTACAGCCGGGAATATACAGCTTGCGGAAATTGTTCGATGAAAACTTTTCTCCGGAAATAAAAAGAAATTTCCAGACTTTTTCATTTCAGGAAATCGAAGAAGAATTTACCGCACAACTGCAAATCCTGATGGCTGAAATGCTTTCGGAATCCGGGCGGTTTTATCAGACACCACACGAAAAATTTTGCCAGTATTGCCCGTACAATAGAATTTGTCAAAAGTATTAGAGCGCACCAACATACTACATAAGAGATTTTATTTATGACTTAGAGCAAAATTATTCAATATTGAAGAAGAATAATAAATTGTATCTTTATCGTGTTTTTGTGAATGAAACAAAGCAACCGCCTGTTGTGATTACTGTGTATAAAACCACTAAAATTGAAAAATATGGTTATTAAATACAATAAGGAATCGGATGTTATTTATATTCAATTTTCTGATGCGCAAGTGTTTGAAAGTGAT
>JAHYIT010000204.1 GCA_019429205.1 Mariniphaga sp. | reverse complement strand
TTTTCTTCTGCCTCACGCACGGCCGGGAACAGAACCATTTCCCCGATTTTCATCGATAAATCGTAATGTTCTTTTTCATACCCAAACGAACCTGCCATACCGCAGCATCCCGATGGAATTTCTTTCACCGAATAATTTTTGGGAAGCGAAAGCATCCTTTTGGTAGGTTCGGTGCTGGCAACTGCTTTTTGCTGGCAGTGTCCGTGCAGCAAAATTTGTTTTTCTTCTGTGCTAAACTGTTCTTCAGTAATATTTGCTTTTTCAATTTCTGACGAGATAAATTCCTCGAACAGCAGCGCATGTTGTCCCAGTTTTTCGGCAGCAGGTTGTAAATCTTTATCCACCAGTTCCGGGTATTCGTCGCGGAAAGCCAAAATAGCCGAGGGTTCAATGCCAATCAGAGGCGTTTCTTCAGAGATAATATCCTTCAGGAGATTTACATTTTCGGTGGCAATTTTTTTGGAAGTGCGGACCAAACCTTTGGAAAGAAACGTGCGTCCGCTTTCTTTATGAACCGGAATTTTTACTTCATAGCCCAGTTTAGTCAGCAGTAAAATGGCTTTAATCCCGATATCGCTTTCGTTAAAATTAGTAAACTCGTCATTAAAAAGAAATACCTTTCCTTTGATTGTTGTTTCAGGCACAGGAATTCCGTTACCAGTCCAGCGGTTTAGCGTAATTTTGGAAAGGGAGGGCAGATTTCTGCGCGTTTCAATTCCAATTAAATTTTTGAAAAGCGGGGTTTTCATCATCAAATTGGAAAGTGTCCGAACCAGCATCGCCAGCGGGTTGAGTCTTGGGAGATAAGCTACGAGTTTAGAACGCAGCGGAATTCCATGAATATCATAGTAATGTTGCAAAAATTCAGCTTTCATTTTTGCCATATCCACGTTCGACGGGCATTCAGCTTTACACGCCTTGCAGGAAATACAAAGGTCGAGGATATCGTAAATTTCCCGGTGGTCAAACGGATTTTTCTTTTCGTTGGAATAAAGAAACTCCCGAAGAATATTTGCTCGTCCGCGCGTGGTTTTATCCTCATCGCGGGTGGCCATAAATGTGGGGCACATGGTGCCGCCAATCACTTCGCTTTTGCGGCAGTCGCCCGAGCCGTTGCACTTTTCAATACTTCTGAAGAACCCATTATACCTGGAAAAATCGAAAACCGTGTCATATTCCGGTGTGGGTTTTCCCGGTATAACACGAAGACTTTCTGTTATGGGTGGCGTATCCACAATTTTTCCCGGATTCAGGATATTCTCAGGGTCCCAGGCTTTTTTAAGGCTTTTCAGCAATTTGTAATTGTGTTCGCCCAGCATGTAAGGAATAAATTTTCCACGTACACGCCCGTCGCCATGTTCCCCACTCATGGAACCGCGATATTTTTTTACAAGAGCAGCGGTTTCGTGCATCAATGTGTCAAAAAGTTTTACATCCTCCGGGTCTTTGAAATTGATAAGTGGACGAAAATGGATTTCGCCGGTAGCAATGTGGGCGTAAAAAACACTGCTCAATCCCAGCTTTTGGAGCACTTTTTTGATGTCGGCAACATAATCAGGCAAATATTCCGGATGAACGGCAGTGTCTTCAATTCCGGGCACGCCTTTCCGGTCGCCGGGAATGTTGGCCAGTAACCCGAGCCCGGCTGTCCGCAACGACCAAACCCGTTTAATGTTATCGGTTCCGGTTACCAAGGGGAAGTGGTAGCCCAGGGCGGCAGCACGAAAATCGTTTTCGAGGGATGCAGCCTTCGCATGAAGTTCTTCTTCGGTTTCGCAGGCAAACTCTATCATGAGCATTGCGCCGGGGTCGCCCTGCACAAAAAAACGGTTTTTGCGCTGTTCAATGTTTTGTTTGGCAGCCTGCATTACTGTGTCGTCCATCAGTTCAATGGCGCCGGGTTTATGTTTCAGTGCAATTAAATTGCCCTCCAGCGATTCTTCCAGTGTATTAAAATGAGCGCAAACCAACCCTTTATGTTTGGGTGGAAGCGGAATCAGATTCAGTTTAATACGGTGCGAGAATGCTAAAGTGCCCTCCGAACCGGCCAGGAGCTTGCAAAAGTTAAACGGTTCGCCTCCTTTGGTAAATATTTCTGAACCGAGCAAGGTGTCAATGGCATAACCCATATTCCGGCGTGTAAGTTTTGGTTCCGGGAAATTGTCGCGAATTTCCTTCTGGTTTTCCGGATTGGAAAGTATATCGAAAATATTTTGGTAAATGGCTTTTTCCAATTGGTTTGGATTGCCATTCATTTTTTGCTGAAACTCTTCTTTTGTAAGTGGTTTAAATGTGGTTTCGGAACCATCGGAAAGAATGGCGTCCACTTCCAGAATATGTTCGCGTACGCTGCCATAAATAAGCGAATGTAATCCGCAGGAATTGTTGCCCAACATGCCGCCAATCACACACCGGTTGGCAGTTGAAGTTTCAGGCCCGAATTGTAACCCGTGCTGCGCCAGTGCCTGGTTGAGTTCAGCAAGCACCACACCGGGCTCTGCAATCACATAATGATCATCTATATTCAATTCCAGAATTTTGTTCATGTATTTTGATATATCCACCACAATTCCGGGCCCTACAACCTGACCTGCAAGAGAAGTGCCGCCGCCACGAGGAATTACCGATGCTCCGTTTTCACGGGCAAAGGCAATTATTTTCTGAATGTCTTCCCTGTTTTTTGGACGGGTAACCGCCAGCGGCAGTTCCTTGTATTGCGAAGCATCAGTAGAATACAGCACACGCTGAACATTGTCGGCAAACAAATCGCCCACCAATTGTGATTTCAGATTGTTGAAAGCGGATAGCATAAGGTTCAAATTTTAGTTCCGTAAAAATAGAGATTTTGTTGCAATCAGCCCCGGGAAATTCAATTTGAAGAATATTTTTACAGATTTTTAAGCGCCAGAGTGCTCCACCTGGCAAAAAAAATGAAATACGTATCATCCGGTCATTCAAAAAATGCAGGATCATCAGTGAAGAATTGTTCTTTTTTGACTATAAAATTTCAATATATACTGCTTTCCATTTATATTTGAATTTTTGTGAATTGTAACCAAAAATCAAAAAATGATGGACAGAGCAATTGTAGCATCAACCATTGAGTCCCGTTTCAGAAAAAAGGTACAAAACTCAGAGAAAATTAAAAGTGCTTACCTTCTGGTGCATTCCGATAAGCTAAACATTCATTTAAATGTAGCGGAAGGTAAAACGGGAAGTATGGATGCGCACCCGAATCAACCCCTTCATCTGGCCAGTGTGGGCAAACTTTTTACAGCCACCATTACGGGAATTTTGCGCGACAAAGGTGAATTGGATTTTGAGGACAAAATTTCGAAGTACCTTGACCGCGAACTGATGGGCCAACTGCATGTTTACAAAGAGCGGGATTATTCTGACGAGATTAAAATCAGCCATTTGCTGAAACAAACTTCAGGGCTGAACGATGTGTTTTACAAACTTTATGAAAAGCTGCTGAAAGAACCCCAGGTGATTTCGCCACTGAAGGCTGTTTGTTGGGGTAAGGAAAACCTGAAACCCTTTGCTGAACCCGGCAAAAAACATTTTTATACCGATACCAACTACTATTTGATGGGATTGATTTTTGATTCGTAATTTACAACAAATTGAAATATCCCAATATATTTTTAGCATTTGTTTGGCAGAATTAATCAGTATTGTGGAAATTTCTTCCTGCTTTTATTGTGAATACAACTTCTTTTGTTCCTGAACCACCCAACTAATTTTACCGAAACCAATGAATTTTAATGAGCGAAATTGAAAAAAATGCTGATTTTTTTTGTCTAAAATGCTGAATTTCATTTTTTTTGGTGTGTCTTACAAAAAAAGTATTAAATTAGAACGCTTTTTTAGAGAGAAGGAACGTGTTTATAAAACTAATATTTGGTTAATATGGAGTTATTTGTCAAATTAATCCACCAATCCAGCATGACATATCTTCCATCAAAAACCCCGGTTCAGTTTTACGGATTGCCCGATGGAAAGGTCTATCTGATATACACCAGATTTTATGAAGTTAAATACGATCGCACTTATCTCGAATACGTTATTGCCGAACATAATGAATTTTCGTATGATTTTGAAAATGATAAACTGATTCCGCATGAAAAGCCCCGGGGAAATACACCTGTTTTTAATGAGTCGGTTGATAAGCCTGATCCAAAAATAAAAATTTTGAAAATTTACCGGAACCTTTCCTCATTTGCTCAGGCACGTACAATTCTGAACAGAAAAGCTCAAAAAATGATGGAGAATATAAATGCGGAGAGGAAAAACAAAATTCATGAAATTTCTTCGTCAGATAACAAAAAACTGGCATCTGCCTGATCTTATATATCCTTAAATGATCTATTATTCCTGATGTTCAATCCCTGTGCAGGATTCCATTTTAATATTGGTGAAAACGGCTTCAAAGCTTGAATCCAGAGGGCTGCATGCATAAACTCCAATTCCCGCATCCTTAACCGGTTTGTGCATGTGCAAAATTCGCATCTGTTTAAATCCGGAGTTTTTTTCTGCATATTCAATAAAAATATCCAGGTAAAATCACCTTCAATTTTGGTGAGGAAAGCCGGGGCGTTTGTTTTTCTGAATCCGTAATGTGTGTGCTGCCAGAAATCCGTTCCGGGTTCAGTTTGAATTGTTAAAACATCATCTGTTAGTGTGAATTCCTCCGGCGGGTTGATCCAGTAAAACTGTTCAGGATTCATGGCAGTCAGTTTATTCGTTTATCCTGACTTTCACTACAATTTTTTTTACCGGACTATTTTCATCCGATTTCACCGTTGGCCGGTGTGCGTTTTCCGGGAAAAACAGGAAAAACTTTCCGGGTTCTGCAATGCGGTAATTTTTTTCTTCGGCAGTTAAAAACATGATGTCTTTTTCTTCATCGTAAGGAATAGTAACGGTAGTGCTTTTCAGCGGCAAAACCCCTATTTTTTCTTCGCCGGAAACTAAAACCTGAATGTCGGCATATTTTTTATGTGCTTCAAACAAAACATCTTCTTCATTCCTTGTAACATATTCGTCAACATTCACGAACAAATCAGCGCCTTCCAGTTCGTACCTTCCTTTTTCCAGGTCTCCCGGTTTTTGCTCATTCAAAAACTGAAAAGCATTATCCCAGCGTTCGGAGTTTTGAAAATACAACCGGGCAAACTCTTTCTGGTTCACCGATTCATCGGGCCTGGAATCCCATCCCTGTTTCCATTCGCCTTTGCTGAACCATTCACTGATTTCTTTTTCACTCCACTGGTCGGGTGTTTTGCTTTTTTGCGAGGAACATGCTATTGCCATAAAACTAATTGTTAAAGTAAAAAATAAACGGGCTTTCATGAGTTTCAGATTGAAGTAGTTCTTTTTGAATTCAAATATGGGAAAATATTTTGTAAAATGTTGTTTCAATTGAGCTTGTTGGCAACCAAATGATTGTATTTTTATCACTACTGACCGGTTAAAATTTCAGTAAAAATGGGGCTACTTCCGTAAGGTTTCGCCCCAATGTTGTAAGTTTGTTTTGCAAAAAAAAAACTGCAACATGGGCAAAGATATAACAAAGAATTTAG
>JAHYIT010000203.1 GCA_019429205.1 Mariniphaga sp. | reverse complement strand
ACGTTGTAGTTGACAATAATTACCGAAAGTTCCATTTATTCAGCCTGGCTTTAAAGGTTCAAATGTAGCATTTCCATTGGATAACGGAATAGATTTTTCTCATTTCTTCCCTTGAGATCGGGGTGAAAAATATAAAAAACAGGCAGATTATTTTCCCACCGAACTTTCGTAAAGCACCCGGTTCACCAGCGACCTTCCCAGCGTAATTTCGTCGGTGTATTCCAGGTCGTCGCCCACTGCCAGGCCGCGCGCCAGTGTGGTTACACGAACCGGTTTGTCCTTCAGCTTGCGGAAAATGTAAAAGTTGGTGGTGTCGCCTTCCATGGTGGTGGGAAGAGCAAGGATAATTTCCACCAGGTCGGGATTTTCAGCACGTTCAATAAGCGATTTGATTTCCAGTTCGTTGGGACCGATTCCGTCCATGGGCGAAATAATGCCACCCAGCACATGATACAACCCGTTGTACTGGTGCGTATTTTCAACCAGCATTACATCGCGGATGTTTTCCACCACACAAATTACTGAATTGTTGCGGGAGGGGTTGGCACAAATCCGGCAGATTTCAGTATCCGAAATATTGTGGCAAACTTTGCAGTGTTTAATTTCGTTGCGCAACTGAATCAGGCTTTCACCAAATGCGGATACCGACTCCTTGTTTTGCCTGAGCAGGTGCAAAACCATTCGCAGGGCGCTCTTCCGGCCAATACCGGGCAGTTTTGAAAATTCATTCACCGCATTTTCCAGCAGTTTCGATGGATATTTTTCACTATTCATGTTTTCGTTTTTCGACGTTCAAAAGTAACCCGAAAAATCTGAAAAGAAAAAAGTGCCCCTGTTTCAATTTTTATGAATAAATTTACGGTTTCAGCATAAATAAAGAACAGACATTATTTTAACCAATAAAAATCATATCATGAAGAAAAATTCTGATTCAACATTCTCCAGGCGAAATTTTATAGGAACTACAGCCACTGCACTGGCAGGTTTCAGCATTGTTCCAAGTAGCGCTGTTGCAGGCTTGGGACATATTCCGCCCAGCGATAAACTGAATATTGCCGGCATTGGAATTGGCGGAAAAGGGAACACAAACCTTCGGAATATGCCAGGCCAGAACATTGTAGCGTTGTGCGATGTGGACTGGGACTACGCCAACAGAGTGTTCGAAACTTATCCGAAAGCTAAAAAGTGGAAAGATTTCCGCGAAATGTTCGACAAGCAAAAGGATATTGAAGCAGTAGTGATTGCTACACCTGACCATACCCACACGCTGCCTGCTGCAGCCGCCATGGAACTGGGGCAGCACGTTTATTTGCAAAAACCTTTAACCCACTCGGTTTGGGAATCGAGGTATTTAACTGAACTGGCGAAAAAAACAGGAGTTGTTACCCAAATGGGAAATGAAGGCCATTCCAACGACACAGTTTATGAAGTAACAGAAGTGGTACACAGCGGTTGTCTGGGTGATATTAAAGAAGCCCATGTGTGGACCAACCGACCCATTTGGCGGCAGGGAATGCCCAAACCACTAAAGGAAGTAAAAGTTCCTGATACACTGGACTGGGATTTATTCATCGGACCAGCCGAGATGCGGCCCTACAATCCGGAATACCATCCGTGGATTTGGAGAGGCTGGTGGGATTATGGAACCGGCGCTTTGGGCGATATGGGTTGCCATTTACTGGACGTTCCGTATTATGCGCTTCAGCTTACTGCGCCAACGGCTTTTCAGGCCAGTTCTTCTCTGGTAAATACCGAAAGTGCGCCTGTTTCGGCACAGGTATCATACTTATTTCCGGCCCGTAAAAATTTGCCTTACTGTGCCTTACCCGAATTAAAATTAACCTGGTATGACGGCGGTTTAATGCCTGCCCGCCCGTTTGATTTGCCAAACGATGCCCCGATGAACCCCGGTGGCGGATTTATGTTTATTGGCTCAAAAGCCACGCTTATTGCCGAAGCCTACGGAGCGAAATGGAAAGTGTATAAAAACGGACAAGAGATTGTGCCGGAAACCCGGGTGAAAATTGATCGGGTTCCGGATGACCCGGCTGGTGGTGGCCGGCACGAAATGCACTTTGTAAATTGCTGCAAAAAAGGCGGAAAACCTGCTTCCGGTTTCGAATATGCAGGGCCATTTAACGAAATGGTAGTCATGGGCAATCTGGCCGTACGCATGCAATCGCTTCAAAAAACGTTGCTTTGGGATAGTGAAAATATGAAAGTGACCAACATTTCACCTGATGAAACACTGGTTACCACCAAACTTCTGCCTTTTTCTTCAGATATTGTTACCCGGAATGTGGAAAGGGAATCGAAGCAAACTGTGAAATGGAATGCACAGGAAATGTGTGCAGAATGGATAAAACATACGTATAAGAATGGATGGAGTTTGTGAAAAATCAAAACACATAGTTCACATAGAGCTGAAATGATTCTATGTGTCCTATGTGCCTATGTGGTTCAAAGAATTTTATTTCCAATTCATTCCTCTGGCACCGACTGCGCATCAACCACTGCAATGGCCACCATATTTATTATTTCGCGTACTGAACTGTCGCGTTGCAAAATGTGTATCGGTTTTTTCATTCCCATTAAAACCGGTCCGATGGCTTCTGCTGCGCCTAATGACTGCAATACTTTATAGGTAATATTTCCCGAACTCAGGTTGGGAAAAATGAGTGTATTGGCATCGAGGTCGCCCAGTTTGTTAAAGGGATAACGTTTATAGCGCAATTTTCCGTTCAGTGCATAATTGGCCTGCATTTCGCCGTCAACCATTAAATCGGGGTATTTTTGGTGAAGTATGTTAACCGCTTCCTTCACCCTCACCGGACTTCCCAAACCTTTGAATTCTCCAAAATTGGAGTAGGAAAGCAATGCTATCCGGGGTTCAATGTTAAAACGTTTTACCTCGTTGGCAGTCAGAATCGTAGTGTCAACCAGGGATTGAGGTGATGGATTCATGTTTACGGTTGCATCGGCCAGAAAAATTGGGCCGCGCTTGGTTATCATGATATACATTCCGGCAATGTGGTTAAATTCCTCTTTAACGCCAATAACCTGCAGGGTTGGTCGAATGGTATCTGCATATTTTCGTGAGAAGCCTGAAATAAAGGCATCTGCTTCACCTGTTTCCACCATTAAAGCACCGTAGTAATCACGGTTGTAGGTTTTTTCCACGGCCATATCGTAGGTCATGCCTTTACGTTTTCTTTTTTCATAAAGAATTTTTGCCAGCTTGTGCCTTTTTTCTTCAGTTATTGAGCTGTATGGATCAATAACCGGGATGTGGTCGAGTTCCAATTGGTTTTCTTTTATCAGCGATTTTATTTTTTCTTCATTTCCCAGAAGAATGGGATGGGCAATTTTTTCCCGCGACACAAACTGAACTGCTTTCAATACTTTAAAATCGTTCCCCTCTGCAAAAACAACACGTTTTGGGTTTTGTCGGGCTTTTGTACGAATACTCATAACCAGTTTGTTGCTGTCGCCCATCCTGCCTGTGAGTTCATTTTTATAGGCTGTCCAGTTTTTGATTGGTTTCCGGGCTACTCCGGTATCCATGGCCGCTTTTGCCACTGCTGTGGAAACTGTGATAATCAAGCGGGGATCAAGCGGTTTGGGTATGATGTATTCTTTTCCGAAAACAATATTTTGTTTATTGTATGCCCTTGCAACATTTTCAGGAACATATTCTTTGGCGAGATTTGCCAACGCTTTTGCCGCAGCAATTTTCATCTCTTCGTTTATATGGGTTGCCCGAACATCGAGTGCGCCCCTGAAAATAAAAGGAAATCCCAGCACATTATTTATCTGGTTTGGATAATCGCTCCGACCGGTAGCCATTATAATATCTTCGCGGGCGGAAGTAGCGTCTTCGTAAGTAATTTCCGGATTCGGGTTGGCCATGGCAAAAACAATTGGATCATTAGCCATCGATTTTACCATTTTTTTTGTAACCAGTCCCTCAGCAGAAAGTCCGAGGAAAACATCGGCTCCCACCATGGCTTCTTCCAGGGTGTCCAGTTTCCGTTTGGTCACAAATTCCTGTTTGTATTTGTTTAAGTCGGTACGCGATTCATTTAAAACGCCTTTACTATCACAAATCACCACATTTCCGGGATTAACTCCCAAACTAATATACAGTTTGGTGCAGGATAATGCAGCGGCGCCGGCCCCGCTTACCACAACCTTAATTTCCTCAATTTTTTTTCCATTCAATTCCAATGCATTTAAAAGTCCGGCTGCCGAAATGATGGCTGTTCCGTGCTGGTCGTCGTGAAAAACCGGAATGGGAAGTTCTTTTTTCAGGGTTTCTTCAATTTCAAAACACTCCGGGGCTTTAATGTCTTCGAGGTTGATTCCGCCAAAAGTGGGCGAAATGGCTTTAACCACTTCAATAAATTTTTTCGGATCTTTTTCATTCACTTCGATGTCGAAAACATCCACATCGGCAAAAATTTTAAACAGAAGGCCTTTGCCTTCCATCACCGGTTTTCCGGCTTCCGGGCCAATGTCGCCAAGGCCCAAAACGGCCGTGCCATTAGATATCACCGCTACGAGATTGCCTTTCGCTGTGTATTTATAAACATCATCCGGGTTTTTTTCAATTTCGATACACGGCTGAGCCACACCGGGCGTATAAGCCAGCGACAGGTCGTACTGTGTGTTGTGCGGCTTGGTTGGTACTACTTCAATTTTCCCAGGACGGCCTTTTTCATGATAATGCAACGCGTCTAATCGGCTAATTTTTGGCATAACAATAATTTTTTTGATTTCGGATAAAAGTAGAAAAAATGGGGAAGGGGTTTAATAAGTTTTGTCAGGTTTTGGTGGAAAATATTTTTATTGAAAAAGCAACAGAATAAGAAATAAAAAATAAGGAATAACGAATCAGGAAGGGTTCAAAAAATAGAAAAAAATAAAAATATTCTGAATTTTTTGTCACATCTGCTTCCAGACATGTACAAAACACCAAATTGAATAATTGTAAAACATTTTAAATTTAAAAATCATGAAAAATTTTGTTTTTACTTTTTTAACCGTTTTTGTTTTCTCCCTTGCTTTACAGAATGTAACAGCCCAGGTATCGAACCGGCAAATGCGTAAAACCCTAAAAATGCGTCCGCCGCGTGAAGTACGCAGGGAAGCCCGCGATTACGAAAAAGACGGTTATAATGTGGCAATTGGTGCGCCAACCTTACAGAGACAACTGGCCAACGCCTGGATGAAAGAGGTGGAAACCGAAGAAAACGGTTTTCCAAAGTACATTGTTGCAACCGGGAATTCGGTGGGAGAAACTCAGATTGCTGCCAAACTGCAGGCAACCGAAGCGGCCAAACTTGAACTGGCAGGCACCATAGCAACCAATGTGGCAGCGCTCATCGAAAACAACATCGCCAATAGCCAATTAAATACAGAAGATGCTGCCTCGGTTACCAAAACGGTGGCTGCGTCCAAAAACATCATCGCCCAGGAGTTGGGACGGGTGTTGCCGCTGGTTGAACTTTACCGGAATATTGGTAAAAACAAAGAAGCCAATGTGCGCATAGCTTACAACAGCGAAATGGCCATGGAACTGGCCAAAAAAGTTATCCGCAAAAGCCTTGAGGAAGAAACCCAAATATTACAGAAAAAGCTGGAAATGCTGATGAACTTTTGATTCGGTATGACCAATACCCCGGGCTGATCAGCAAAATGTCCGGGGTATCTTTTTTTAAATGAGGTTTTTTTATATTTTTAACGGCAAATAAACCTTGGTTAAGCAGACCAAAAAACCACGAGAGATGAAAAAATTCTAT
>JAHYIT010000202.1 GCA_019429205.1 Mariniphaga sp. | reverse complement strand
GTAACAAATAATCAGGCATTTTACACCGTGGCTTTAGCCCGGTGGTTTGGCATTTAGTTTTTTAATTTTAATTGGCTTTAGCGTTTAATCCTTTTAATTGACTGATGCATGTATTCGACAGGTTTTTACAAACGTGGGATTTGTCGTACACCCGTTGGCAAGTCATTTTGCCAACTGCACTTTTGCTCCCGAATGCTCGGTACCAACTAAATTTAGTTGGCACATTTTATCCCATGTGCAGTATAACATGTAGTCAAATTTTTTCCATAAAAAAAGGTCGTCTGTCAAACGACAAACGACCTTTTTGGTTAGTGGAAATACGTTGTAATGCGCTGCTTAGTTGTTGCTGGCAGTTGAAGTTTTTGAACTTCCGCTGCAACCTTCAGCTTTTGCTGCGGTTTTAGTATCTGAACAACCTTCGGCTTTCGCTGCGGTTTTTGTTCCTGAACAACCTTCGGCTTTTGCTGCAGTTTTTTCACCTGAGCAACCTTCGCCTTTGGCAGCAGTTTTTACTCCTGAGCAACCATCGGCTTTGGCTTCTGCTTTTGCTTCGCCACAACCTTCAGCTTTTGCTGCTGTTGCTTTTGGAGCATCTTCCGCTTTTGCGGTTTTGTTATCGTCGGCAACAACGGTAACTTTTGCTTTTTCCTTTTCGTCAGCTACTCCATTTGCGGTTGAAACCGACAATCCGTAAACCATAACCAATGCTAAAACAAACAATACTTTTTTCATCTTTTTCAATTTTTGAGTTATACAATTAATACAAATTCTCTTTATAATTTAGATTCAATATTAATAACATTCCTGTTCACTTCCAAACAAATATTAATATTTTTTTATCTTTTATATGTATTTAATTTTAAATTGTTGATTTTCAGTATTATTTTTTGATAAATTGAAATGTTGCTTTCAGTGGTTCCGGTAGAATGGAATGGCAGATTTCATCGAATCTTTAAAGGTTATGTTCGAAAAAAGGAGAAGTTTTAATTCAAGGTGGTTTAGTTTATGCTGTCAAGTCAATCCCGATAGCCATCGTTTTCGAACAAATACGATTTCCAATAGTTGCTATACTAAAAACGGGATAAATTTATACATTTATGTAAGTTGGCAAAATGCAATTGGTCCCGAGTAATCGGGAGCAAGTCCTTTTGCCAACTGCACTGTTGCTCCCGAATGCTCGGGACAAACTAAATTCAGTTGGCATATTTTATCCCGTGCGAAGTATAAATGCAACTATTCAGCTATTTTTTTTGTTTATTTTTTCGGTGTGCTTTCCACCAAACAAAAAATCCACTCACCAAAACCATAATCAGGCAAAGTCCTGCCAGCGGAACATACAAAATGTAAAACGGGCCAACGAGGTGCTCAAAAATACGGCCGGTATGCACCTCAAGCGAAACATTCCAAAGCGACATGGGCGACTTTTTCAGGATTTCCTCAGGCATTTGGGGAAACGGTTTTCCCGACAAAGAAATAGCTCCGCGGTTGTAATCGAACCACCAGGCATTGTCACCGGCTTCAACCAACCCGGCTGCCATGTTGGCTCCAATAGGATTACCCATTCCCTGTGGCGCCGTGTAAGGTGCCCCGGAAAAAAAATCAGATACCCGGACGGTTTGTAAATCCCACAAAAACATGCCGTTAAATGAACCGGTTAGGTACTGCATTTCTCCAACAGGTTTAAAAACATTCAGCCCCATTACACTAACCGGCGGCTGCGGAATTATTGGCTGAAGTAGTTGGGCAAAATTTTCGCCGGAGGCAAAAAAACCTTCCGAAGTTGAAAAAATATACTGGTTCAGGTTTTCATCCCATTCCACCCGGCGAAGTTTGTCAAACCACGGATTTGGGCTGTCGAGATGCGTTCCGGGAATAATACCGACTTTTTTACCGGCGATGGGAATGAGCAATGGCGGGCGCAAATGAATTCCTGCAAGCGTATTGATGATAAGAAAAGCCACAAAAATGTATCCCACTACATTGTGCCATCTTAAATTGGTTCTGAATGTTTTTGCCAGCGTTTTCACTGGCTTTTGTTTCATTTTCCGGCGTTTAATCAATTTCGGGAAAAAGAAATGGAGCAGTCCGGTTACCGAAAGCAGAATGGTAACCAAACCGAGTAAATCCACAATAAGTTTTCCCGGAAGCCCAAGAAGCTCACCGCTGTGCAGTTCCCAAAGGGTATTAAACAAGCCGGTTTTCCGCTCATATCCTTCCGGCTCGGGAAGCTGAATTGTTTCGAAAGTTGTTCCGTCGGTCGATTTGAGCAGGTAATGCCGGGTAAGCACAAGAAGTGTATCTTTTTTTAAATTAACATCGGCAATGCGCTCCTGTTTAACCGGAAGATCTATTTTATGCCATTCATCCGTTCCTATAATGTTTCGACGGAAAAGTCCAAAATGCGTTCCGGCAAAAAGTTCGTTTTTGAACCGAACAACGGAATAAATCTTTCGGCTGTCAATTCCTTTCGGAAATCCCTGGTTAAAAGCGGTAAACTGTTCCGGATTTTCGGTTGTTTTCCAAATGCCAATATTTCCAAAAATTAAAAGGGAATCATTTTTAAATGGCAGTGAACCCCGAACCGCAGCGAGGTTCCAGTTTTGGTAGCGGTAGTTGGACGGAAGCAAATTCCGGGAAACATCGATGGAGGAAAATGTTTGCCGGTGGTTCATTACAATACCCGATGCCGCAAATAATATGGCAAACAATGCAATAACAATTCCCGGCCACTTATGCAGTTTTCTGAATATTTTTAGAGATTTGTTTTTCCGCATAGATGTTCAATAGAATCTGCAAAGGTAAAATTTTCCGGGAATGAAAATTTGTATCACCATTCCATGGGTGTAAGACAAATTCCACGTTTTAAATCATAAAACAAACAATCATTTTTTACACCGGCGCTTTAGCCCGGTGATTAACCTTTTCGGAGTCTTTTTCGGCTTTAGCATTTAAATCTCTTAATGGCTAAAGCCCTTTTGTTTTTGATATCTCTGTTCACCGGGCTGAAGCCACGGTGTAAAAGATCCGTTTTTCCGAAAGCGAATAGAAATATGGAATTTGTCGTACACCCCCATTCCATTCCCGGAAAATGAACAGTCCTATTCTTTAGAAAAACAATAGAGCGAATTAAACCCGCGGAGAATGAGGTCGTTGCCAGCAATTACCGGCGATGCATGGAAATTATCGTCAACAGGATTGGAAGCCAGTATTTCAAATGTTACTCCGGCTTTAATTACCATTACCACATTTTCTGCAGCAATATAGAGGCGGTCGTTTACACCGGTGGGCGAGGAGTAGAGCGTACTGATGTCGCCCAGCCTTTCATTTTCGTAAAATGGTTCGCCGGTTTTGGCATCAATGCACGAAAGAAAGCCGTTGTTTACGCGCATGAAATAAAGTTTTCCGTTCATTAATACCGGTTGTGGAGTGTAAGGTGTGTTTTTGTCGTAGGTCCATAAAACGGCATCGGTTCCGGTAATGTCGCCTTTGGCCTTTTTCAGGTCGATGGCCTGTAAAGCGCTGCCTCTGAAACCGCTCATCACGTATAAAATTCCATCGGCATAAATGGGGTTTGGAATCACGTTCCGGGTAAGTCCGGTGGTCGTCCAGATAACTTCGCCTGTGTAGTAATCGTAAGCCCTTACCTGGTTGGTGGCGCTGGTAATCACCTGGATATGACCGTTTATTTCGGTAACAAAAGGCGACGACCACGAAGTGCCTTCATCGCGTTCCACCTGCCAGTCAATTTCTCCGGTTGTTTTATCAAGGGCAAATAAAAAAGAGTCTCCTTCATGATCCCACTGAATGAAAATTTTATCCTTGTAAACGAAAGGCGAACTTCCTTCGCCAAAACTCATGTGTTTTTGCATTTGGCCGAAGTTGCGCTGCCAGATGATATTTCCATCAAAATCGAGACAATAAATTCCGCGGGAGCCGAACCAGGCATAAATTCGTTCACCATCTGTACAAGGTGAATTGGATGCCCAGCTACCCAGTTCGTGCGTGTTTTCCCGGGGCCATTCGCGGGTAACCAGAGTTTCCCAGAGAATGTTCCCGGTATTCCGGTCAACCATCAGTACTTTAAATTCATGGATAAGGTTGGTTTGGTTGGGCGCCATTCGGCTGCCTTCTCCTGCGTTTTCAGGCGCTTCCGGTGAAATTTCGCCTGTGGCAACTGCGGTTTGCACTATTATTTTATCGCCCCAAACTACCGGTGTGGCATGTCCTTTTCCCGGAATGTCGGTTTTCCATTTCAGGTTTTTTGTTTCACTGAACTCAACAGGAGGATTGCCTTTTATTGCTGCACCAGTATGCATCTGACCACGCCAATGTGTCCAGTTGTCCGGCGATTTTTTTTGTGAAAAAACCGAATTGCAGGAAATGATTAATAATACAGAAAGAAAAATTTGAAGAGAGAATCGTTGCTTCATTTTTAGTTATTTTTTTGGTTTTCAATTTTTTTTTGACCGGTAAAAAATGAGTTGGTTTAAATGGAAGGAATGGAATATTTTCCGAAAATATTACTTTTACCACACATAACGGTGTAACAGAAAGTTGGATTTGGTTACCTATTGAAAAAGCCATTTTTATGAACAAAAAAATAATTCATTTAGAAAAAATCACAAAAAATTATAAAGTTGGAACACAGGTCGTAAGAGCTTTGCGTTCGGTTTCAGTTGATATTTATAAAGGGGAATATGTGGCCATTATGGGCGCCTCCGGATCCGGAAAATCTACCCTGATGAATATTATCGGCTGTCTTGATACTCCAACAGGCGGCACTTATATTTTAAATGAAAAAGATGTTAGCCGCCTGTCGGACAATGATCTGGCCGAAATCCGTAATGCTGAAATCGGTTTTGTTTTCCAGGTGTTTAACTTGCTGCCCCGGAGTTCAGCTCTTGAAAACGTGATGTTACCCATGGTTTATGCCGGGGTAAAAAAGCACGACAGAAAAAACAGGGCAACCAACACATTAACCGATGTGGGGCTTGACGACAGGATGGACCATAAACCCAGCGAACTTTCAGGCGGACAACGGCAGCGCGTGGCCATTGCCCGGGCATTGGTGAATAATCCGTCAATTTTACTGGCCGATGAACCCACCGGTAACCTCGATTCTGTAATTTCCGAAGAAATAATGAAATTGTTTGCCGAAATTCACCGGAAAGGCAATACACTGGTGATGGTAACCCATGAACATGACATTGCAAAACACGCCCACCGGATAATAACATTAAAAGATGGCGAAGTTGAATCGGATGAATTAAACCCAAATCCGGTTTATTAGTTATATAATACATGACTAAAGAATTTAAAATTTATACCAAAACAGGCGACGACGGTTCCACCGGTTTAGTGGGTGGTACCCGGGTAAAAAAATACGATGTAAGGCTGGAAGCTTACGGAACGGTTGACGAACTGAATGCCGTTATTGGTGTGGTTCGTTCATATAAATTGCCTGCAAATGTTGCTGAAATGCTGGTTGAAATTCAAAACAAATTGTTCAATATAGGCTCGCGCCTCGCTACCGACGAAAAAGGTGAAGCATTCACCCAAAAACTTTCCATAACCGAAAAGCACATTTCTTTTTTGGAAAATGCCATTGATGAAATGGAAAGGGAGTTACCGAAGCTGAAGCATTTTATTTTGCCGGGCGGCAATTTGGCGGCAGCTCAATGTCATGTAGCCCGAACCGTGTGCCGAAGGGCAGAAAGAAGAATCCTGGAGTTTGCCGAAAATGAAAAAGTGCAAACCGAAATCCTGAAATACATTAACCGGTTGTCCGATTTTTTATTTGTGCTGGCACGTAAACTCCACGCCAGCAGCGGGATTGAGGAGAAAGCGTGGAAAAAACATTAGAAGCGTATTCTAAAATCAAATTAGTTTT
>JAHYIT010000201.1 GCA_019429205.1 Mariniphaga sp. | reverse complement strand
GCATGAGACCTAAAACCCATCAAGACATCAACTATTCGCCTACTTCAAGAGCAAAATCATAAAAAATCCGTAGTTTTATGCCGATAAAATGTTGTGAAATTTGGTTTGTGAATTATTCAGGTTAGATTAGCTAACTTTTAAAAATATACACATGAAAAACTATTTATTAACACTGGCTTTTATCGGAATATTAATTATTACAGCCTGTAACACAAAAACAGATGTTACCAATGCTTTAGATAATTCCGAAAGCAGAAAGGAAATCTACTCTACAATTCTGAATGATCATCAAATGATGAATGAGTTCATGGAAATGATGAATGAAAATAAGCATGACATGATGATGCAGGTAAATCATAAAGAAATAAATGATATGATTTCAGTGTTTATGAACGATATTGTAGCATGCGATCAGCTAACTGATAGTATGATGACACATCAGGGAATGATGCATATGATGCTGGATAAAATGCATTCTAAAGAAATGATTGATAAAAACACAAAGGAACAGACAGAAAAAAGACTTGACCAGCAATACGATTTCAGTAAAGTAAGACATTGGCATTGATCCATATCGAACCAAAAGTAAATATGCATTCGACATTTAAAAAGAAAGATATGCCAGGGGTGAGATAAATAAAGAAGAATTTGAAGAAAAGAAAAAAAAGTATTTCCTGAGTAACATTAATACACTACGTTATGCATAAAGATCCGGTTTGCGGAATGGAGTTTAGTCAGGAAAATTTTACCTGGGAATTTAAAGGGGAAAGGTACTTTTTCTGTTCACAGGGATGTTTGGAAAAATTTAAAACTTCATCTTCAGAACATTCGGAAAAACATGTCTTTGATTTAATCATTATTGGAGGCGGGCCCGCAGGGCTTACGGCCGCTGTTTATGCTTCAGTATCAAAAATTGACACCTTTTTTATAACAGACGAAATTGGTGGCCAGGCTATTGATACTTCCAAAATAAAAAATTACATGGGTTTTGAGTTTATTTCCGGCCCTGAACTAGTCAGTAAGTTTAAAGACCAGTTTCTGAAAGAACATTACCTGTCGCATATGATTGGGCGTGTGGTTAAAATCGAACATCAGAATGAAAAATTTGAAATCACAACGTTAACGCAGGAAAAATACACAGCAAATGCAGTGATCGTTGCATCCGGTATGAAGAAAAGAAAACTGGGAATTCCCGGCGAAGATAAGCTTCAACGCAAAGGAATATGCTACAGCCTGGTTCATGACATCGATCTGTTTAAAGGTTCCGATGTTATTGTTATCGGTGGTGGAAATTCAGGCGTTCAAACCGCTGACGACCTGCAAAAAGCCGGATGTTCAGTGACATTGGTGACTATGGGAAAAATGATTGCCGATCCGAAAAACATTGAAAAGATAAAAGATAATGTCAGTATCATTGAAAGACATATCATAGCCGGGATACTAGGTGAAGAAAGCGTTGATGGTGTTATCATTCAATCTGAAGAAACGAACGAAAAAGTAAGTTTGCAATGCCAAGGTGTTTTTATTCAGGTGGGATTTTTGCCGAATACAGAATTCTGCACCGACCTGGCAGACCTGAATGAGAACGGGGAAATTGTCATCAATCAGGACTGTTCAACAAAAACCGAAGGTATGTATGCTTGCGGAGATGTGACCAATGTTTACAAACGCATAATTATTGCATCCGGGGAAGGTGCAAAAGCAGCGTTGAGCGTTAAAAAATATCTTCGGGAAAAAATAAAACAGAAAACTCAAACTGTACGGAAGTAAAAAATAAGGTAATTATTTAGCTGCTCCCGTGCAAAACTATGCCATTGTCAACAATTTTTTGTGATGCTTGTTGATAACTCTTTGTTTTTAAAGATTCTAAACCCCCTGAGATTTTGCTATTTGCTGTTGTAAATTTTAATTCGTCAAATACGCTATTCTCAGGAAGGTTATTTTGTAAAATCAGTGGATATCAACATTTTTGGTGTTGTGGTGTTGGTAACAATAAGGGTAAATATTTGACATTCAAGATGTGTCCAACATACCTTTGCCAAAAACTATAGATTTGTACGAAGACCACCTCATATCTGCATTGCTAAAACGCATTGATGAGCTCACATTGCGCCTCGATCAGGCTGAAGAACAAATTGTGGCCCTCAAGGCTGAAAACAGCGAGCTGAAAGCCAGGCTTTCGAGCAATAGCACTAACAGCAGCAAACCGCCTTCGAGTGATGGCTATACCAAGAAACCGGCGTTTGCCAAGCAGCCCAAAGGAAAGCATGGCGGACAAATTGGCCACAGTGGCAATACGTTGCGGCAATCGCAAAAACCAGATCAAATAGTTAGATGTAAGCCCACCAACTGTATATGCGGGCATGCATTTAGCGAGCAGGAAATGGAGTTGTCAGAAAAGCGGCAGCTATTTGAATTGCCACAACCAAAACTTGAAGTCACCGAGTACCAGATATACAAAGGCACCTGTCCCGACTGCGGATTGTCCCATAAAGGCTTGGTCCCCGTGGGCGTAAATTCCCCAGTTCAATACGGCAATAATGTAAAGGCACTGGCTGTGTTGTTGAACATACAATACAAACTGCCTTTCAAGAAGGTACAACTGTTGTTTGGCGATTTGTTCTCTTGCCCCATAAACGAGTCATCGGTTTATTCAGCATCCTTGCAGTGCTATAAGGACCTTGGTCAAAGTGAACAGATAATCAAATCAAAAGTGGCCCAAAACAATGTTGTACATGTTGATGAAACAGGCTTGCGGGTTGAAGGCCTTTTGCGGTGGCTCCATACTGCTTCCACAAACCTATACACCTATCTTTTTGTGCATGACAAAAGAGGTGGGCAAGCACTGCAAAGCGACAAATCAATCATAAACAGCTTCACAGGATGGCTTGTCCATGATTGCTGGGGCAGCTATTTCAAATTTACCGGCACCAAACATGCCCTTTGTGGTGCCCATATACTCAGGGAACTGCAAGCCGAGATAGAAACAGGCCAAAGCAAATGGGCCAAAACGCTTAAAACGTTTTTAATGCATGTGTATGAGATGCCCTTTCAGCAAAGGGCACTGCAACGGCAAAAAATAATATCAAGGTACAACCGTATCTGCCAATTCGGTCTAAAGGCTGAACCCCCGCCCATAAAAACCCCCGGAAAACAGGGGCGGATGAAAAGAACAAAAGCCAGAAACCTGGTCGAGCGCCTGATCAGAGAACAAGATGCAGTGCTTGCCTTTGCATTTAACGAAGAAGTCCCGTTCACAAACAACCTTGCAGAAAGGGACATCAGGCCAGTAAAAGTCAAGCAGAAAATCTCAAACTGCTTCCGGTCATTCAAAGGGGCTGAAATCTATGCCAGGATAGAGGGATTTGTTTCCACTGCCAGAAAACAGAAACGAAATGTGTTTTCAGAATTATGTCATACTTTTGATGGATACAATTTCGTAACAGAAGGGGTAGCTAAATAATTACAAAATAAGTATATACATTATTGATTATGGATTCAAAGGCATCCTATCTGTGTCCTATGAAATGCGAGGGCGACAAAATATACAATGAACCGGGAAACTGCCCGGTTTGCAACATGCACCTTGTTCCGGTGAAAGAACAGAACATGGGTGATCACCGGCATTCGCAGGCGAAAGGTAGTCATCACCATGACCATCAACACGAACATGAACATCATGAAGTGAAAGACGAAGGGAAGAGTGGCGGAAAATATTACTGCCCCATGCACCCGGAAGTGAAACAGGACCATCCGGGCAGTTGTCCGAAATGCGGGATGGATTTGGTTCCTGAAAAAGCAGAAAAAACCAGTGAAGAAGAGAAAGCCTATAAAATAATGGCCAAAAAATTCAGGATTGCGGTGATTTTAAGCGTTCCGATTTTTATAATTGCCATGTCGCATTTTTTCCCATTCCTGAAGTTGGAAGAAATAGCTTCGAAAAAAGTATGGGGCTGGATTGAGTTTGCTCTGGCCACACCGGTTGTTTTTTATTCCTGCTGGGACTTTTTTAAGCGTGGCTGGAGTTCTATTGTTCGCTGGAGGCCAAACATGTGGACTCTAATATCCATTGGCGTGGGGGCTGCTTATCTTTTCAGTGTATTTGCTTTAATCATTCCCGGTGTCTTTCCTGAAGAGTTCAAAGATGCGAACGGAAACGTTCACCTTTATTTCGAAGCTGCTGCAATAATTCTCACATTGGTTTTACTGGGGCAGGTACTGGAACTTCGTGCACACAGCAAAACCAATTCTGCCATTAAAGCCCTACTAAATTTGGTGCCACCGGTGGCAAGGGTTATTCGCAACGGCGAAGAAATCGAAATTCCGCTGGAGGATGTGAATGTTGGTGATATTTTAAAAGTGAAGCCCGGTGAGAAAATTCCTGTTGACGGCAGTATTTATAAAGGCGAGGCGGTGATTGACGAAAGTATGATTACCGGTGAGCCCATTCCGGTTGAAAAATCGGAAGGCGATAAAGTAACAGGTGGAACCATCAACGGGAAAACAGCCTTTGAAATGAAAGCCGAAAAAGTGGGCAGTGATACCTTACTTGCACAAATCATTGAAATGGTGAACACGGCCAGCCGTTCACGCGCGCCCATTCAGAAACTAGCTGATACGGTAGCTAAATACTTTGTGCAGATCGTGATTGGTATCGCTCTGATCACTTTTGCAGTTTGGGCAGTCTGGGGCCCTGAACCGGCTTATGTGTATGCATTTGTCAATTCTATTGCCGTACTTATCATAGCGTGTCCCTGTGCATTGGGCCTTGCAACTCCTATGTCGATTATGGTTGGATCGGGACGGATGGCACAATCTGGAGTACTGGTTAAAGATGCCCGTGCCATTGAAGAAATGAATAAAGTGGATATTTTGATAATAGATAAAACCGGTACCATAACCGAAGGGAAACCCAGCCTAAAAAATTATCAATCCTTTGGTTCAATACCCGATGATGAGATTTTAAAACTGGCTGCCTCAATCGACGCCAATAGCGAGCATCCGCTTGCCGATGCCATAGTTGCCGGCGCAAAAGAAAAAAACATGGAACTGATAAAAATGGACAAATTTGAATCGGTTACAGGTAAAGGGGTCAAGGCAATTTATAAAGGGAAAAAGATTGCTTTGGGAAACGAGAAACTGGTAGATGAATTTAAGGCAAACCTGGATGAAGGCATTAAAAAAATTGTTAAAGAATGGCAGTTGAAAGCCCAAACGGTTATGTATCTGCTCATTGACAACAAAGTAGAAGGCATTGTAACGGTTTCAGATAAAATCAAGGAAAGTTCGGCAAAAGCCATTCGTGAGTTGCAAAAAATGGGCATAAAAGTACACATGCTCACCGGCGACAATAAATTTACAGCCAAAGTGGTGGCAGAAGAGCTAAACCTGGATGGATACGAAGCCGACTGTCTGCCTGAAGATAAATTCAAAAAGGTAAAAGAACTACAAGAGAAAGGAGAAATAGTAGCAATGGCCGGCGATGGCATTAACGATGCGCCGGGGCTGGAACAGGCCAACGTGGGTATTGCCATGGGAACCGGCACCGATATCGCCATGCAGAGCGCTGAAATCACCCTGGTAAAAGGAGATTTGAACGGCATTGTCCGTGCACGCGAGCTGAGCCATAAAGTTATGCGAAACATCAAACAGAATCTGTTCTTTGCTTTTGTTTACAATGCACTGGGCGTTCCGGTTGCCGCCGGAATCCTCTTCCCTTTTTTCGGAATTCTGCTCAGCCCGATTATTGCAGCTGCCGCTATGAGCTTCAGTTCGGTTTCGGTTATTTCAAATGCATTACGATTAAGAAAAGTTTAGTTGCATTTAATCTAATAATTATGAGATATTTAGTTAAACAATCAGGTGTCGTTATAGTCTTATTCATTTCCCAAATCACTTTTG
>JAHYIT010000001.1 GCA_019429205.1 Mariniphaga sp. | reverse complement strand
AATGCTTATTTTGAAGTGAAGAATGCCCTGGTAAACGATGATGCTGAAACGGCACAAAAAGCTGCAACAAAAGTTTCCGGAGCAGTCGAAAAAGTGGACATGAGCCTGCTGGAAGGAGATGCCCACCACCATTGGATGGCTTTGCAAAAGCATCTGGAGGATGCCTCCAAAATGATTTCAGAAATTGCTGACATTGAAAAGCAGCGTGAACATTTTAATACGCTTTCCGAAGCCATGCTGGAAACCACAGAATCATTCGGGTTGGAAATCGACAAAACCTACCGGCAGTTTTGCCCCATGGCATTTGATGATGAAGGCGCTTTCTGGCTGAGTGAATCCGATGAGATATTAAACCCCTATTTTGGCGATATGATGCTACGGTGCGGCGAAGTCAAACAAACCTACCGCAAAGGACAGAGGATTTTTAAAACTGTTGACAATCAAAGTACACCGGCAGCGGGCGGACATAACCATTAAAACAGGAAAATTTTAATTAATCAAAAAATTCGAAAAAGATGAAAACAAAAGTTTTAAGTTTAGTTGCAATGTTCGTTCTGGGAACATTCACGTTATTTGCCGGAGAAAAAACAGAAAAATTCAAAGTGAAAGGAAACTGCGGCATGTGTGAAAAGACTATTGAAAAAGCCGCAAAATCGGTAGAGGGTGTATTAACTGCCGACTGGAATAAAGAATCGAAAATGATGGAAGTAAAATTCGATGATTCAAAAACCGATGTACATAAAGTACACATGGCCATTGCAAAAGCGGGTTACGATACTGAAATGCACAAAGCAACCGATGAAGCGTACAACAAACTTCACGGCTGCTGCAAATATGACAGAACTGACGACAAGAAAAGCGAATCACATGAAGGGCATTCGCATTAATTTATTGATTTTAAAATACAAATGCGAGTAGTATAGTCAGATCAATGAAGGATGTCCGGGAGGTATTGCATAAATGCAGGCTGAGCCCGGACTGACTTCGTTGTTCTTCTTAAACAATTGATTTACAGCAAAATTTTGTAAAACTTCCTGAAAAGTGGAAGAGGTTTACCATGCACTTGACGATGCAGGTTTTTGCTGCATGACCTTTGTTGAATGTGAAGGTACGGGAAAGTATTCCGATCATGACAAAGAGCATATCAGTGCAAAATATCCTTTTGCCGATGCTTACCGGGTGATTAAAGTGGAAATTTTGATTGCAGATGAACACGTGGAACCGGTCGTGAATATTATCCGAAAAAACGGGAGAACCGGATATCGTGGCGACGGGTTAATCATCATTTCCCCAGTTGATGAAGTGTATAAAGTAAGAACCGATGAAACAGGGATACTTGCTGTTTAATCTGGTTTAATTTTAAACTGAAAATTATATAAACTATTCAATAAATTGTGTAACAGTTTAATAACATGATCGTGGTATCTTTGAAGTAGTTAAAAATTAAAAACCATGGCGAACAAACAGGATCATACACAGTACTACTGCCCCATGAAATGCGAGGGCGACAAAACATACGATCAGCCCGGCGACTGCCCGGTTTGCAACATGCACCTTGTTCCGGTGGATGAACAGAACAAGGAGGAGCACCGGCATTCTCATGCGAAAGGAAATCATCATCATGTGCACAACCACAAACATCATGTGCACAACCCTGAACATCATGAAGCGAAAACCGAAAAAAAAAGTAGCGGAAAATATTACTGCCCCATGCAATGCGAGGGCGACAAAACGTATGATGAGCCCGGCGATTGCCCGGTGTGTGGGATGCACCTGAAAAAAAAAGAATCCCGTCCGGTACCGGGTAGCAAAAAAACCATTTACACTTGCCCCATGCATCCTGAAATCAAACAAGACCATCCGGGCAGTTGTCCGAAATGCGGTATGGATTTGGTTCCTGAAAAAGGGGAAAAAACCAGCGAGGAAGAAAAAGCATATAAAAAAATGGCTAAAAAATTCTGGATTGCCATGATTTTAAACGTACCGATTTTTATAATTGCCATGTCGCATTTTTTTCCATTCCTGAAATTGGATGAAATAGCTTCAAAAAAAGTATGGGGCTGGATTGAGTTTGCTCTGGCCACACCGGTTGTTTTTTATTCCAGTTGGGAATTCTTCAAACGGGGGTGGAGTTCTATAGTACGATGGATGCCCAATATGTGGACGCTCATCTCCATCGGGGTTGGAGCGGCTTACCTTTTCAGTGTGTTTGCCTTGCTTACACCGGGCGTATTCCCCGATCAGTTTAAAGATGCGAACGGAAACGTACACCTTTATTTTGAAGCTGCTGCCGTCATTTTAACACTGGTGCTACTGGGACAGGTGCTCGAGCTCCGGGCGCACAGCAAAACCAATTCGGCCATTAAAGCCCTGCTGAACCTTGTTCCGCCGGTTGCACGGGTCATCCAAAACGGAGAGGAAAAAGAAATACCGCTGGAGGATGTTCAGGCAGGCGATTTGCTCAGGGTCAGGCCCGGTGAAAAAGTACCGGTTGACGGTACCGTAACAGAAGGAACAGCAACCATCGACGAAAGTATGATAACCGGCGAGCCCATCCCCGCCGATAAATCAACAGGCGATAAAGTGACCGGGGGAACCATCAACGGGAAAACCTCTTTTGTTATGAAAGCAGAAAAAGTGGGTTCAGATACGCTGTTGGCGCAAATCATCGAAATGGTTAACCAGGCCAGCCGTTCTCGTGCACCCATACAAAAACTGGCCGATGTGGTGGCCAAATATTTTGTGCAGATTGTTATCGGCATTGCGCTGATTACCTTTGCTGTTTGGGCTGCCTGGGGACCCGAACCGGCCTATGTTTACGCTTTTGTAAATGCCGTGGCAGTGCTTATCATAGCGTGTCCCTGCGCGCTGGGACTGGCAACACCGATGTCGATAATGGTGGGTTCCGGAAGGATGGCACAATCGGGAGTACTGGTAAAAGATGCCCGCGCTATCGAAGAAATGAACAAAGTAAATACCCTTATTATAGATAAAACAGGAACTATTACCGAAGGAAAGCCTGCACTGAAATCGTATAAATCCTTTGGCAAGCTGGCAGATGACGAAATACTCCGCTTGGCTGCTCTGGTCGATGCACACAGCGAACACCCTGTGGCTGAAGCCATTGTAGCCGGGGCAAAAGAAAAGGGAATAGAGATTTCCGGTATTGAAAATTTTGAGTCGGTGACTGGAAAAGGGGTAAAAGGGTTGTACGAGGGAAAACAAATTGGCCTCGGGAACAACCGCCTGATGGAAGATTTTGACGCAAGCCTTTCGGAAAAGCAGAATGAAGAAGTGAAAGCGTGGCAGTTAACCGGGCAAACCGTGATGTACCTGCTGATGGACAACAAAGTGGAAGGCATTGTGAGTGTGGCCGACACCATTAAAGAAACTTCGGCCAAAGCAATCAAGGCGTTGCAGAAAATGGGCGTGAAAGTTTACATGCTTACCGGCGACAATAAATTTACAGCCAAAGCGGTGGCAGAAGAATTACACCTCGGCGGATACGAAGCCGACTGCCTGCCTGAAGATAAATTCAAAAAGGTAAAAGAGCTACAGGAGAAAGGAGAAATAGTAGCGATGGCCGGCGACGGGATAAACGACGCGCCGGCACTGGAGCAGGCCAACGTAGGAATTGCCATGGGCACCGGAACCGACATTGCCATGCAAAGCGCTTCAATCACGCTTGTAAAAGGCGATCTGAATGGAATTGTTCGCGCCAGGGATTTGAGCCACAAAGTGATGCGGAATATCAAGCAGAACCTGTTTTTTGCCTTCATTTATAATTCGTTGGGTGTTCCGGTTGCTGCCGGTATTTTATTCCCGTTTTTCGGAATTCTTCTGAGCCCCATGATTGCAGCGGCTGCCATGAGTTTCAGCTCGGTTTCGGTGATCTCCAATGCACTGCGGTTAAAAAGAAAATAAACAGCATAAAAAGTAATCTGTTATAAAATGTCAAAATAAGACAAAAAGGTATGATAATTGTATATTCTTTTATAGATTTGAAAAACAGACAGAAATAAATAGTAACCATTTAAAAATTAAAAAAGATGAAAACAAAAGTTTTAAGTTTAGTTGCAATGTTCGTTCTGGGAACATTCACGGTATTTGCCGGTGAAAAAACAGAAAAATTCAAAGTGAAAGGAAACTGCGGAATGTGTGAAACACGCATCGAAAAAGCCGCGACGGCGGTAGATGGCGTATCGAAAGCCGACTGGAACAAGGAGACAAAAATGATTGAAGTGGTTTTCGACGATGAAAAAACCGATGTACATAAAGTACACATGGCCATTGCTGCCGCAGGCCACGACACCGAAATGCACAAAGCCAAAGACGAAGTGTACAATGAACTTCCGGGCTGCTGCAAGTACGACCGTAAAGCTGAAAAGGCCGAACATTCTCACGAGGGGCATCAGCATTAATTTTTAGTTTGCACGTTGAAAAGGATTACCGGTTTCGGTAGTCCTTTTTTTTGAACATAAACACCATCGCCATCAAAAATAAAACCTGCCCATGACTACAGTTGAACTTTGAAAATGATTCCATTGTTGTAACAGGTAACATTAAAGGATAAATTAAAATGAATAAGATGACTAAAAAGAGATATAACCTCCGGTTTTTATTGATAATCTCGTTTCTGGCTTTGGGCACATCAGCCCTGTTTGCCGGCAACAGCCAGAATCCGGAGGTCAGGATTCAGGTGGATTCAATCGCACAAAAGGATTCCGTTTCATACGAAGTTTTTGGAATGGATTGTCCCGGTTGCCAGTCGGCACTGGAGAAACAACTGAAAAAAATTGACGGTGTGGCCGATGCAAAAGCGAGTTTCAAAGAAAAACAAGTGGTTATTGAATTGAAACCTGATGCAAAGGTTTCAGATGAGGAAATCGAAAAACGCATTAAAAAAGCCAATTTCACACCGGGTAAAAAAATTGAACCGGCTAAAAATGAAAAATAACTTTGCCAAGGCCACTTTGTTGGTTGTTCTGCTTTTTTCGGTTTCACTCAACTTAAAAGCAGAAGGTATTAGTGTGGATGCCGGGTTGACCCCTGCGCAGGACCGCATTATAATCCGCACGCAGTACCGGAACATTATCAATAAACTGGGCAGCGAAAAGATGGTTATGCACATGGTGCCTTTGGTCGTTGCTTACGGCCTTAGCCCCGACATAACGCTGATGATGCGAAACGGGTTTCGTGCAGTGGGTACCAACGAAACCATGATGCCCATGGAAAACCAGTGGATGGACCCTTTTTTAATGGGGAAAGTAAAATTGTATCGCCGAAATACCCGGACCTCCACGTTGGGACTGGCCGGTTTTGCCGGAACAAGCTTCCCGGTACTGGGCAGTTCAATCTCCAAATCTTACAGCCCGGTGCTGGGGGTTAATGCCTCTTACCGTGTGGGTTACTAATCGTTCGACCTGAACAATGCCTTTGAATGGGTAGGCTACAGCACTGCCCAAAAGCAGGCTGAAGACAAACAATATCAGCTAAACCTGGCCATTTCGCGCAACTTCTTTCTTAAAAAGTTTGATGATTTGGTTTTTGCGCCGGTACAGGAGTTTTCTTTTGTCAGGAGCAGTCCCGAAACAGGCGGCACCCAATCCTTCGGTTTTATCTCTCCGGGATTTCAAATTGTTTCACCGCACGTGAAATTTGAGGGATTGTACCAAATAGCTGTTATTACCATCATTTACAATGTCGTGGAAGGAAAAGAGTCATTTGAAAAGGCAAACAGTGAAGATCAAAACTATGCCTGCAATTGATTATTTAACAGGTAAAAGCAATTTTCTTGATAAATCAGCACCATCAATAAAATATTTTATTTAGATTTGCACCCTACTGTTTTGATAGGACAAACAAAAAACGTAAGAATAAATGAGTAAGTCACTTTCCATAAACAACATGATGTGTATGTGTTGCTGTATGTTGACTCAACATGTGGAGAGTGCTATTATGCTTGTTTAACTATAGAAAAAATATTTAGAGAGAATAGGCAAAGCCCTTCACAAAAAATTGTGAAGGGCTTTTTTTTGTACAAATCAAAAATTAAAAGCATTGACTATATACAACAATATTACAGAAGCAATCGGAAAAACACCGATGGTCAGGCTTAATAATATAATCAACGGTTCGGCCAGGATTCTGGTCAAACCTGAATTATTCAATCCGGGCGGTTCGGTTAAAGACAGGACAGCCCTTTCGATGATAGAAACTACCGAAAGAGAAGGTAAGCTTAATCCGGGTAATATAATAGTTGAACCGACCAGCGGCAACACCGGAATTGGCCTGGCGCTTATTTGTGCAGTGAAAAGGTATAAACTTATTCTCACCATGCCCGAAAATATGAGTGTTGAACGAAGAAAGATTCTTAAAGCATACGGTGCAGAATTAATACTTACCCCGGAAAATGAAGGCATGCGTGGCGCCATTGCCAGGGCCGAACAAATTAAAAATGAAACTCCCGGTTCGTTTATGCCGATGCAGTTCGAAAATCCCGCCAATCCCGAAGTCCACCGGAGAACTACTGCGATGGAAATTTGGGAACAAACCAATGGCGAAGTAGATATTTTTGTGGCGTGTGCCGGAACGGGTGGCACAATCACAGGCGTTTCCGAGGTACTGAAACAAAAAAAGCCCGGAATCAAAACGGTTGCGGTGGAACCGGCTTCTTCGCCCGTTCTTTCCGGGGGGAAACCGGGGAAACATAAAATCCCAGGAACCGGCCCCGGCTTCATTCCAAAAATTATCAATAAAGCTGTTATCGACGAAATTATAAGCATCGGGGATGAAGAGGCGCTTAATACCGCAAAATTATTGGCTGAAAAAGAAGGGATTCTCTGCGGAATTTCTTCGGGAGCAGCCGTTTGTGCCGCGCTTAAAATTGCCCTAAAACAGGAAACCCGGAATAAATTAATCACTGTTATCCTTCCGGATTCCGGAGAAAGATACCTTTCAGAATTTTGAGTAAAAACAGTTTATAAACAACCAAAAAAACCGACAAATGTATCGAATACCAGAATTGTACAAAAAAGAATTAATAGAGTACCGGAAATTAGCAGATGAAGCTTCTGTAGGCAATATCGATCCGGTGCAGTTTAAAATTTTCAGGGTCACCCACGGAATTTATGAACAACGCAAAAAGGGAACATTTATGGTGCGCATCCGTTGTACCGGAGGTACCATCTCACCCATCCAGCTTTTTGCGGTGAGTAAAATAGCCGATCATTATGGTTCCCAATTTCTCCATATTACTACACGCCAGGAAATTCAGTTGCATAACATAAAACTTTCGGATACACCCGATATTCTTGACCGGTTGTACGAAACAGGCCTTTCAACCAAAGGCGGCGGCGGCAACACAGTCCGGAATATAACAGCTTCGGTTGAGTCCGGTATTTCTCCTGAGGAAATTTTTGATGTCACACCATACAACATTGCGCTTACGGATTTTTTAATCAGGTACGATAAATCTTTTACCCTCCCCCGTAAGTTTAAAATTGCTTTTTCAGGTTCAGAAAAGGATACTGCCCTCGCTACCTACAGTGACCTGGGTTTTATTGCAAAAATTAAAAACGGGCAAAAAGGTTTTAAAGTTTTTCTCGGAGGATCGCCTTCCGTAAAACCCATGGTAGGCGAGGTTTTATTCGATTTTATTCCTGCCGGAAAAATATTTGGCGTTGCCCTTGCAGCAGTTGAAATGTTTCACCTGCATGGCAACCGGAAAAACAGGCACAAAGCCCGTTTACGCTATCTTTTCTACAAATTTGGCAAAGATAAGGTTTTCGAACTGTTCGAAGATATTTACACTCAGTACAAAAACAAAGAGTTCAGCAAGGTAAATGAATTGTCGTATCAGAATAAACCTCCTCAAAATATTCGGTTAAAAACTGTTGACCGAAATGATATGGAAGATTGGAAAAAAAACTATGTAACTCCCCAAAAACAAAAAGGATTTTTTACTGTGGAAATTCCGGTTATGCACGGTAACCTAACCAATAAACAGGCTGAAATCGTGGCTGATTTTGCCGGGAATTTTGGCAACGATACCATTCGCTTTTCCCGGCGGCAAAATATTCATCTCAGAAATATTCCCAAAAATTATCTCGGGGCACTTTACAGTACTCTTCTAAAATCAGGATTGGAAATCAATAAACCGCGTTTGCTGGGTAACCTGGTTTCCTGCACAGGTGCCGACACCTGCCAGTTGGGCATCTGCTTTTCCAAAGGTGGTTTGCAGGCCATTCACGATAAATTATTTGAAAATGACTGGTTAAACGACCTGAATGATACTACTGTAAATATAAGTGGCTGCCCGAATTCGTGCGGCCAGCATCTGGTGGCCGATCTGGGATTTGCCGGCAAAGTAAGCCGCAACGGCAGAATTTATCCTTCCTACAATGTTTTTGCCGGAGCCGTCATCGGAGAAAACAATTCTTCTCTTCCCGTAAAACTGGGTGAAATTGCTGCCAAAGATTTGCCGGAATTTGCAAACGACATTTTATTTCTTTATCATCAAAAATCTCACGGTAAAACTTTCCGCGAATTTGTAGAGACAGGGAAGAAGGACATTGGTATTTTGTTTGATAAATTCAGCAAAATCCCGTCGTTTGAAGAAGACAAAAAATATTACATCGATTGGGGAAATAACGATTTATTTACGCTTGAAGCGCGTGGAGGCGGTGAGTGTTCAGCCGGTTTGCTCGATATGATTGAAACCGAGATTAAAGTTATTGAAAAATGCAGGGAATCGTTTTCAGGGCAGCAGGAAATTGAGGAACAGACCGTTTTGTTAAACGAGATAGTGTTGGCTGCTTCGAAACTGTTGTGCCTCATTCTTCAGGAAAAAATAACAGATGAACGAAAATTAATTAATACCGTCCGGGAAAAAATTATCGAACAAAAAATTATTTCGGAAGACTACCTCCAAATGCTTAACCTGGTAAATGATGGAAATTTCGCCAGGCTTTTAAAACAAAAAGATAAAGTAATTTCTTATGCCGATGCTGCGGTAAATTACTACAAAAGTCTCGACGATAATCTTCAGCAGCAATTCAAAGTTAAAGAGGTTACGGCACCTGAATTAAAAAGAATGTTGGATAAAGGGACAGACATTTGCCTGATTGATGTGCGCGAGATGTGGGAAAAGGAAATAGCCGATATTGGCGGGCAGTTAATCCCTTTTGATTCGATTGAAAATAACCTGAAAAATATTCCGCAGGTTCGGAAAACGATTCTTTATTGCCGCACAGGTCGAAGGAGTTCGGAAGCCATTAGCCTCATTGCAAAAAAACGAAATACCGAAAACCTTTACAATTTAGAAGGAGGAATATATGCCTGGGCTGATGATGTCGATAATACTCTGCAAAAATATTAACCATGAAGATAACAATATCAAGAATTGATGATGCTTATAATTTAAAGGCAGCAAATGAAAACGGGAAGAGCGTGCTTTTGGATGCCGCTCCTGAAATTGGAGGTGGCAACAACGGAATGCGCCCCATGCAATTATTGGTTTCCGCTCTGGGCGGGTGCAGCACAATCGATATTATCAGTATTCTCAAAAAACAACGTCAGGATTTGAAGGATATAAAAGTTGAATTAAAAGCCGAACGTGAAAAAGACAAAAACCCGTCACTTTTTACAAAAATAGACGTTCATTTTATCCTGATTGGAAATGTAGATTATTCAAAAGCTCAAAAGGCGGTTGAGTTATCTATGGAAAAATATTGTTCGGTTTCGCGGATTCTGGAAAAGACTGCCGATATCAATTACAGTTTTGAAATAAAACCTGACAAAAGCAGCAATGACTCAACTTAATCCTATTGCAAATGCCGGTCACGACATGCCGAACCACAAAGCCAAAAACGAAGTTTACGACAAACTTCCTGGCTGCTGCAAGTATGACCGTTCAGGAAAATAAAAGTCATTAAGACTTGATTTTAAATGAAGAGGCTGTCTCAAAAGGGCAGCCTCTTTTTTTGCAATTTTTGATAAACAACGCCTTGTTTGTTTCATAATATCTTGATTTTTTATTTATTACAATACATATATACAAATTATATACACAGGCAAAATCACCCCATTTATTACAGCGGACCACTCTCATTATAAAAGGCTGAACAATAGTTTTTTATTTGACCTTATTGTTTGTAATACATTGATTAATTGGCTGTTGTATAGCTGTTGTATAGTAGGTTTTCGCTTCTGGCTTCACTATATTTAGACATTCAGTGGCTGGCACTTTAATTAAATCAATTCAAAACATATATCAAATGAAACAATTTCTTTTACTTCAAATTTTTCTGTGCTTTTCTGTTTCCCTGTTTGCGCAGACCGAAAGGGTGGCGGTAGTGGAAAAGGAAGACGGATGGAGGCTTCAGGTAGATGGAGTTCCGTTTATGGTGAATGGCATGAACTGGGATTATTTCCCCATTGGCACCAATTTTTCATACAGTTTATGGAATCAACCCGACGATTTTATTAAAAAAGCGCTTGACGACGAAATGTCGCTGCTGAAAAACATGAATGTAAATGCCATTCGTGTTTATACAGGTATCCAGCCCAAATGGATAACCTATATCTATGAAACGTATGGCATTTACACCATGCTCAATCACTCATTCGGGCGCTACGGACTAACGCTCGACGGAGCCTGGGTAGCCAATACGGAGTATTCCGACCCCCGCACCAAAGAGCTTCTTCTGAGGGAAGTAACAGAGCTGGCGGAAGAATATAAAAATACGCCAGGGCTTTTGTTGTACCTGCTGGGTAACGAAAACAACTACGGTCTTTTTTGGGGTGGCGCCGAAACCGAAGATATACCGGTTGAAGACCGGGAATCCACCCAACGGGCACGGCACATGTACAAGCTTTTTAATGAGGCAGCTATTGAGATGAAAACCATTGACCCGGGCCACCCGGTATCCATCTGTAACGGTGATTTACTGTTTCTGGATATTATTGCCGAGGAATGTAAGGACGTTGATATTTTTGGTATAAATGTTTACCGGGGGATGTCGTTTGGTGATCTTTTTACGCGGGTAAAAAATGAATACGGGAAACCTGTTTTACTGACTGAATTTGGTTCGGATGCCTTTAACGCCATTACCATGGAGGAGGCTCAGAAGGAGCAGGCTATGTATGATGTAGCCAACTGGAAAGAAATTTACGAAAATGCTGCAGGCATTGGGAAAGCAGGCAATTCGCTGGGCGGTTTTACTTTTCAGTTTAGTGACGGTTGGTGGAAATTCGGCCAAACCAGAAACCTGGACGTTCACGATGCCAACGCTTCGTGGGAGAACGGAGGATACGCTTTTGACCACATTCCGGGAGAAAACAATATGAACGAAGAGTGGTTCGGAATTTGCGCCAAAGGTCCCACCGATGCC
The DNA here is from genome assembly GCA_019429205.1 of Mariniphaga sp. Lineage (GTDB taxonomy): Bacteria > Bacteroidota > Bacteroidia > Bacteroidales > Prolixibacteraceae > Mariniphaga. Next base: position 118,971 of record JAHYIT010000001.1, on the reverse strand, counting down.
CATGGATTTTACCAGTTGTTCCCACGTGCGGCCTACTACGCTTTGAAAGAAGCTCATCAACTGAAGCCCTTTGCCAACGGAACAAACTTGCAAACCATTCAGCAGCATTTCAGCAACATTCTGGTGGTGGAATCACTGATGAAGGCCCGTGGCGATAAAGCCGCACTGGAAGGCGAAAAACTGAAAAAAATCAGTCTGAGCAGGTTCAGTGCGCAATTCAGCACATTCAATACAGGTGGAAGTTTAATTTCCACACCCGATGAAGCCGAACCGGGCAGTACCACTTTCCCCAACCAACTGGGTTTTGACCAGATGCAGTCGTTTTATTTTGGTTTCGAAGCCAATCCTGCCGCCAATTTCAGGGCCAATGCCGAAGTGAATGTGCTGGGAAGCGTGGCCCAAAATCCGATAGACCAGATTTTTTATGAAAACAGGGGACGGCCGGTTGAAGTAACCAGCGACGACGGCAACCTGAATATTGAATCGGTAAACAGGGTTCAGGTATACAGGGCAAGCTATGAATGGAACCACAGAATGTTTAACCTGAATGGTTTTTACCGTACCGGACATTACCACTGGGGTTACGAAGGCGACTTTTTCGGGCTATATCCCGAGGCCAATTACGGTCCCAACATCGACATTTATAATGGTATGGCGCCTTCAGGTTTTGAAATGGAAGGGAAGCGGTTTTTGAGCGATTTTAAACTGGCTTTTGGCCCGCAGCTTTGGTGGGGAGCCAACCCGGCATTGTTGCTGAAATACAGTAACACGTTTGCAAAGGTCAACTTCACCGGAATTTTTCATGAAGACCTTGCCCAGCTCGGACTGACTGAAAGTTCGTTCGCCATTCCGCAACCCAAAACCCGGCGGCTCACTTTGCATTTGGACCGAAAATTTGGAAAGTTCGGGGTCGATTTGGGCGGTATATGGGCCGGACAGCCATTGCAAGGCAGAGAGTTTCAGGTGGTTCGGGGTGAAGAAGGAAATTACACCGTTTATAAGGATGAAATAAAATCGCAGGACAATTTCGGAGGAAAAATAAAACTGACCTACACAGGAGGCCGGTTCAACTGGTATGCACAATCGGCAGCCATGGGTCTTGTGGCAAATGGCGGCGCCGAGCAAACGCTCACATTCACCGGATGGAAACTGAAAGACAGCGGCAGCGGTAACCAGTATAATTTTCTGACAGGATTTACCTATTTGATAGGCGACTTGCAGATTGCCCCGAATTTTTTGTGGCAGAAACCCATTGAAGGCCCTATCCCTGTTGGTGTTCCTGCTCCCGGAAAACCGCGTAACATTCTCGACGACCCGTTTGTGGTTCGCGGAAACAGGGAACAGGTGGCAGGTGAAATTCTTTTCACGTTCGACCCCACACCCGGTACATGGATGTACAACTGGGACAGCGACCGCTCGGAAGACGCTGAATTTGCCTTTAACTTAGGATTTGTTTACCGGCACCTGCCCACCACGCAGGATGCTGCCGTGGGAATTTTGCCCGATGGCCGTACCATTTTCGCATTCCCGGGCGCGGTACCTGCGCAGGATTTATGGGAAGTTCACTCCAAAATTATTTCAAAATTGAACCATGATTTTGGTTTTATTGCCAGTTTGTATGCCGGCGATGCGCAGGCTAACGGCAGCGACGACCGGCTCATCCGGCGCTATGGAATGGATTTGCGCATGATTTACAAAGAGCTGAAGCTCATCTCTTTTGCCCGGATAAACGACTGGGGACCTTACGACTATCACAGGGATTACAACCTCACTTTCCCGCTTCAGCTGATGGCCGATATTTCAACTTCACTGCGCAAACCCGACTGGTTCGACCTGCCGGATACCAACATTGGCATCAGGGCAACATACCGCACCCTCGATAAATATTCTCCGCGCTACTCGCCAATTCAGAAGCTCGGTGAAGGCAGGAAAATGGTGCCCGACCCCGATGCAATCGGATTCGATAACGGCAATGAATGGGAAATCAGAACTTATGTGCGCATAAACATTGGTAAATAAAAAAACTCAATAAAATGGATACAAATATTCTTATCAAACTAAAAAAATATATCCCTGCCGGTATCGTGCTGATGCTGTTGATGGGGTGCGAGCGCGAACTCGACGAGTTGCAACCTGCCACATTTCCCGATAATCCGGAAGTGTTTATTGATGGCTTCAGTGCAGGATTGAATTATGCAGCTTTTGGAGGCTCGCTGCCTACCGCTTTCGATGTGGACACCAGAGAAACCTGGAACAATTCAAAAGCTTCCATGCGATTTGATGTACCTAACGCCGGAGACCCTGAAGGAGCTTATGCCGGAGGTGTTTTTTTCACTGATGCGAGCAGAGACCTTTCCGGATATAATGCGTTAACTTTTTGGGCAAAAGCATCCCAATCTGCCGTTCTCGACCTGGTTGGGTTCGGAAACGACCTCGGAGCCTCGAAATACCAGGTAACTATTTCGGGGTTGAGTGTGAGTACAAGCTGGAAAAAATACATCATCCCCATTCCCGACCCGTCAAAATTATCTGCCGAGCGTGGAATGTTTTTCTATTCTGTTGGGCCTGTTGATGGCAAAGGTTATTCATTCTGGATTGATGAATTAAAGTTTGAAAAGCTGGGAACCATTGCTCATCCTCAGTTTGGAATCCTGAGTGGCCAAAATCAGGTGGAAACAGCATTTATCGGCGTTTCCAAAACAATCGGGGGATTGACATCAATTTTTAATATGCCAACGGGTGTTAACCAGGAAATAAATATTGCACCTGCCTATTTTGAATTTGAATCTTCCAACCCGTCCATTGCCTCGGTTAACGCAACCGGAAATGTTATGGTTACCGGCGGTCCGGGCGATGCCACAATTACCGCATCAGTTGGAGGTGAAACAGTTGGCGGCTCGTTGACGGTTCAATCGCAGGGTGAATATCAACATGCACCATACCCCACACAACCGGCAGAGAATGTCATTTCTATTTTCAGTAATGCTTACCCCAATGTTCCCGTAAATTATTACAACGGATACTGGCAGCCCTATCAAACTACGGGCTCGGCCGATTTTGAAGTATCCGGAGACCATGTGCTGCATTACACCGATTTTAATTTTGTGGGAATCGAATTCAGCTCCCCAACCATCAATGCTTCTTCCATGACCCATTTACATATCGATATTTTTATTCCGAATGTTTTAACAACCAACGCACGTTTAAGCATTGAAGTAGTGGATTTTGGAGCTGAGGTGAGCGGAACGGTCACAAAGACCATTACACCGGCGCAGTCGCAGCAATGGGTTAGTCTGGATATTCCCTTTTCGGAATTAAGCGGTTTGAGCGCAAGAACAAATCTTGCCCAAATCATTTTTGTGGATGCAAACAACAACATTGCAAACTTTTACGCCGACAACATTTATTTCTACAATGAAGCAACCACGCCTTCAGTTCCGGCAACCGCCGCACCTGCACCCATACACAGTGCAGCCAATGTAATCAGTGTGTTCAGCGATGCCTTTACCCAAATTGCAGGAACAAATGTGAATCCGGACTGGGGACAGGGAACGGCTACTTCCATCATGCAAATTCAGGGAAACAACACCCTGAAAATGGCCGGTCTTAATTACCAGGGAATAGAATTGGGCAGCAGTCAGAATGTTTCGGGAATGCAATTTTTGCACCTCGATTTCTGGACGGCCAATTCAACCGCGCTGAATGTTTTTCTGATTAGCCCCGGACCGGTTGAAAAAGGTTATTCGTTAACGGTTCCGACCGCCGGATGGACCAGCATCGACATTCCTTTGTCATCCTTTTCTCCGGTGGATTTAAGCGATATCATTCAACTCAAATTCGATGGGAATGGCGACATCTACATGGACAACATTTACTTCAGAAAAAATTAAAACAGTATAAAAATGAATACGAAAGATAAATTCAAAAAAGTACGCATTCCGCTCATTATCATCGTATCGATGACTTTTTTCTGGGGGTGCGAACGCGACGACGTTCAAAAACTGGAAGAGCGTAACTGGCAAATTACCTGGAGCGACGATTTTGACGGCCCTGCCGGGCAGTTGCCCGATGCCGCAAAATGGACGTTCGACATTGGTACCGGCGACGGCGGCTGGGGTAATGCCGAATTGCAAAGTTACACCAACAGCCCCGAAAATGTTTCGCTCGATGGCGACGGGAACCTGGTGATTACCGCCATTCAGAGTGGCAACCGCTTTACTTCGGCTCGCATCAAAACGCAGGGTTTGTTTGCACAAAAGTATGGCCGTTTCGAAGCCCGCATGAAAACGCCTTACGGACCGGGTTTGTGGCCCGCATTCTGGATGCTGGGTGAAAACATTGAAACCGTTGGCTGGCCACAATGTGGCGAAATTGATATTATGGAGCTTAGGGGACAGGAGCCGAACATCATTCATGGCACCATTCACGGCCCGGGATATTCGGGTGGAAATCCCATTACGAAAAGTTATGCCCTTGACAACAACCGGTTTGATGTTGATTTTCACCTTTTTGCCGTGGAATGGGATGAGGATAAGATTGACTTTTTTGTGGATGATTATCTGTATCAGCGCATCGAACGCGGCGATGCACCCGGAGAATGGGTGTACGACCAGCCGTTCTTCATTTTGCTAAATGTAGCAGTGGGTGGCAATTACGTGGGTTTTCCCACAGCACAGACTCCTTTCCCGCAAAAAATGATTATCGATTATGTAAGGGTTTATCAGGAAGCAAATTAAAAGAAAAAAATCAGTTTAAATCATTTTTTCCAAAACAATGAACAAGGCATATTCAGACGAAAAAACAAACACAATCGCAAAAAAAGTTGAAATGGAAGTGGTAAATCATGAAAATGAAAACTACTTCAAAATTTTAAATCACGATGTTTTGCGGCCTTTTTTTATGAGCATAGTAAGCGATGCAAATCACTGGATGTTTATTTCAAGTAACGGCGGACTTTCTGCTGGTCGTAAAAACCCTGAATATGCCTTGTTCCCTTATTACACCGACGATAAAATAACCGAATCGGCTGATATTACAGGAAGTAAAACAATTTTTCGAGTCCTGACAGAGAACCAAACTCACATTTGGGAACCTTTTTCTGAGCGTTTCACCGGAAAATTTAACATCAGCCGGAACCTCTATAAAAGCACGTACGGCAATAAAATCATTTTCGAGGAAATCAACAACGATTTAGGTCTGACTTTCAGCTACCAGTGGAACTCATCGAAGATTTTTGGTTTTGTCAGAAAAGCCTGGTTGAAAAACACTTCCGGTAACGATTACGAAATTACACTGCTGGACGGAATCCAGAACATTATGCCTTTTGGTGTGCCCAGCGACTTGCAGCGTTCCACCAGCAACCTGGTAGATGCTTACAAAAGAAGCGAACTGGAACCGGAATCGGGGTTGGGAATTTATGCCCTCAGCGCCATTATTGTTGACAAAGCCGAACCCAGCGAAGCGTTGAAAGCCAACATAGCCTGGTCGTTGGGTCTGGAAAAACTAAAATACCTGCTTTCGTCGCTGCAACTCGATAACTTCAGGAAAAACAGGGAAATTACTGAAGAAGCAGACATTAAAGGGGAAAAAGGAGCTTATTTTTTAAGTTCCGAAATTACATTGCCTGCCGGGTCTGAAAAAAACTGGAAAATCATTGCCAACGTCAATCAGAATCATGCACAAATCATCAGCCTTTGCAAAAAAATAAAAGAAAAAGCTGACCTTGAAGCACAAATTCAGGCCGACATTGATGCGGGAACTGAAAAACTGATTCAACTGGTGGCAAGTGCCGACGGGCTGCAATTCACTGCCGACAAACTGAGCGATTCCCGCCATTTTTCCAATGTACTGTTCAACATCATGCGCGGCGGAATTTTCGACGACAATTATCATATTAAAAAAGAAGATTTTGTGGATTACCTGGCCAAAGCCAACCAAAAAGTGCTGGCAAAAAACCGGGATTTCACAGAGAAGCTTCAAAACGTTTTCAGCCTTTCGGAATTAAAAACCCTCTTGCAGAAGTGTGAAGATGTTGATTTGATAAGGCTCTCGGCAGAATACCTCCCTTTGAAGTTCAGCCGCAGGCACGGCGACCCCAGCCGCCCGTGGAACTATTTCACCATCAATATTCAAAATGAAACCGATGGTTCTGAAATTCTGGATTACGAAGGCAACTGGCGCGACATTTTCCAAAACTGGGAGGCGTTGGCCCACTCCTTTCCTGAATTTATCACCGGAATGATTTTCAAGTTCCTGAATGCTTCCACGTTCGACGGCTACAATCCGTACCGCGTTACCAAAGACGGCTTCGACTGGGAAACCATTGAGCCCGACAATCCGTGGTCGTACATTGGGTACTGGGGCGACCACCAGATTATTTATTTGCAAAAGTTTTTCGAAATCATAGAAAAGTATTACCCCGGCAAATTGCAGTCGTTTTTCGACAAAGAGTGGTTTGTTTATGCTGCTGTTCCATACAGAATAAAGCCTTACAACCAAATTCTGAAAACCCCGAAAGATACCATTGAATTTGACCATGCGTGGGATGGCGCCATCAGAAATCAGCGCGATTCCATTGGGGCCGACGGCGCATTGCTCACCGACGGGAACCAGGAAATCTATCGTGTGAATTTCATTGAAAAAGTACTGGCAACTTTGCTGGCCAAACTGTCCAATTTTATTCCCGAAGGCGGCATCTGGATGAACACACAGCGCCCGGAATGGAACGACGCCAACAACGCGCTGGTAGGAAACGGGGTTTCCATGGTTACGCTTTATTATCTGCACAGGTTTTTGAAATTTTTCCGCAGTGTGCTGGAAATGTGCGAAACGGAAAACGTGACGATTTCAGCTGAATTGAACGTTTTTTACCAGTCCGTTCAAAATACACTCACAGAATTCAGTTCATTACTAACAGAAAAGATAAACGATTCAAACAAAAAAAATATTCTCAACCACCTCGGACAGGCCGCTTCGGATTACCGGCAGCACATTTACCAAAACGGATTTGAGGGCACAAAAGAAGAAATTACACTAACCGAACTGAAATTTTTCACCGGTGTCTGTCTCGATTTTACCGAACACTCCATCCGCGCCAACCAGAGACCGGACAAATTGTACCATGCCTATAATCTGATGACCGCAACTGAAGACGGCGTTTCTGTTTCGCACCTTTCGGAAATGCTCGAAGGGCAGGTGGCCGTTTTAAGTTCGGGCTATTTAATTTCGGAACAGACGCTCGAAGTTCTGGATGCGCTCAAAAACAGCGCACTTTTCCGGCCCGACCAATACAGTTACATTCTCTATCCCAACAAAAAATTGCCCGGGTTTCTGGAGAGAAACAACATTCCGCCCGATAGCGCTCAAAAATCAGAATTGATTAAAAAACTGGTTACTGATGGAAACAAGGCGATTATTGACCAGGACATTCAGGGAGGTTTGCATTTCAACGGGGATTTCAAAAATGCTGCAGATTTGGAGAACGCTCTGAATAAACTATCAGGAAGCGCTTACCGTGAACTCGTTGAAAAAGAACGACAGATGGTTCTGCAACTTTTCGAGGAAGTGTTTAATCACAAGGCATTTACAGGCAGGTCGGGCACTTTTTATTCTTACGAAGGGCTGGGCTCCATTTACTGGCACATGGTTTCGAAACTGCATCTGGCGGTGCAGGAATGTTGTCTGAAAGCCATTGAAGAAGGCGCAGACGAGAAAGTTATCGGCCGTTTGCTCGACCACTATTACGAGATTGAAGCAGGAATCGGGGTGCATAAATCGCCTGAATTGTATGGCGCATTTCCCACCGACCCGTATTCGCATACGCCCATGCACCGGGGCGCCCAGCAACCCGGCATGACCGGCCAGGTGAAGGAAGATATTCTGGTCAGGTTTGCCGAACTGGGAGTTTTTGTGAAAGAAGGAAAACTGTGTTTTAATCCCGTGCTGCTGAGAAAACATGAATTCCTTAATGAAGAACAAACTTTTGAATACCGGAATTGCCGGGGAGACATTAAAGATATAAAACTTTCAGCCGGGCAACTGGCGTTTACCTGCTGCCAAACCCCCGTTATCTGTTCACTTTCCGATACATACAGGATTACTGTGTATTACGCCGATGGAAACAAGGAGGAAATTGCAGGCAAAACCCTAGGTCGGGAAATCAGTAGTGAGATATTCCGCAGAACCGGAGCCATTGAAAAATTGGAAGTATCAATAGCAAAAAACAAATAAAAAATGAGCGATAACACTGGAAAATTATCGGTAAAGGAAAAAATCGGGTATGGCCTAGGCGATACCGCTTCGCACTTTGTATGGGACATGGTCGGTTTCTGGATTTTGATTTTTTACACCGACACGTTTGGAATATCGGCGGCTGCTGCCGGAACGATTATGCTGATTGCCCGTTTCTGGGATATGTTCAGCGACCCGCTGATGGGCATTATTGCCGACCGTACCAACACCCGCTGGGGAAAATTTCGTCCTTATTTGCTGTGGATGGCGCTTCCATACAGCATTTTAGCGGTGCTCACTTTTTCAACACCCGATATCGGCGACACCGGAAAAGTGATTTACGCCGGGGTTACCTATCTGCTGCTGATGACGGTTTTTACCGCCATTAACCTTCCCTATTCTTCACTGGGCGCAGTAATGACTTCCAACTCGTACGAAAGGGCCGGGTTAAATTCCTACCGGTTTATTTTTGCTTTTATTGGGCAGTTTATTGTTACCGGAACCGCGCTTTATCTGGCCAGTTATTTTGGCAAAGGCGACAACTCCAAAGGGTATCAATACACGCTGATGCTTTTTGCGGCCATAAGTTTTGTGCTGTTTATGATTACCTTTAAAACAACCAGGGAGCGTGTACTCCCTCCGGTTGGGCAAAAACATAATTTAAAACAGGACCTTAAAAATCTCTTCAATAACCGTCCCTGGGTTATCCTGTTTTTTGTGGGAATTGTTTCGTTTGTGATGTTTGCACTGCAAAACCTTTCCATCGCTTACTATTTTAAGTATTATATTGGGAATGAGCAGAATGTGCAACTGTTTAATGTGATTGGCACGGTGGCATTAATAGTGGGCATTCCTTTCTCGAAACCACTGTCGGAACGGTTCGGAAAACGGAATGTATATATGGCAAGTTCCCTGCTTTCGGGACTGTTTTTCATCCTGTTATATCTTCCGGGAAATGAAAACATCTATTCCGTTTACATCCTGAACATTCTGGCCAAATTTACCTACGCACCCGCTGTTCCGCTGCTTTGGACCATGCTTGCCGATACGGCCGACTACTCCGAATGGAAATTCAACCGTCGTGCCACCGGTCTGGTGTTTTCGGCAGCCACTTTCGCGCAAAAGGCCGGTTGGGGAATCGGTGGGGCATTGGCAGGCTGGATGCTCGCCCTGTTCCGGTTTGTTCCCAATGTGGAGCAAACAGCCACCTCCATCAACGGCATTAAGCTGATGATATCCGTATTTCCGGGGGTGCTTTATATGTCGTGCGCCATTTTACTCTGGTATTATGCCATCGACCATAAAACATGTGTTCAGATGGAAAAAGAACTGGAACAAAGAAGAGAAGAACAAGAATAAAACAGATTAAAATGAGAGCGATGCGAGTTAGTAAAACCAATAAAATGAAATCACTTTTACCAAAACTGATACCTGTTTTTCTCACTTTATTCCTAATGAGTAGTTGTATGAATTCAAATAAACTTGAAGTGGAAGTTTTTGAAACTTCAGCAAACGGAAATCAGCTCACTCAATTAACTGAATTTCCGGCGGCAGATACCAGCGTGAAAATTTCCATCCTACCCGGTGAAGAATTCCAGACCATCACAGGTTTTGGCGGTTCATTTACCGAAGCATCGGCTTATCTGCTCAATCAGGTAAGCAAGGAAAACCGCGACAAAATTCTGGAAGCCTATTTTGGCGAAACAGGCGCCAGGTATTCATTAACCCGTACACACATGAATTCCAGCGATTTCTCATTGGGAAATTATTCGTATGCTCCCTTGGAAGGGGATGTGGAACTGGAACATTTTTCCATTGAAGAAGATTTGGACGACATCATTCCCATGATTAAAGATGCAATGGCCGTTTCAAAAGATGGATTTAAACTCATCTCGTCGCCCTGGACTGCCCCACCGTGGATGAAAGACAACAACGACTGGCGCGGCGGAAAACTGTTGCCGGTATATTACGATACGTGGGCCTTGTTTTTCTCGAAATACATTGACGCCTATCGTGCTGAAGGCATTGAAATTTGGGGATTTACGGTGGAAAACGAGCCGCTTGGAAACGACAGCAACTGGGAAAGCATGCATTTCACCCCGGAGGAAATGACGGAATTTGTAAAAAACCATCTGTGGCCTACACTAAACGAAAACAGTCAGGATGTAAAAATCCTCGGTTTTGACCAAAACCGTGATGAGCAGTTGAAAATTTGGGTGGATGTGATGTTTGGCGACGAAGAGGCAAAGGATTATTTCGATGGAACGGCCGTGCACTGGTACGCCAGCACTGTTGAATATTTTCCGGAAGCATTGCAATATGCTGTAAATAAAGCGCCTGGCAAGCACCTCATCAACACGGAAGCCTGCATTGATGCGCAGGTTCCGCGCTGGCAGGACGACGCCTGGTACTGGTCGAAGGAAGCCACCGACTGGGGCTGGGACTGGGCGCCCGCAGAGCAAAAACACCTGCACCCCAAATACGTTCCGGTGTTCCGGTATGCCCGTGATATTATCGGTTGCCTGAACAACGGGGTAGATGGCTGGGTGGACTGGAACATGGTACTCGACCGGCAGGGCGGACCGAACTGGGCCAAAAACTGGTGTGTGGCGCCGGTAATTGTTGACCCCGAACAGGATGAAGTGTACTTCACTCCGCTTTACTTTACGTTGGCTCATTTTAGCCGGTACATCAGGCCCGGCGCTGTGCGAATCGGGTATGATAATACCGATGAAAATCTGATGGTAACAGCTGCCCGCAATCCCGATGGAAGCATCGCCGTAATCGTCTTCAATCCTGAGGAGGAAACAAAAGGCATTCACCTTTCATTAAACGAAAAATCGGTTGAATTCACCATCAACGGAAAAGCCATTCAAACCATTCTGATAAAAGAACCTTAAAACTTGGAAATTCAATTTAAAACTAAAAATCAATAAATTATGTCAAAGTATGTAACACCGCTAAAAGACAGGGTCCCCTTCGGACAAAAAGCAGCCTTTGGAGCCGGCCATTTGGTCAACAACCTGTTGCCCGGTGCGCTGGGGGTTTTTGCCTTCTTTTTACTTACTGCTTTTGGAATGGACCCCTTTCTGGCAGGATTGCTTGGAGGTTTGCCCCGGTTTTTCGACGCCATAACCGACCCCATTATGGGGTACATCACGGACAACACAAAGTCGAGGTTTGGCCGCCGAAAGCCTTATATTTTTGTGGGCGCCATTCTCAGCGGTGTTTTGTTTGCCGTATTGTGGCAACTCAATCCCGACAATTCTCAGATGTACAACTTTTGGTATTTTCTGATTCTTTCCATGGTATATCTGCTTGGAAATACCATGTTTTCCACTCCGCTAATCGGATTGGGTTACGAAATGACTTCGGACTACAATGAGCGTACCCGACTGATGGGATTTTCGCAAACCCTCGGTCAGGTAGCCTGGATGATAGTGCCCTGGTTCTGGGTGCTCATTGCCAACCCTAACTTATTTGAAACACAGGCCATTGGTGTTCGCAGACTGGCCATCATTGTTGGCGGAATTTGTATGATTCTGGGTATGTTGCCTGCCCTGTTTTGCAAAGAAATTGACCAGGCCAACCTGACCAACCGGGACGAACTCACCATTAGAAATATTTTTAAAAGCCTGAAAAGTTTGCTCCACAACATGGTGCTGATTTTTAAAAACGTTTCGTTTGTAAGACTTTGCGGCGCCACGTTTTTGGTTTTCAACGGCTTTCAAATGGTAGCTTCGTTCAGTTACTTCATTATAGTTTTCTACATGTTCAAAGGCGATTACGGCGCTGCCGGAACCTGGCCCGCCTGGTTCTCAACCGTTAGCGCCTTGTTTACTGCCTTTTTAATTATCCCTGTAATTACCTGGATGGCAAACAAATGGGGGAAAAGAAAGGCCTTCATTTATGCCACAGCTATTTCCATGGTGGGATACGCGCTGAAATGGTGGGGGTTCAATCCCGAAAACCCGTGGTTAATGTTTATGCCACTGCCTTTTATGGTGTTTGGAATTGGCGGGTTGTTTACGCTGATGATGAGCATGACTGCCGACGTGTGCGACCTGGATGAGTTAAACAATGGCATGCCCCGTAAAGAGGGAACCTTTGGAGCCATCTATTGGTGGATGGTAAAACTGGGGCAGGGCCTTGCGCTGGTGTTGGGTGGTTTGGTGCTTAAACTGGTAGGTTTCGACCAGCTTGCCGCACAGCAGACTGCCGATACCATTACCAACCTTCGGCTTGCCGATATTATCGTACCTGCGTTTACCGCCGGACTGGCCATTTGGGTGATGTGGGGTTATGACCTCACCGAGAAAAAGGCCAGAGAAATTAAGGAAGAATTGGTGAGAAGAAGAGGAGAACTGTAAAATGCCAAATCCATTAAATCAAAATTGTATTCATTTTTAATAATTCAATGCTATGTCATACAGACCAAATCAGTTTTTAAGCTTTAAGGAGTCGAAAAAGTATGGGAAACAGCCCCTCGATAAGAAATCAGATGAAGAAATCAGAAATCTGTTTCTGGAAATATTGTACGGGGGTGTTCATGGTTTTTGCTTTAGCCTTTACGAAGACGGGCAGAAGCCCGGCGATATTATTTCGGCGGGACAAATCAGACGCCGGATGCAACAATTAAAACCCTACACCAGTTGGGCGCGCTCGTTTTCTTGCATCGAGGGAAATGAACTGATTCCCCAAATTGCCAAAGAACTGGGAATAAAAACGTTGGTGGGCGCCTGGCTGGGAACCGACGAGAAAAAAAACCGGCAGGAAATTGAAAACCTGATTCAACTGGCAAAAGACGGTTTTGTTGATATTGCCGCTGTGGGCAACGAAGTGCTCTACCGGAATGATTTGCCGAAAAATGAACTGATGGATGTTATCAGGCACGTAAAAAATGAAATTCCAGGAATTTCGGTTGGGTATGTGGATGCTTACTACGAATTTGTGCAGCATCCCGATATAAGCGAACTCTGCGACGTGATTTTGTGCAATTGCTATCCGTTTTGGGAAGGCACCGATTACAACTATTCGTTACCGCACATGCAGCAAATGTATAAGCAGGCGGTGGAAGCCGGAAAGGGGAAACGAGTGATTATTACTGAAACCGGATGGCCCAGCAGAGGCGAATCGTTGGGGAATGCTGTTCCTTCACACATGAACGCGCTGAAATATTTTGTCAACACCCAGCTATGGGCTATTGATGAGAATATTGAAGTATTTTATTTCTCCTCTTTCGATGAATCGTGGAAAGTGGGCGCCGAAGGCGAAGTGGGCGCCTACTGGGGAATCTGGGACAAACATGAAAAGCTGAAATTCTAAATGAACACATTCAAGGCACTACATATTACTCCGGGGAAAGCGTTGTGCTATTCAGGGTTTCGGCAAGGCCAGCAACCGGGCGGAAAATGTCCGTCTTACGACGAGGTAAAGGAAGACCTGTTGCTGTTACACAAACACTGGAAATACCTGCGGCTTTACGATTGCGACCCGCATGCTGAAACCGTTCTGAAAGTAATCAAAAATGAAAAACTGGATTTTAAAGTGATGCAGGGGGCATTCATCAATGCCGAAATGAATAATTTCAATTGTCCATGGGGTGGTGGTGTCTATTCTGAAGAACAGTTAATGCAAAACTGCCTGAATAACCAAAAGAAGATTTCGAGGTTAATTGAATGGGCCAACCAATACCCCGACATCATCTTTTCACTTTCGGTGGGTAACGAAGCCTGCGTGGAATGGACCGACCACTATGTTTCTGAAAAAAAAGTTCTTGAATATGTAAAACAGGCAAAAGGAAATGCAGTTCAACCCGTTACTTTTTGCGAAAATTACGTGCCCTGGCTGTACAAGTTGGGAAAACTTGCTGAAGAAGTGGATTTTATATCCATACATACTTATCCGGTGTGGGAATACAAACACATTAACGAAGCGCTGGATTATTCCAAAGAAAACTACTATTCGGTTGCCGGCAAATTCCCGGGGAAAGCGGTAATAATTACCGAAGCAGGCTGGGCAACCAACTCCAACGGAAGGGGAATCAACCCTGAGAACGTAAACGAAGAATATCAGAAAATCTACTACGAAATGCTGATGGACTGGGTGCAAAAAGAAAACATCCTCACCTTTTTCTTTGAAGCATTCGATGAATCATGGAAAGGTTCAACGGAACCTCTGGAACCAGAAAAACACTGGGGATTATTTTACATCGACAGAACACCTAAAATGGCGATTAAAAATTTATTGAAGACTTAGAACTTAAAAGTCTGTTTAACATGTATTTGCGAGAAACATTATTTTTATTTATTCACTTTAAAATTTAGGATTATGAGAAACTTTACGTTTATTTTAATGGTGCTTTTTGCATCCGTAAGTTTTGCACAAAATGCGCCGGTTAACTTTGAAGCTGACGGCTTTGGAGCCGATTGGACATGGACCGTTTTTGAAAATGAAACCAATCCGGCGCTGGAAATCATTGACAACCCCGATGCCAGTGGCATCAACACTTCAGTTAAGGTTGCCAAATTCACTGCTTTGCAGGCAGGTGCAGCCTGGGCAGGAGTTGAATCTGCGCATGGAGATACCGATTTGGGTCCATTCGTGCTGGATGAAACCAATTCCATTGTAAAAATTATGGTTTGGAAATCTGTAATCAGTGATGTAGGAATCAAGTTGGTTGCTAACAGTGGCTGGGCGCAGGTTGAACTCAAAGTAGCCAATACCAGGGTTAATGAATGGGAAGAACTCACTTTTGACTTTTCCAGCTATCCAAACCCACCTGAATCTGAAGGTCAGTATGACCAAATTGTGATATTTCCCGATTTCAATCTCGACGGAAGGGAACAGGACAATGTAGCCTATTTCGACAATATCACTTTTAATCCTGCTGAAGCTATTGCTGACGAACCTGCAACTGCTGCGCCCACTCCTCCGGCAAGAGAAGCCGCAAATGTACTTTCGGTTTTCAGTAATGCATACACCGATGTTGCAGGAACCGAATTTAATCCCGGCTGGGGACAGTCAACTGTTGTTTCTACAGTGGAAATCGAGGGAAATCAAACCTTGAAATATGCCAATTTAAATTACCAGGGAACCCAGTTTGCCAGTGCACTGGATGTGTCGGGAATGGAAAAACTGCATGTGGACATGTGGACCGCTGATGCCACTGCGGTTAACATTTTCGCCATCAGCACCGGACCGGTTGAAACGGCCTATGCACTGCCCATAACTGCCGGGCAATGGGTAAGTTACGATATTCCATTGTCGGAATTTGAAGGCGTTGATTTGGCCGATGTTATCCAGTTCAAGTTTGACGGGGGCGATGGCACACCATCCATTTATCTCGACAACCTCTATTTTTACAAACTTCCCACATCGGTTTCAATCATGGAAAACAATGAGTTCCTTGTTTATCCGAATCCGGTGAAATCGGGTACACCTGTTCAATTGAGCGCATTGGTAAGGCAGGTTGATGTTTTCGACATTTCCGGAAAATTGATTCAATCAGCCACGAACACTTCATTTGTTGAAACCGGCAGACTGAACCGTGGAGTCTATATGATGAGAATACATGCTGAAAAAGGTAAAATTCAAATCAATAAGCTCATAGTCAAATAAATTTGGTAATTATCCTAAAAAAGCCGTCAATTTGTTGGCGGCTTTTTGCTCTTTTTTTTTTGCATTTCAGGCTTGTTTTATTCCATTCATTGAAAATTTCAAAAATATGTCTTCAGAATTAATCATTTTAATTATCGGTGCTATTCTTCTAATTGTTGCGATTGTTGATAGCATAAAAATTGGTGGCTCGTCCCTGAATTTAGTGGATATCAAAGTAAAAATCCCGATGGTCGTATTGGGTATTTTACTGATATTTTATGGTGCTTATGCTTATGGAGGTGCGAACATACCTGGTCAGATTGAAAAAGCGGAATTAGGGAAAAAAGCAGAGGCAGAGTTTCCTGTAACCCGTATTCAGGTGTTGTCGCCGCTTGAAAACGACTCTGTCAACTGCAGGATTTTAACTTCCGGCGTTTATCCGGAATCTCATGAAAAAGATATCTGGGTGCTGTTAAAACCTACCGACAACAGGTATTATCCGCAATCGGATCATACCAATACTTCCTATAAAAGAAATGGCGAATGGCAGGTTATCACCCGGTTTGGAGGCGACAAGGGAGAAAAATATGAAATCATTGTGTATGAAGCGGATTCATCTGCCTCACAGTTTTTTAGCGCTACCATTCAAAACTGGAAAGACAGGCTGTCGTACCCCGGTCTGGAACTGGATGAGATTCCGGCAGGAGCCCGGGAGGTTGCCAGATTAAGCGTTTTTTTAAAGGAGAATTGCAGAGGGGTATATTAATTGTAAAAAAGGAAATTGCAGAAAACCAGCCAGAAAAAATTTTAAGGCAACTTCAAATACAACACGCATGACGACTGCATTTTTTTCTTATATTGCAAGTTGTTATAAACATCTTTAAACCGTTTGATTGAAAAAAACAGCCGTTTATCTTATTCTTTTTTTGTGGAGCACTTTAGTGACTTTTGCTCAAATTATCCCTGAAAAAGGTGTGCCTTTCCTTGAAAATTTTACGCCTAAACAATACCAGAATAAAGGCAAGATATGGGATATAAAAACTGCTCCAAACGGCATTGTTTATATGGCTGCCGACAAAGGTTTGCTGGAATACGATGGAAAAACCTGGAACAGTTTTAAAGGCAGTAACGGTTTCACCCGCTCAGTATTGGTGATAAACGATTCATTGATTTACACCGGCTCCGACCTCGATTTTGGCGTATGGAAAAAGAACAAATTCCAGGGTTTCGATTACGTTTCGTTGTATCCTTTCAGGGAGGAAGCCCTCGATGTGAGCGAGGAATTCTGGCACGTTCACCAACTTAATGACGACATTGTATTTGTTTCTTCTCAGAATATTTATGTGTTTAAAAACGGGCAGCTTGTCAGAATAGGAGCACCTTCGCGGTTTACGGGCAATTTTTGGTTAAATGACTCTTTGTACTTTGCCGACGAAAAGTATGGTTTATATGTTTTTGATGAATATTCGCTCAGGAAAGTTTTTGAGAATCCGGAGAATACAAATCTTGAAATTACCGGTCTTTTTCAGAATAAGGATGGGCTTGTGGTCGTTACCCGCGACCTGGGTTTGTATCAATTCGAATCGGGTAATTTATACAAACTGGACAATCCACTTTCGGAAAACCTGAAAATGGCCAAAGTTTTCAGTTTTGAACAGATTGGTCAATCGCATGTAGCTTTTGGTACAGTTCTGAAAGGGCTATATATTGCTGATATAGAGGGAAATGTTATTCATCAGATAAACAGGCATAAAGGGTTGCCCAGCAATACTGTGCTGGCGTTGCACTACAGCAGCGCAGGAAAATTATGGCTTGGAATGGATTATGGCGTTTCTTCGCTCGATCTGAAAAAAAATTTTACCTGGTTTTTCGACTACAGGGGAGATTTTGGTACCGGCTACACAGCCTTACTGAAGGATGACGAATTTTATCTGGGCACGAACCAGGGACTTTACCGCTCTAAATGGGAAGGCTTAAACAACAACCTGGAATTTTTCAGGCTTCAGATTGTACCCGAAACCGCAGGTCAGGTTTGGACACTGGAGAATATTGACAACACGGTTTTGAAGGGGCACGACAAGGGATTATTTGTTGTGGAGGGCAATAGTGTTGAAAAGCTGGGCAGTGAGGAAGGGATTTGGTCCATTCTTCAGTACAACGATTTTTTGCTGACGGGCAATTACAACGGTATTTCCATTTATCAGAAACAGGGAAATAAATGGAGTTTTCTGAAAAAAATGGAACTTATTCTGGGTTCGTGCAATCAATTGTTACTTGAAAAAGACAACATCCTTTGGGTGAATATTCCCAACTTTGGTTTCATCAGAGCCGTATTAAACGATGAATTGTATCCTGAAGAAAGAATCATTTTCCCCGAAGAAAATTTTGACGGACACGATGCCTTTCTGTTAATGGATGAAAACGGAATACAGGTCTTAACCGATAAATTTCAATATGCTTTTAATGCCTCCGAAAAAGAATTTTCAAAGGTTCCTCAGGTAAGGGAAACACCCAAACCGGAAGGGCTTTTGCCGGGCATTTACAAATCTGTTGTGCTGAATTCCGACTATGAATTTTATCCGGTGTATAATGGATTCGCTCTAAAATACTTGCAAAACAATGAGTTTTCCGAACCCCGGAATTTTACTTTGACGTTTCGAAAAATTGAAGCATTCAGAAACCGGGAAGAAAAGTTGATTTTTTCCGGCGCAGAGGTTCCCTTTCCGTTCAATAATTTCCGCATCGAAAGTATTGTTCCGAACCAGGGAAACGTTCTGTATCAATGCAAACTGAATGATAAAACGGAATGGAGCGACTGGATTCCGGAAAACACTTTCGATTTTGTAGGCCTGCCACCCGGCGAACACGAAATCCGGATTCGCGCATCGGTTCAGGGTGAAATAACCGGCGAGCAATCCGTTTTACTGAACATTACCCCGCCCTGGTACCGCACATGGTATGCCTGGCTTCTTTATTTATTGCTGCTTTTGTCAACCATATTCTTTATTCGTGTCCGGCATATAAAAGCGCTGAAAAAACAAAAGCATAACCTGATGCTTAAAGAGCAAAACGCCTTGCGCGAACAGGCTGAAAAACATAAACAGGAAATTATGCAATTGGAGCAGGATAAGCTTCAGGCAGAGTTTGAGCAGGTTAAACACCGGTTAAAAACCAAAACAATAGAGCTGGCCACCAAAGCCAGAGACAACGAAGAAAAAAACCGGCTGATTTTATCCTTAAAAGAAACTTGTAAAAAGGCTCAAAAAAATCCTTCCATTTCCAAATTAAAACTGGCCGAAATGTCCCGCACACTGGACTCCTACCTGAACGTTGACGACAATACTTTTGAAATTCAGATAGACGAGCTGCACCAGGATTTTTTCAGAAAACTGAAAGAAAAGTTTCCCTCACTGTCAAGCAACGATTTAAGGTGGTGCGCTTATCTGAAAATCGGGCTCAACTCCAAAGAAATTGCCGACATTCTAAACATTCAGCCATCCAGCGCGTATATCAGCCGGTCGCGGCTCAGGAAAAAACTCAACCTGCATGCCGATGAAGATTTGTATAGTTTTTTGAATAAAATCTAACCCGTAATTGCGCTGAATTACTTTATCGGGGTGCTGTAGACGTAACAGTTCAGTGGCATAAAAGCTCTTGATTTTGAGACTTGTAAGGGTTTACTTTTGGTGCTTAATCACTACCATTTTTTTCGATGTTCCGTTTTGGAATGTGGCCTTCAGAATTGCCGGGCCGGGCAAACCTTCAAGGTTTAACTCTGCGCTATTTTGGTTTTGGACAAGTTTTTCAAATATTCGTTTCCCGGTTAAATCAAAAACTTCCAGGCGTTGAATTGGTTCTGCTGATGCGACGCGTATTTTGTCCTGAAACGGATTGGGCCAAACTTTGAGGTGATTGAAAGATTTAATTTCGTGTGAAAAAGTGGCGGTATTTATCAATTTTATGGATTCAATTTCAACCTGACCGTTTCCCTTTTTTCCAAACACCCCGTAATTGATGTACACTTTTATCCATTTAATCAAATCAAGCTGGTAAATCCCGTCAGGATTTTGGCCAAATGTGTAGGTGTATGTGTGGAAATTTCCGTCATTTTCAAAGGAGTTCATCTTAAAAAGATCATTCTGGTTTACTTTTCCGTTTGCATCCACCAAATCGATACGAAAAGAGCCGGGAACAGGCTCCGGGGTTTTCAGTGAAATTTCCATTTTAGCTAATGAACTCAAATCAATTGGGTTTTGAAATTCATATAAAATATGCGGGTTTTCGCCGGTGGCGTTAATTTCGTACCCTGCAATTAAAGAAGCAGTTCCTGTCAATTCAATCTGGTTTGAACTGCCCGGAACTGCTTGCCAAAGTAAGTTGTTCTGGTCGTCGAACAGCGGCACCTCAAAACTTTCGCCCGAAGGTTTTTGTACAACACTCACAAAAAAAGGATCGGCAGCTATAGTATCGCAATCCGACTGCAGTTCGAGCTGAACATTTCCACCGGTATTTCCCCATTTTACCGTAACTTGTGCTGAACCTTCACCATTTGTTACTTCTGTACCTTCAGGGAAACTCCATTTGTATCTAACTCCCTGTATTTCAATGGTTGAAAAAAATAATTTCTCGTTTGGTTCAGCGTTTTTTTTTCCGTTAATCACGGGTTTAGGCAAATCTTTCTGAAACACTTTCACGTAATCAATTTCCATGGTTGCCTCATCCAGGTTGGGATCAATTCCCTGCGCACCGCCCCAGTTTCCGCCAATCGCAATATTCAGAATCAGGTGAAAACGTTTATCAAAAGGCCATTCCTTGTAAGTTTTGTTGGGATTTTCAATCCGGTAATATTCTACGCCATCAACATACCACACAATTTCATCTTCTGTCCAGTCGATAGCATACACATGGAATTCTGTTGAAACATTTTCCACATCAATTGATCTTCCCAATTGCGTTCCAATGGAATGGTTAAATGCTTCGGTGTGAATGGTTCCGTGAACAGTGCCAAAATCATAGCCCACGTGTTCCATAATATCGATTTCGCCGCTCGCGGGCCAGCCGCCATAAGCCCAGTCGGTGGGCAACATCCAGATGGCCGGCCAGGTCCCGACGCCTTCGGGAAGTTTTGCTTTCACTTCAATCCGGCCATAAAGCCAGTCGCCCTTTCCTTTGGTTACAAGCCTTGCAGAAGACCAGCTTCCGTTCGATTTTACTGCTTTGATCGTAAGTTTTCCATCCTGCACAAAAGAGTTAATCCTTGAATTGGTATAATTTTGAAGTTCATTGTTCCCCCAGCCGTGGCCGCCAATATCGTATCCCCATTTTTCATTATCGGGTGCTCCGTTGTATTCAAAATCATCGGACCAAACCAGGTAGGAACAGGTATCCTGAGACCAGGCAGGGAATCTGATTAAAACAAGAATGATGATCAAAAAACTAATTTTATTCATATCAATTTATTACCTGATTACTCAAAGGCAAATTCACCTTTTAATCCATCCACAGAATTGGGTCCAATCCACACATCGAAATCGCCCTGTTCAGTCACAAATTTTTCACCATTAAAAAATTCCAGGTCTTTTGGTTTTATATCGAATTGAACGTTTTTTGTTTCGCCCGGCATCAAACGGAATTTTTTAAACCCTTTCAGCTCTTTAACCGGCCTTGTAATGCTTCCCACCCTGTCGCGAATATAGAGCTGCGCAATTTCATCGGTTTCAAAATTACCAATATTTTGCACATCCGCCGATACAGAAATAGTACTGGTTGAATTTAAAACCTTAGTTGAGAGTTTTAAATTGGAATACTGAAATTTGGTGTAAGATAAACCATATCCGAAGGGAAACAATGGTTCGATGCCATAATCCAAATGCGTGGATTTAAAACCAAGCGACAGTTGTTTGGAGTTTCTCGGAATGTCGTCGATATGGATTACATCAGATTTTGATGCAGGCCTTCCGGTATTTTTCCGGTAATGGTAAAACGGAATTTGTCCGGCCCCTTTCACAAACGTAACCGGCAGTTTCCCTGTGGGGGAATAATCGCCAAATACAAGGTCGGCAATGGCAGGCCCGGCCATTGTTCCCGGGTGCCAGGCGTACAACACGGCATCGGCCATTTCAAGTTCCTGCTGAATAGCAAGCGGTCTTCCTGCCATAACAATAAGAATCAATGGTTTTCCTGTCTTTTTTAACTCACTGATTAGCTCGGCTTGAATTCCAGGCAAATTAATGATTCCCCGGGAGTTGGCTTCGCCTGAAAGGATGGATTCTTCACCTGCAAAAAAGAGGATGGCATCCGATTTTCCGGCAGCAGCCAGCGCGTCGATAAACCCATTTTTCGATTTATCGCGGCTGTATTCCAGTCCGGCAGCATAATGCAGTTTGTTCCCCAATAAATTCTGAAAGGTAGTTTTTGGTGTTTCCGAATCTTCTTCGTTGCCATCAAAAACCCAGGTTCCCATCTGGTCATGTGGGGCATCAGCCAGCGGGCCAATAACTGCCAGCGAACGAATTTCTTTAGAAAGTGGTAGGATGTGATGGCTGTTTTTCAGCAAAACCATACTGTTGCGCGCCAGTTCGCGTGCATGAGCCAAATGAGAACCTGCCAAAATGGTATCGGTGCTTAGTGCAGTATTTTCAACGGGTTTATCAAAAAGGCCCAGTTGAAATTTAACGCGTAGAATATTTGCCACCCGCTCATTTATCAGCTCTTCGCTGATTTTTCCTTCTTCAATCAGTTTTTTCAGATTTTCAATGTAGGCCGTAGTCGCCATTTCCATATCAATGCCGGCTTTTACGGCAATTTCAGCGGCGTGTTTTTTATCGGAGGCAAAACCATGAGAAATCATCTCTTCGATGGAGGCCCAGTCGCTAAACACCATTCCTTTATAATTCCATTCATCACGTAAAATGGTTTTCAGCGTAAATTCATTTCCTGAAGTGGGCACGCCGTTTAAATCGTTAAAGGCCGACATAAAAGTCAGCGCCCCGGCGTTTTGGGCAGCTTTAAACGGTTTCAGATGTACGTTTCTCAGCAACGGTTCGGGAATATAAGTCGTGTTGTAATCCCGCCCGGCTTCTGCCATACCGTACCCCACAAAATGTTTGGCACAGGCAGCCAAAGCTGTGGGGTCATTCAAATCTCCCTGAATGCCTTCCACCATGGCTTTTGTAAACTGCGAAGTAAGAAACGGGTCTTCGCCGGTAGTTTCGGCAATCCTTCCCCAGCGCGGGTCCCAGGTAATGTCAATCATGGGGGCAAAAGTCCAGTTAATACCCATGGAAGCCGCTTCAACCGCAGAAATACGCATGGCTTTTTTCACCATCGAAGTGTCCCACGAAGAAGCCATTCCCAACGGAATGGGAAAAATGGTGCGGTAGCCGTGAATGACATCGCGTCCAAAAAGCAAGGGAATTCCCAGCCGGCTTTCTTCCTTTGCCATGCGCTGTATTTCAGCCACCCTTTCAGCACCCTGAATATTTAAAAACGAACCAACCCTTCCTTCCCTTACCGCTTTTTTTAGCTCTTCTTCGCTGGAATAAAAACCATCAGCCGCCTGAAACATCTGCCCGATTTTTTCATCCAGGGTCATTTTTCCGATAAGTGTCTTTATTTCAGCATCCAAAAGAGCAGTTGATTCGTTTTCATTTTGACATCCGGAGAATACCCCAATCAAAAAAATGAGCAATGGGAGGTACTTCAACTTTAATTGAAACATGGTTGAATATTTAAAACAGGATTTAAAAAAAGTGCCCAAAAAGTTAAACTAAACTATGAAAAAACACTTTTTGGGCACGTAAAAAACTAATTTCGAGTGGCTGACTTCAGTCCTTCAACATGCGGACCAGCCAGTTCGTCGAGGTAAACCTGGTAAACATCAGAGTTGTCTCCGGGATTGATCATGATGCGCACAACATTGTAGAAGTCGTGGCTAAAATTATCGTCAGTGGTTACATCACCGGTAAAAATGTCACCGGTCCAGTCCCAGCCGGCGCTTACCCCTGCAAAGCTATATTCGGTAACTTCCCAGGTATTGTCCTGCTGAATGGTATAAATCAGGTCAGCCGTACCCGTTTGCCAGGCATTACCGCCGCGATCGGTATTTTCGAGTTTTAGCAGAATATTATCGCCTGCTTTGCCATAAACCATCACTTTAAAGGTGTGGCGCTGGCGTAAATCGAAGCGGTAACCTACCGGCAATTGCATATAGGCATTGGCCCATTCCGTATTTTCCTTTACAAAATTCAGCACTTTGGCGCTTTTGTTCGGATAGATGCGACTTGGATTATCAACCACCTCAATGTAAGCGCTGCCACCAGCCTGATCGATCCTCATCGGAGCCATGGAGACTTCAGAGAAGTCGTTGTAGGTCACCATTGCGTCCAACAGGAACGGTTCATATTCGGGATGGTTTGCCGCAACTTCAGCAGTAAATGTATTTACAATATTGCCAAGCGACGTATTTACTGTTACGGTTACCTGATAGCTTCCCTGGCGCATGTAGGTATTCGACACCACTTCGCTAACATCCATTGCTTCATGAACGGTTCCATCTCCAAAATCAACGGTTAACGAATTAACTGATTCCTCTGCCGGAACATTAATTACATTTAATGCAACATTAAAAGTATTTACTTCCCCTGCTTCTGTAAGGGTTGCTTCCAACTCAATCTGAGGCGGCACATACCCTTCCGGTATAAATTTATAATGCCACGCATTTCCGTCACCTCCAATAGCTACTAATTCCAGTTTATTTTCCTCTAAGGTTAACACCTCATACTTATTTTCTCGAGCTCCAACATCAAATATTGGAAAAATTGGAGTTGTAGTAGGAATAAGTGTTAACATCCATTTGCCATCTTCCTCTGCAAGACTCCACGAAGCTTCAGCTGGTTCGAATTCCACTTTATAATCAGTGTCTCTTTGTTCCGGATTCGAGTATGCAGGATCAGATGATCGGAAATCTTTCACATAGCTTTCGCCATGGTTTTCATAAATAAAATCAAATCCATCAAGTTTAAATGTGATCTTATCATCATAAAGAACATCTACTGCCTTTTTTGCTAATGGAGCAGCAGCCCACCATTCAAGACCAGCACTACCAGCAGGACCTACTCCTAAATGACCGGCTGAAAGGCTATCCAGTACCCAGGTTTTCCCTTCAAGAGCATCAACACCACCGCTTAAAGCAATCATTACAGGGTTGTCAAATAATGAATAATCAGTTTCGGTAGTGGTAAGCGTTTTGGATATACTGGAACTGCCATTGTTTGTTTTAATGGTCATGGTTATGGTGTAATCATCCGGAAGCGGATAATATGCCACACCGCTTTTTTTGTTGATTATCGATCCGTTTCCGAGGTCGAAAGTAACCGTGTAAATTCCGTTTAATGATGGGCTTGTCATCTCTATGTTGAAAAGGTATGCATCAACGCCGGGAGTAATGGAAAAATCCATTTCGCTTTCAGCGGGAGGCTCAACTATACCCAATTCCGGGTTTGTGTCTTCATATGGCTCGCAGGCAAATAAAACTGCCATAGCCATTAATCCGATAAAACTTAGATATTTTATATTTTTCATTTTTAATTTCTTTTGAAAAAACATTAATTAAACTGACTATTTGTATGCCGGTACAAATTGAGTTAATACGCCTTCGTTTGTATTACGGATTTCTCTGGCTGGAATTGGAAACATTCCCCAGGTATCCGCTTTAAAAGTTCGTGGTGTAAAATGGGATTGATTGGGTACATCCTGAGGAACATTGAAGCTTGCATTTATTTTTGAAGCTGCAAAATCATTTCCTCTTCTCAGCAGATCCCATTTGCGTAATCCTTCTCCGCCAAATTCCACTCTTCGTTCATGGTAAATATTATCCAATGTAACATTTGACAAAGCAGCTCCTTCGCCTAATGAACGGGTGCGCACCTGGTTCAAATAATTAAGGGCTTTTGCCGGATTATCATCCAAAAAGAGTTCGGCAGCCATCAGCAATACATCGGCATAGCGAATGTCAACAAAGTTCCTGGGGAAATTATGGTTTGGGTCGCCCCCTGAACCAATGTAAGCATTCAAAGCCATATATTTTCTATTAAAAAACCCGGTATTCATGAAAGCCCTGGTATAATCGTTCAGCCTTTCTTCCGCATTGTAAATGGTAGCATCTTTGCGCGGATCTCCTGTTTCAAATTCATTAGCCAAACTCCAGGTGGGTACAGCAAAAGACCAGCCCGGAAAAACAGAACCGTTGTCACCAACAGGATTTCTCACGCTTAACCAAACACTTGAAAAATTACCGTTTATATTCCAACCGCCCCAGTCGCCTGAATTTGCTTTGTCGGAATACTGAATTTCAAGAATAGACTCTTCATTGTTTTGATTTTCCCAATCCCATAAATCATTGTAATCCGGCACTAAAGAATAGGCATTGCTTGCAATAACTTCTTCGAGAGCAGCCTGTGCATAATTTTTGTCGATGGTAGTGCTGCCGTTGCTCCAGTTTGTTACACCAACTACTGGTTTGGCAAATCCTTCGTGATAAAGATAGATTCGGGCAATTAATGCCTGTGCTGCTCCCTTGGAAATTCTGCCTTTTTCGTTAGCAGTCAAGCTAACAGGCAATACCGAAACCGCATGTAAAAGGTCAGTGGCTATTTGTGTGAAAATTTCGTCTGGTGTACTTTGTGCAATACTCTTATAATCTTCAACTGAAGGAAGCACTTCTGTAATTAATGGAGCATATCCGTAATGACGAACCAAATCCCAGTAGAAATAGGCTCTAAGAAAAAATGCTTCTGCTTCAAGTCTTTCTTTCATGCCTTCGGTTTCCCACTGCACGTTTTCCTGCTTTTCCAAATATAGATTGGAACGATAAATTCCGGAATAACAACGGTTCCATAAATCAACAGCAGCATTATTTTCAGGGGTCATATTAAACATTTCAATTTCCTGAAACTGACTCATGTCATTAATATTTGAACCTCCGCAAAAAGCATCGTCAGAAAAAATATCGGACATGGTAGGCACAAATTGCCAGTTTTGCACTGAATAGGCATCGTAAATAGCAGTTACTGCCAAAAATGCCTGGTCTTCATTTTGATAATAATTTGCTTCTACCTGACCTGTTTTTGGCTCCAGTTCGAGAAAATCTTCGGAACAGGATGCCATAAAAAATACCAGGGCAATGAAGTAAAATATATGGATTGAATTCTTTTTCATTTTCCTAAATTTTAAATGTTTGCACTAAATTAAAAAGTAATGTTTATACCACCCAATACTGTACGTGGTTGAGGATATATTCCGTGGTCGATACCATTATTGAATACACTTCCTCCGATTTCAGGATCGTAGCCTTTGTAACTGGTAACAGTCAAAAGGTTTTCCGCAGAAACATAAAGCCTCAGATTGCTGATTTTCATGTAACTTGTAATATTTGTTGGAAGTGTGTACCCCAATGTAATATTTCTCATGCGCACAAAACTTCCGTCGTGAACAAAGAAATCGCTAACAGTTGTCATGTTCCGGTTATCATCAACAAAAGTTACCCGTGGGTATGTATCGGAAGTTCCCGGCCCTGTCCAGCGATTAAGCCAGTCTCCGGTATAATTGGTTTCATTCATATCGTACCGCATGGTTGCGTCGTAAACCTCCTGGCCTAACGCTGCATAAACAAACATGTTAAAGTCGAAGCCAGCATACTCGAGTCCCAGGCTAAACCCACCGGTAAAATCAGGATGCGGAGTTCCCAGGTTAACCCGGTCATCATCGCGTGAAATAACACCATCGCCATCTGAATCTACAAATTTAATATCGCCGGGTTTTGCATTGGGTTGAAGTAATTGGCCATTGGCATTCACATAGGCTGCAATTTCTTCTTCGTTTTGAAAAATACCATCGGTTTTCAACCCATTAAAATATCCCATTGGAGATCCAACTTTTGCATACAAAACATCACCTTGTCCAAATGCACCATCTCCACCCTGGAGGCGTTTTTCAGCATTTTGGATATCGAGCACTTCGTTTTTGTTGTAAGCACCATTTACAGAAGCATTAAGGAATAATTTTCCAAAACGCTTTTTGTAACTTAATTCGGCTTCAAACCCTGAATTTCGAACAGAACCACCATTGATTACCGGTGCTGAGTTTCCTACCAATAATGGAACCGGAGCAGTTACCAACCAGTCTTTGGTAGTTTTAACGTAATAATCCAGGGCTACCCGCAAACTGTTACCCAAACTGGCAAAATCTAACCCAATATTTGTTTGTTCAGAAGTTTCCCATTTTAATGAAGGATTGGCAATTCGTGTTGGCTGAGTACCGTTATACTGCGTTTTACTGTCGCCAAAATAGTAGATGTTTTGATTTCCAATAATTGAAGTATATCCGAAATCACCTATATTTTCGTTACCGTTTTGTCCCCAACTGGCTCTCAATTTTAACATATCAATTACATTCGAGGTTCCACTCATAAAACCTTCTCTTGAAATAACCCAACCTGCTGAAACAGATGGAAAATAACCATATTTATTTTCGGATCCAAAACGCGAAGAACCATCGCGCCGCAAGGTTGCTGCAAACATGTAACGGTCGCCGTAGTCGTAGTTTACCCGGCCAAAAACAGAAGCAACAGTATGTTCTGAGTAACCACCTCCGGCAACTGTACTTTCCGGATCTGTAGCATTGTCAATGTATGAATATCCAAAATCATCAAAAATAACATCCTTTTTACTTGCCGAAAGATTATTGAACATATCTTTAAATGCAGTAACACCACCCATTACCGTGAAATGATGAGCGTCAATTGTTTTGTCGTAAGTAAAAACATTTTCGAAGTTCCACCTCGACCAGATATTCATAGAACGCGACGCCTCGTCGGTGATGGTAAAATGCATGGCATCCAAATAGTAAAACGGAGAATATCCGCGGGTATCAACCAATGCCATTTCGCCACTGTAGGAGGATCTGAAGGTCAGACCATTAAGAGAGGGGTTCAATTCACCAAAATCAAGATCCGCAAATAAACCACCTACAAATTTACTGGTTTTTGTTTCAGAATTTAAATTATCCAGCAATGCCACCGGGTTGGTAATTTCCTGAAGTCCGATACCATACTCTTCGGGAACACCCCAGGTACCATCTTCGTTATTTACCGGAATTATGGGTGGCATATTTAATGCCTGTGCCAGCCCGATACCAAAATGGGTGTTTGTTTCAATACCTTTACTGGTAATTCTGGCCAAATTAATATTGGAACCGAGTGTTAAAAATCCAAAATCAGTAACTGTATTTAAACGGTAACTAAATTTTTCAAAATCTGATTTTCCTTTGGCAACAATCCCTTCCTGATTAAAATAACTTAATGAAGAAGAATAGCTGGTTTTTTCAGTACCGCCGTTAAAAGAAACGGAATGATTTTGTTTAGGTGCATCATAATTAAACATTTGGTCCTGCCAGTCGGTATTGGCAGTAAAACCTGCAATTTGTTGTTGCGAAAACCTAAAGTTGCCGGTACCGTTTAATGATGCTTCATTTATCAATGTCACATATTCCTGAGCATTTAAGACGTTAATTTTTTTCCATGGATTTTGAACTGCATAGTAACCATCGTAGCTAACTGTAAATTTTTCGCCTTTTACTCCGGATTTTGTAGTAATTAATATTACACCGTTTGCACCGCGTGCTCCGTAAATAGCAGCAGATGCAGCATCTTTTAGAACTTCAATCGATTCAATGTCATTCGAATTCAGGAAGTCCGTTCCTGCTCCACTCATGGGCAAACCATCAACAATGTACAATGGTTCAGCATCGCCGTTGGTTCCAATACCACGAATTCTGATAGAAACCTGATCTCCGGGCTGCCCCGAATTGTTGGAAATAACTACCCCTGCAGTTTTACCTTGCAATGCCTGGGTAACACGCATATCGGAGGTTCTTTGCAATTCTTCTCCTCCAATTTTTGCAATCGCTCCGGTAACCAAACTTTTCTTTTGGGTACCGTAGCCCACTACAACAACTTCGTCCACATCGAAAGATTCACTTTCAAGTACGACATTAATTTCAGTACGCCCGTTTACAGGAATTTCCTGAGTTTGCATACCAATAAAAGAGTACTGCATAACTGCATCTGCCGGTACCTGTAATTCATAATTACCATCAAAATTGGTAACAGTTCCGGTTGTTGTTCCTTTTACGATTACTGAAACTCCAGGTAACGGTAGTCCGTCATCTGCCGCAGTAATTACTCCTTTTAGTGTAATTTCCTGGGCAAAAATACCGAGAGAAAAGATGGAACATAAAAAGAAAAAAAGAATTTTTTTCATAGGATACGATTTTACTTTATGAATAAAATTTATTAATGTTTGCCCAAAGTTGAGCCTCATAAATCATAATCACGAGAAATTCGATGCTTCAATAATACTTCATTCAAATAATGCTACTACATCAAAACTACATCAATAAAAAATTATTATATTGAAATAGAGATGTTTAACAATATTAATTATGGATTTGAAATTACTACATTTAATATGTGTTCTATAACATATGGCTTTCCCTGCATCAAATATTCGATAAAAAAGTAGAAAGATTTATTTCACGCGGAAGGTCGAGTTTTTTCCGTAAACGATAACGGCCAATTTCAACCCCTCTGTCAGATATGTTTAATAAAGCAGCAATTTCTTTTGATGTGAGGTTCATTCTAATGTAGGCACACAGGCGTGTTTCGCGCGGCGAAAGGGTTGGAAACTCCTGTTTTAACCTCTGGAAAAAATCCTCGTGAACTTTATCGAAGTAAGTTTCGAATATATGGTTTTGTTGTTTATTGTCAATTTCCTTGTTTATCCGCCTGTTCAGCGTAGAAAGTTTTGTTTTTAGCTGTGCATCCGAAGTGTTTTTCATGGCCTGATTTAATTCTTCTTTCAACTTACCAAGAAACTTGTTTTTTTGGATAATGCCCATGGTTTGGTTTGCCAGTTCCTTGTCGCGATGGATCATTTCGCCCTGGAGCTTTTCATTTTTCAGCCTGATGATCTCTTTTTCGGCTACAAGTGCCTGGTGTTGATACAGTTCCTCCTTTTTTTGAAGCTCCGCTTCATGTTTAAGTATTTCTCTTTTCCTTGATAATTCAATTCGGTGGAGAACAAATTTAACGACGAAAAAGATGAATAAAACACTTAAAATAAAGTAAACAAACCAGGCTAACTGCGACCGGTGCCAGGGAGGCAAAATGGTGAAACTAAAGACAGAAACCTCACTCTCAACACCATACACATTCTTTGCTTTTACTTTCAATGTATAATCTCCTTCGGGCAGGTTGGTAAAATCGCGGTATTTGTCAGATGTCCAGTCAGACCAATCTTCAGAATAATTTTCGAGGTAATAACTAAACTGCAGTTGTTTCGGGTTTTCGTAAAAAGGAGCTGCATAATGGAAACGGAATGCATTTTTTCTAAAAGGAACTTCAACATCAAAATTTAAGTGGTTCGGATTGAAGTAAATTGTGGAATCGACAGAGGGCATTTCCACCTTTGTAATGAAGCATCGAAATTCTTCGGAATACGATTTAAGTATTTTGGATGAATAATGTGCGAATCCATTGTCCAAACCCAAAAAAACATGGTCGCTGCTATACGGATATACAAACTCAAATCCATTTACATATTTGTCGTCCAATTGTTTAAAGGGGGCAGTTATTTTGGTATAATTCAGGTCTTCATTGCGGCGAAGTACCCCTGACTCATTCTGAGCGATAAACCAAATATTTTCCGATTCATCGGTTTCAACGGTAAGAAGTTGACCGTCGATTGATGAAAGTTGGTCAAGCTGATCATCGATTCTAAAAGAATCCGAAGACTCCATGTACGAATAAATGCCATTTGTCCCCGAAATGTAAAATTTATCATTGAGCGTAAATAAAATATTATTTTCGTTTGAAGGCAGGCCGTCAGTTTTTGTGTAAAGGCGGGATTGAATGACACTGTCCATTGGTTCGTTCAGCCGGACCCTGAAAATTCCTTTGCCGCCGTGGCTAATCCAAATGATCCCATCTTCGTCTTCAAAAATAAACCGGCTCGATTCATTAAACCCCCTCACCTTTTTATAAAACGCCCAACCGTCTTCTGTTTTCCGTAAAAGTACAAGACCGTTGTAATGCCCCCCAAGCAACAACTCCGGACGACTTTTAAGCCTGATATATTTCCATGCTCCCTCTTCATCGCTGATATGAACAGCTTCGTTGTTTCGAATGAGAAATGTACCTGAGTTGTGTCCGCATATCAATTGTTCATCAAAAATATTGAGCGACCAAACCTGTCCGGCGGTATTTTTCACCAATTTAAAGGGTTCAACACTATTCGAAAAACTATTAAAAGATTTTACATATAACCCCTGATTAGTCCCCAAATAGAGTTTGCCTTGAAAAATCCTGCTGCAATAACCTGTCCCTAACCCCTCATTTTCGGTTATAAAACTTAGTGGCGAATTAATTTCAACATAATCGATTCCATTATCAAGCCCAAGCCACAAATTATTTTTATTGTCGGGAAAAACACTTAAAACCGTATTATTTTGAAAGCCTCTGTTCCGGTTAATATGCTGCAAAATATTTCCTTCGGCATCAGTAATAACAATTCCATCCAAAATTGTCCCAAATACGAATTGGTCATCCATAATCTTCGAGCCGCTAAACAATTTATTTTTGGCTATTAAATCATTGGCAGGAGTATCCCACTTGCCAAGTATTCCGTTTTCAAACTTGTAAATCCCATTATTTCTTGTTCCAATTAAAAGGTGGTTATCCTTTATTTCCAGGATGGACCAGATTTCAGTATTTTTTAATTCGCCGGCCCAGGGAACTTTATTAACCATTCCGTTTATGTATTCAAACAACCCAACTTCAGGTTCATGTAAAAAAAGCCGGTCATTTACATTAAAAGAAAAATAAAATCTGTTTTCAGGTTTAATTACTTCAATTGTATTATTCCTGAATAGAAACAAGTAATCGAAAGACTGGAAAACAATTCCCTGAGGAATTTCATGAATTTTCCATATATCATCAAATTCAATATCCGGGTCGGGCAGCAAGTGCCTGAGACTTTCAAAGAAAGGCGGGTCAGTTTCATTTTGTTTCAAAACTCCAAAATCGTTGGTAAAACCCGCAAATACTCTATTTTCCCCGTCTATGGCTACGGATCTAACCGGGGCCGAACGGGAAACTTCAATTAAATCCCAATGAATTCCGTCGAAACGGAGCACTCCGTCGTTGTTGGCAAAATACATAAATCCGTTTTTGTCCTGGGCAATTCCCCAGTTCTGGGTGCCTGCATTGTATTCAGATTTTGGATAATTCAGGATACTGGGAGTTCCGGTGAATTTTATCTGGGTATGCGCCCAAAAAGGTAAACAGATAAAAATAAGGACAATAAATTTTCGGATAAAAGGTAACAAAAAAAATGTTGAATAATACTTTTCCTTAAATACAATTGCCTTCAGAATATGCGATGTGATTTTCGTTTTATGCACTACAAACTCATCTAATTTTTATACAAAATTAATACAAAATTTCCTTTTAGCAGGAAAGATTGTCATGGTGTTAACAGCGAAAAGGACCGGTTGAACAAAAGCTTAATATTATCTTATTCAAATTTTTTGAGAAAAGCTGAAATTTCAATTTTCGCCTCTTCCTGATTTTTGTATTGAACCACATTAATATCGGGGCAACCGCCGATCATGGCCGAAAGTTTTTTGCCGGAATCGGGTCGGAAAAGGCATAACACTTTTTTGCCTGCTGCAACGGCCCGGCCAATTTCGTAACCCACACCCATAGAAACGGTGGTTACTTCTGCTACCACCACATCGGCAGAAAGCAGCCAATCCAGGTCTCGGTTATGAATAAAGCGGTCGGTGAGGCCATCATCGCCCAAACCGGTGAGGCTCGGGTCACCAATATGCTCTGTTAAAACTTCGCCAAAATTTTTCAGGTAGTAAATTATGTCGGCATAAAGTGTTGCATCTTCCCTTCCGCCCCTTATGGAGCCTGCAAAATAAATTTTCATTTTTCAGTATTGTGATGTTGAGTATTGTGAATCAAAACAATAAACTTTTGAAAGGAAACCCGTTATTATTCATTTTTGTCCGAATCATCAGCCCTGCTGCTTCCGATTTTAAATGTTTTTCCTTCCCCTTCAATAAAAACCCGTGTTTTTGGCAGACTTTCGGGATAACGTTTTTGCAGAAATTCTATCAGTTTTTCACGAACAAATACGCGCAAATCCCAGGCAGTTCCCGAGTCTTTGGCGCTCATCAGGGCACGCACTTCAACGCTGCGTTCCTTTGCATCGGTTACCTGCAGCACGTTTACTTTTCCGTCCCAGAGTGGAGTGCTTTTCAGCAGGCGGGTGAGTTCTTCCCGCAACGCATCAAACGAAACATGGTAATCGGTGTAAATAAAAACCGTTCCCATAATTTCAGAAGTGGTGCGCGTCCAGTTCTGGAAAGGTTTTTCGAAAAAATAAGTGGAGGGAATAACCAAACGTCTTTTATCCCAAATATTTAGCACCACATAGGTTAATGTTATTTCTTCAACCCGTCCCCATTCACCTTCAATAATCAGCACATCGTCGAGCCGGATGGGTTGGGTAATGGCAATTTGCAACCCGGCCAACACCGCTGCAATAGCCCGTTGTGCCGCCAGCCCAATAATTATACCTACCACGCCTGCCGAGGCAAATACACTGATTCCAATCCGCCTCACATCTTCGAAAAGCATCAGAATAAGTCCGATGGCAATAACAACAATCAGAAAAATGATGATTCGCTCGAGGATGTTGAACTGGGTGTGAAATTTGCGCGATCGCAAATTGTCCACCTGTGAGGTGTCGTATTTTTCAAGAAATATCCATTTAATAATCCGCAGGGTAGCGATGAGTGTCCAGGCTAAACCAACAATTAAAAGCACCGAACCAAGCATATTGAAGGTTTCAAAATGCTCATTTCCTGTCAGCTCATATTTTGCAATGAAATATTTTGAAAAAACAGCAATAAGTAGCAGAAAAAAAGGGAAAATGAATTTTATACCGTGCTTCATTTTATTTCATGTTTAACCTGCGTTAACGTGGCATTCGATTTAATATGCAAATCGCGCTGAGGGAAAGGAATTTGGACACCATGTTTCCTGAATTCATCATCGATAGCATACCTGAGTTCACTTTTGGCAAATTCCACCAAAAATGGTTCCTTCACCCAGAAAAAGATCTGAAAATCGAGTGAAGAATCACCGAAATCATTAAACCGGACAAACGGTTTGGGATGGGCAGAGATACTTTTTATTCTTGAGGCACATTCGAGTAGAATTTTTGTAACCAGCCGGGTATCCGATCCATACGCCACACCTACTGCAACCGAAAACCGGGTTTTAAAATCCATCTGGCTCCAGTTGATTATGGTGTCGTTTACAAATTTACTGTTTGGAACAACCAGTATGACATCGTCGCGGGTTTTTAGTTTTGATGTTCGTAGCCCAATTTGGATGACTTTCCCAACGGTTTCGTCTTCCAACTGAATGATATCGTTTATCTGTAAATTCCGTTCAAATATCAGAACGATTCCTGAAGCAATATCGCTGAACAACTGCTGAATACCAAACCCCACACCAACCAAAAGGGCGGTGATACTGGCAAGCAATATGGAAATTTTCACACCCGAGGTTTCAAGGATAACAACAAGAATAACCACCCAAACCACATACCGCAAAATCAGATACACCGACCAGTAAGAGCGCCTTTCCGCATCGTTTCTGCTGATGTATTTTTTAAAAAAACCCCGGATAACGCGCAATATCACAATAGTTGCCGTCAATATTAAAATAACAACGAGTATGCTTGCCACGGTAATTTCAACGTGCTCGGTTTTCAGAAGCGGAAAATTAATCAGCTCGTCTAATTTCATATCAGGAAAATCATTATTATGGCCGTTTCATGGTAATAATTATTCCGGGTTCAAAATAAGATGTATATGACATCGGCGACTTTAATTCATCAATAGCATTCAGAATAACTTCATCGTCCACGATTGAAGCCCGTATTGCCCCTTTCTGGTAATAAAAACGGGATACAATTTCGTTTTTCAACAGACTTTTAATCTCGTTGCTAAAAACTGTGATGTCTTTATCGAGTTGAGGTTCAAGTTTTGCTTTTATTACTTCAAACTCTTCGGAAGCCAGTTCGTAATATTTTTCTTCTTTTGCCTGTTCAATTAAATCTTCAAGCATCTGCTTCGACTGCGATTCGTATTCAAAGTTATTTTCTTTTACAAAAGCCGAAAATTGACTAAAGATTTCATCCGTAATTTCAAACTTTTCTGGTTGAGCAATTGATTCGGTCTGGTATGCAAATTTTGTAGCAAAATCGAATAACAGAAAATTTGTAATTAACCCTATACTGAGGTTACTCAACTGTTCAGGTTCCAAAACAATATCCGGTACAATTCCACCGCCATCGTAAACTTTCCGGCCTTTTTTGGTTGTGAATTCCGAAATCAGCGAATCGGGAACATGCCCAACACTTCCGTCTTCGTTGCGGTGCGAATAGTCAACTGCCTGAATGCACCGTCCGCTGGGAATATAGTATTTTGCTGTGGTCACTTTCAATTTGGAATTATAAGCCAGGTCGCGGGTAGTTTGCACCAACCCCTTGCCAAATGTTCGTGATCCGACAACCAGCCCGCGATCGAGATCCTGAATGGCCCCGGCCACAATTTCGGAAGCGGAAGCGGAACCACGGTTTGTAAGAACTGCAATACGAATGGCTGTATCAATTGGGGTTGAAGTTGCAGTGTAGGTTTTATCCCACTGTTTTACCTTTCCTTTGGTGCTCACAATTTCGGAACCTTTCGGCACAAACAGGTTCACTATTTTCACCGATTCCTGAAGCAATCCGCCTCCGTTCCCACGCAAATCGAGAATAAGAGCTTCCGGATTGTTCTGTTTCAATTCAAGAAATGCTTTTTTTACATCTTCACTGCTGTTGGCTGTAAAACTTGATAAACGAATGTAAGCCGTATTGTTTTCAACCATTCCGTAGTAGGGCACGGCATCAATGGAAATTTTTTCGCGTACCACATCCACCTCAAAAGGTTTCTTTTCGCCGGGCCGCTGCACTTTTACTTTTACCACCTTTTTTGCCGGGCCTTTCAGCAGGTTGCTCACATCTTCAGTAGTCATGTTTTCGGTGGATTTTCCTTCCACTTCCAGGATAATATCCCCGGCTTTCAGCCCAAATTTTTGTGCCGGAAACCCTTCGTAGGGTTCAGAAATTACAATTTTCCCTTTTTGCTGACCAATTAATGCACCAATTCCGGCATATTCTCCGGTAGTCATAAACCTGAAATCTTCCATCTGGTCTTCCGAAATAAAATTAGTGTACGGATCGAGTGATTCCAGCATTTCTTCGATACTTGTTTTCACCAGCTTGTTCGGGTTTACATCTTCAACATAAAACATGTTCAACTCTCTGAAAAGACTGTAATATATTTCCAGATTTTTGGCAATTTCAAAATTTCTTTGATCGCGGTTAAAACTGTAAAAGCCCAACCCTGCAATTATCACAATCAACGTTCCTATCCAAATTTTTTTCCAATTCATATCTTTTCTCTTTTATTAACCTGAATGAATTTCAATCAGATATCTATTTATCTAACCCGACAAAATTAAAAATATTACACAATATTGGTCATTTATCATCCCATAGCATTACGTTAAAATATATTAACCTCCCAAAGTCACTGCCTGAATGTGAGTTTTTACCTTCTAAACAAATACGTTGACCGAAAAAATAATGCATTTTTCTGTAACCTGTTCTAACTTTGAACGTCAATGCTTTAATGAACCAAATATTTCGAAATTCTGAAATCTTAAATATCAATTCAAAATGAAAACGACAAAACAAGCTTTATTCTTTGTGCTGATATTGCTTACGGCGGCATCCACAACTGTACAGGCAGGAAACAGCAAAAAAACAGAAATCAGGAAAGTTGGAAATTTCAATGCTGTTGATGTTTCTGCGGGAATCGATTTATATCTGAAAATGGGAGAAACCGAAGAAGTAAGGGTTGAAGCGGATGACGACATCATTGAAAATATTTTAACCGAAGTAAAAAACGGCACGTTACACGTTTACATGAAAAAAGGAAATTTTTTCAACATTTTCAACATTTTGAACTTTGGCAACACCTCATCGCGAAAAGTTTATGTAACGGTAACCGACCTAAAAAGAATTGATGCATCATCGGGCAGCGATGTCAGGTCTGAAAACACTTTGAAAGGCGATGTTTTAATAGTGAACTCGAGCAGCGGCAGCGATGTGGTTTTGGATGTTGTTTACAAAGATATTTCGCTTGATGCCAGCAGCGGGGCCGATATTAAAGTAAGTGGAAAAGCTAAAACTGTAAGGGTAAGTGCCAGCAGCGGAAGCGACATTAACGCCCGCAATTTGGCGGCTGTAATCGGTCATGCAAATGCCAGCAGCGGAGCCGATGTTGTGGTTCATGCAACCGGAGAAATTTATGCCAACGCAAGCAGTGGTGGCGATGTCAGGTATTATGGAAATCCTTTAGTTAAAAACATTGACGAATCAAGCGGCGGTGATGTTTCCCAAAGGTAAAACGATGCCGGTTGTTCCAGTATCCGAAAAGGAACATTCATATGACGAATGATAACCTAATCTTTTCTTATCCAGCAAAGTGTTGGCATTTAGTACTTATCTGTTCCGGTTAATCTTTGAATTTAAAATCCAATTTTTAAGCTTTTAACTTTAGTTTCATAATTCTTGGGTTGAAGTTTTTCTGAATTGTCAATTTATAAAAGAAAACCGGTTCAACCCATTTGAAAGAAATCAAAAGACAGATATTAAAAAACATTTCAACAAAAAAAACGTTATTAATAGTATAAAATCAATTAACAAATAAAGAATGAAAACAATAAATTTTTTAGCGATGCTTTTAATAGCCGCAATGCTGTTTTCGTCATGTAAAAAAGAAGACGAAGGAACACCAAAGCAGATGACCAAAACTCATACTTTCAGCCTAAACTTAATTGGTACAGCAGGAGTTAAAGGAGAACTTCCTGCTTCTCAAATTAAATTGAATGATATTATCGGAATTGACCCTGCAAAAAATTTGGAAAATGCAGAAATGCAACTGGCCAACAGCTATATTGAGGTTTCAGGGCTAAGCCAAATTGATGCCCCTGAGGGAGAAGCAGTAGTATTGAATAATTTTACCATTAAAGTAGGAACACGTCCTGGTGTTGATTTGGGAACTTGTAGCACAGATCCACAGGGCACTAACGAATTTGCCGCAGACATTCGACAATCTACAAACCAAATGATCGGTATCGTTCAAAATATCTTCACAGATATATCGTCCGGCAGCAAAAGCTCAACTATTACAGTTTCATTTACACCAAATATAAGTATTACATCTGCAGACAATGTTCAGCTTAAAATATCCATTGGAGGTACCTACCACTATGTGGTGTTTGATTAAATTCTGTTAAAATTTTGTCGCAAGTGTAGCATTCAGCATCAATAATTTTTAGCCGATTTCGGACTAAGGGATGGCATCACTTATGGGCGATGCTACTATTGCACTTATTTCAACAACTCTTTCACAGCTTCTTCAATTTACTGATCTCTCTGCCTGCAACCATTTTATCTGGTTCGTTCATCACACGAATGTCCGGTTCAAGCTGGTTGTTTTCCACTGATTATGAATGATTCCTGGATTTTAATTTTTCCTTTAGCGAAGTAAAGTCAACCGGTTTGGTTAAAAAATCGTCGGCGCCAAGTTGCATGGCTTGTCGGTAATTTTCACTGTCGCCATAAGCAGTTATCATCATCACCACCGGCGGCGGTTTTTCATATTTTTTTTTGATGTTTTTCAATAATTCAAGTCCACTCATGCCAGGCATATTTATGTCTGAAAGAATCAGAACGGCTTCCTGTTTTCGGCTCTCCAGGTATTTCAGCGCCTCTTCGCCCGAAAAAGCAAAATCGAAACTAAATTCACCGGTTCTGATTTCTCTCCGGAAACGTTGTTCAAACAGTGTTTGAATATCTCTTTCATCATCAACAACCAAAATCTTCATATTTTTTATTTTTTAGATTTAATGGTTTATAAATGAATGAGATAAGTTACGATTTCCTTGAATATCAAATTGATTATTACCGAAACCCGACAACAAACATTTTATGAGCCAGCCGGTAAATTCGAATTAAAACAATCTCTGAATATTTTCCATACGCCATCTTCCTGCTTCCAGAGTTGAATGGATTTACCAATATCCATATTTTTGCCACCCTGCTGGCTGAGTTTGTATTCGGTTTGAACACCAACAACACCAGTATTTCCATACACAATTGATGAGGTTACTTTATACTGTGTAAAACCCTGGCTAATGTATTCCTCCATTGTTGTTTGAATATTCTTCCTTCCTTTTACTGAACTTAAAATAAAAAACAAAAAGGCATATTAATCTTATATTGGGCCATATTGTTGATTTAATCTGATTTGTCTCATTTTATTTACCTATTATGGAAACGACTTGTAATTTTTTGCCAAAATCAATAACACACTATAAGTCAAATAGTTTAAACACACAAAAGAAAGTTGAAAATTATACAGATGTTGTGATTGCTTTTTTCACAAAATTGAACTTTTGAACTTTTTTTAATAACATTTGATTATAACAAACGACGGGCTTTCTGTCGTGAATTTGGGCCTTATTTTTTGAAAAAACTTCATTTGGTGCAATATGTAAAATAAAAAATACATTTCTTCTTGTACAATGAACAATTAAAAAATTTCCATATCTTCAACCCCTGAGAAACATTTTATTCACCTAAATCAACAGTAATGAGAAGAGTATTTTCGTCCCTGATTATTTTGTTAATCCTTTCATTTTCAGTTTTCGGACAATCGTTTCCTGTGCACCTGAACTCCATTGGGTTTTTGCCGGAATACAGGAAAACAGCAGCCATCCCTCACCAATGTGAAACCTTTAAAGTGGTGAATGCTGTCACCGGAAAAGAAGTTTTTTCCGGAAAAACAACCAGTGCCGAATTTCAGAAAGACGTAAACCAAAATGTGTGGACGGCCGATTTTTCGGCCCTGCAAACCCCGGGGAAATATTACCTCGAAGTTCCGGGTGTGGGAAAATCCACCGAAATTGAAATTGCAGACGATGTATTCCGTTTTGCCACCAAAACCAGCTATCGCGCCTTTTATTTGTGGCGTTGCGGTATGGCCGTCAGGGGTGAATACGATGGAAATATTTATGAAACCCAAGCCTGCCACCTGAACGACGGATATGAAGATTACATTGGCAATGCCGGCTCGCAGCGCGACGGCACCGGTGGCTGGCACGATGCCGGCGACCACGGCAAATACATTGTAAATGCCGGTGTTACTCTCGGTGTGCTGTTTTATGCCTGGGACCATTTTCAGGAAAACCTGAAAAAAGTAGATTATGAACTGCCCAAAACAGCTTCCGGCTTCCCCGAATTTCTGAAAGAACTGAAATGGGAAACCGACTGGGTGTTGAAAATGCAGTACCCCGATGGCTCAGGCAAGGTGTCGCATAAATTAACCCGTACCAATTTTTCCGGTTTTATTATGCCGCAGGACGACCATGAGAAACGTTATTTCACTGAATGGAGCTCGGCAGCCACTGCCGACTTTGTGGCCATGATGGCCATGGCTGCCCGCCATTTTGAACCGTACGACGCAGCTTATGCTAAAAAGTGCCTCGATGCCGCCTGGGTGAGCTACCGCTTTTTACTGGAAAATACGGAATACAAGCGGTTCGTGCAGGGCGACTTCCGAACAGGTGGTTACCAGTCGCGCGATGTGGACGACCGCCTGTGGGCTGCTGCCGAAATGTGGGAAACCACCGGCAACCCGCAATGCCTTGCCGACTTTGAAAAACGGGCTGCCGAAATGAACTTCGAAATTGATGAAAACTGGGATTGGAGCGACGTTTCCAATCTGGGTATGTTCACCTACGCTCTTTCAAAAAGAGAAGGCAAAAACCCGGAAGTGGCCAAAACAATCCGGAAGAATATCATCGAAAATGCCGATGCGATTGTAAAGAAAGCACAGGAGGATGTGTATAACCGTCCACTGGCAGGCCGCTACTACTGGGGTTGCAATGGCACTGTTGCCCGCCAGACGGTGAACCTGCAGGTGGCCAACAAACTTCAGCCCAGCAAAGCTTACGTTGAAACCGCACTGGATGCCGTGAACCATATTTTAGGTCACAATTACTACAACCGTTCGTATGTAACCGGATTGGGCATCAACCCGCCCATGAACCCACACGACCGGCGTTCGGGCGCCGACGGAATTGAAGCGCCGTGGCCCGGATATATCGTGGGAGGCGGCCATTCAGCAACTGATTGGGTAGATGTGGAAGAATCATACAGTCACAACGAAGTGGCCATTAACTGGCAGGCAGCCTTGGTGTATGCTCTGGCGGGGTTTGTGAGATAATTTCGAAAATATTTATTTATACTATTTTCAATCGTTTATGAATAAGGTATTTATTTAAAAAATTGATTGAATGCACATGAGTATTTTTTCTTTCGCAAAGGCCACACCGTCCAGAGTTTCCGGCCCAGAAACTGCCCGATAAAAAAACTGCCCAGCAGAAACGGCGCCAGCGACCAGCTTAATTCAAGTTTATGAAATTGACGAATGAGAATAACCAAAGGCACCGGCGCATGA
Source organism: Mariniphaga sp. (assembly GCA_019429205.1). Classification (GTDB taxonomy): domain Bacteria; phylum Bacteroidota; class Bacteroidia; order Bacteroidales; family Prolixibacteraceae; genus Mariniphaga. Next base: position 76,371 of record JAHYIT010000001.1, on the reverse strand, counting down.
ATGGCGATAAACCAGCACACCGAAAGTTTTTGCAGTCCGCCCCGCAGGTAACCGAATGGCAGGTTCACAATGATGGTGGCCAGGCAGGTGTAAAAAATGCGCCACTCCAGGCTCAGCATGTTGGTGAAAAACAGTGTATAGTTTGTAAACAGGCTCATTTTGTGTTGGGTTTAAATTGAATCCAGTCCACCCCCTTTTTCAGCAATTTCAGGGTTTTCTCCTCGAAACCGTCGGGTTCGGGTGTGCAATTATATTCCCAGGCTGCGTTGGCCGGAAGGCTTGCGAGGATGGATTCGGTGTTTCCGCCGGATTCCAGTCCGAATTTGGTGCCGCGGTCGTGTATCAGATTGAATTCTACATACCGGCCGCGACGCAATGCCTGCCACCTTTTTTCGCGCTGAGAATAAGGATGGTTGGCGTATTTTTTCATGAATTCAGTGTAAATAGCCGGATAAAGTTGTGATAAACTTACCGTAAAACCGAACAGCTTTTCGAATTCTTCCGAATTGCTGAATTTAAGCCGGTCGAAAAAGATACCACCTACACCACGGGTTTCGTTCCTGTGAGGCAGGAAGTAGTAATCATCAGCCCACTGTTTAAATCCAGGATAAAAATGGCTGTCAAACCGGTCGCAGGTTTCTTTTAACGCCCGGTGAAACGAAGACGCATCTTCAGGCTCAATGATGTGTGGCGTAAGGTCGATTCCACCACCAAACCACGAAATGCCGTTGTCGAGGGCAAAATAGCGCACGTTCATGTGAATAATGGGCATCCACGGATTTTCGGGATGCAAAATGGAAGAAATACCGGTGGCTGCATAGTTCTCCGCCTTTTCGTCCAGCAGTTTTTCCATTCGCGAAGAGAATTTTCCTTTGACAAACGAAAAGTTTACCGCCCCTTTTTCAATGATGGCTCCATTCTGCAAAACAGCAGTGGTTCCGCCGCCAATCTCCTTCTTCCATGGGTTGCACGAGAATTTCCCCTTGCCGTCGGCATTTTCCAGAGTGCTGCAAATCTCTGTTTGCAACTGCCGGTAGGTTTCTGCTATTTTTTCAATTTTTTCCATTTTTATTTTGCTACTTAAACACATGAAAATTTAATGGCTGAAGCCTGTAATTTTCGAGGATTTTATTGCCCCCGGCTTAAGCCGGGGGTAAAATTTAGGCCTTAAAAAGTGGGCTTTAGCCTTTAATATTAAATAATTCATTGCTAAGCAAATGGGTTAATTTTTTTCATGAATTCAAAATTTTATCTAAATATGAATCTATTTTGTGTTTTAGTGGCCTGCTCTTTAACGTTTCCAGTCGGTGTTTTTTACCCAGTCGGCTAAAAACCGGGCGTTTTCGTATGGCAAGCCAGGAATAAATCCGTGACCCAGGTTAAAAATCCAGTTTTGGTTTTTACTGCCGAATTCGATGTAACTTTCGAGCGTTTTTTCCATCTCTTCGCGGGGTGCAAACAGCAAACGCGGGTCGATGTTGCCCTGCAAGCCAATTTCAGGATGTACCAGTTTTCGTGCAGTTGGCAACGAAGTTTGCCAGTCGATGCTTAAAAAATCGGCATGGTCGGGTGTAATTTCAGCAATGCCGGTTCCCAAACCTTTCGGGAAAAAGATGAAGGGAATATTTTCTTTCCGCACTGCCGCCGCCATTTTTACCGTGGCTGGTAAAAACAATTTTTTATACAAATCGAACGGTAATAAACCTGCATGGGTATCAAAAAGCTGAAAAACTTCCACCCCATGTCTGATTTGTTCTTTTGCATACACCACAGAAAGCTTGGTAATGGCATCCACCAGTTTTTGTGTGGTTTCAGGATTTTGGTAAATGAATTTCACCGCATCCGGGAAATCGCCTTTTCGGCCCAGTCCCTGTAACATGAATAACAACACAGTGAGCGGCGCTCCGCAAAAACCAATCAGCGGCGTGTTTGCCGGACGGGTTTTGATGATTTCGTCCACCACATCGTAAATGTAATTCAGTTTTGAAGGATCCGGATTCAGGCCTACCAGCGGATTACTGCGTTGTGCCAGCGGTTTATCGAAAACAGGTCCGTCATCGGTAAAATCTAGGCCCATGCCCATAGCATAAGGAATAACCAGGATATCACTAAACAAAATGGCGGCATCAACACCCAAATCGTACACCGGCATCAGGGTCACTTCAGCGGCCACTTTGGGTTGTTGCATCATTTGCCAGAAGGTGTAATTCTCCTTCAGCTTCAGGTAATTGGGCAAAACCCTTCCCGCCTGCCGCATAAACCAAACCGGCGGCCGCAATGTGGGTTTTCCTCTTAAAGTCTGCAATAAAATGGGTTCTGCCATACTTTAACCTTTTAATTTTTTCAAAGCCAGGTAGCTGGCTTTCACAGTTTTTTGAATGTCTTCTTTAGTGTGCGCTGTTGAAACAAAACCGGCTTCGTACTGCGACGGCGCCAGGTAAATTCCACTTTCCAGCGACATCCGGAAATATTCGGCGAACTGTGCAGTGTCGCATTTCTTTACATCAGTAAATGAACTGACACTTTTTTCTTTGGTAAAAAACAGCGTAAACATGGAACCCACGCGGTTGATTACCCCGTCAAACTGAAGCTCTTTCAGGTTGTTTTGCAATCCTTCTTCGAGCAATGCTGACGATTTTTCCAGGTTTTCGTAAAAATCAGGCGTTTCGTCCAGCAGTCGGAGTGTAGTAATTCCGGCGGCCATGGCCAACGGATTTCCCGAAAGTGTTCCGGCCTGGTAAACCGGTCCTTTGGGCGCCAGCATTTCCATAATTTCCTGTTTTCCGCCGTAAGCGCCAACCGGCAGTCCGCCTCCGATAATTTTTCCAAACGTGGTTAAATCTGGCGTAATACCAATCAGTTCCTGTGCACAGCCTTTTCCCAGACGAAAACCGGTCATCACCTCGTCGAAAATGAGGAGGGTGTTATTTTCGTCGCACAATTTCCGCAGGCCTGCAATAAATTCCCTTTCAGGAATAATCACGCCCATATTGCCTGTGATGGGTTCGAGAATGACTGCGGCAATCTGGTTTTTGTGTTTATCGAAAAGTCGTTCAACCGAACTGAGGTCGTTAAATTGCGCGCTGAGCGTATCACGTGCAGTTCCTTCTGTAACACCAGGCGTGTTGGGCGTTCCGAATGTGAGAGCGCCCGAGCCGGCCTGAATTAAAAAGCTGTCGTTGTGGCCGTGGTAGCATCCTTCGAATTTAACCACCAGGTTGCGGCCGGTGTAACCACGGGCCAGTCGCAGGGCGCTCATGGTAGCCTCTGTTCCGGAGTTTACCATGCGTACCATGTCAATGGACGGCACCAGTTTTTTTATGAGTTGCGCCATTTCGGTTTCCAGTTCTGTGGGTGCGCCAAAACTGGCTCCCAAAGCTGCTGTTTTCTGAATGGCCTCAACCACTGCGGGGTGCGCATGACCTAAAATCATGGGACCCCATGAACCCACATAGTCGATGTATTCGTTCCCGTCAATATCGGTAACTTTTGAACCTACCGCTTTGGCAATGAACGGCGGATTTCCTCCCACACTGCCAAACGACCGCACAGGCGAATTCACCCCGCCGGGAATATGTTTTTGTGCTTCCTGAAAGGCTGCTATGCTTTTTTCGTAACTCATACTTTTTTAAATACTATTTGATTTTTTTTAAGTGAATACTCATTTAACTGTTGAACCCGCTCCGGGGTTCCGTTTCTTTTCGGTGTTTCACCGTAAGTTGCACCTACGGCTATTTTTATTAAATCCTTTCAGGATTTTTAAGTCCCCCTTCGGGGGATTTAGTGGGCCAATTCTTCAATAATGTCCTGTGTGTGATACGAAATGATGATGTCGGCGCCGGCACGTTTCAAGCCGGTGAGAAGTTCATGCACAATTCGTTTTTCGTCAATCCAGCCCTTGGCAGCCGCCGCTTTCACCATGGCGAACTCTCCGCTGACATTATAGGCAGCCACTGGCATGTTGAAGGTATTTTTCACCCGGAAGATAATATCCATGTAATTCAAAGCCGGTTTTACCATCACAATGTCGGCGCCTTCTTCGATGTCGAGCTCCACTTCGCGCAGTGCCTCATCGCCGTTGGCCGGATCCATCTGATATGTTTTGCGATCGCCAAACTGAGGTGCGCTTTCGGCTGCTTCGCGGAAGGGGCCGTAAAAAGCCGACGCATATTTTGCTGAATAGGCCATAATGGGCGTGTTGTAAAAATCGCTTTCGTCGAGCGCATTGCGGATAGCCAGCACGCGACCGTCCATCATATCGCTGGGCGCCACCATGTCAACTCCGGCTTCGGCCAGTGAAACAGATTGTTTGGCCAGCGTTTCCAGGGTAAGATCGTTGTGTACTTCGCCGTTCACAATGGTTCCGCAATGACCGTGAGAAGTGTATTCGCAGTTACAAATGTCGGCAACCAGGTACAAACCGGGAACTTCCTTTTTCAGGGCCCGCACAGCCTGCTGAACGATTCCGTTGTGCTGGCAGGCTATGTCTCCGGTTTCATCTTTTGACTCGGGTATTCCGAAAAGCAAAACCGACTGAACACCCTTGCCGTACAGTTCCTTACCTTTTTCAACGAGCTTGTCAACTGATAACTGCGAGTTTCCCGGCATGGAAGAGATGGGTTTGTCCACACCCTTTCCCGGGCAAACAAACAGCGGCATCATCAAATCGTTTCTTGTGAGAGTGGTTTCGCGCACCAGATTGCGGATTACTTCTGAATGGCGCAATCGACGTAGTCTTGTTACTGGAAATGTCATGGTTATATCTTTTTTATGTTTTTGAAATATAGTAATTTAAAATGGATTCAACGATTCCGGCAGAGGAACTGTTTTGTGCCACAACAAGCGGACGGAATCCCTTTTCACGGGCTGCAGTGGCCGTAGTTTCGCCAATACAGCCCATACGAATATTTTGAATATTCAGTTTGGGAAACAGTTTCAGAAAATTCTGAATTCCAGATGGGCTGGTAAAAATGAGCATGTCGAATTTTTCATTTTCAATTCGTTCAGCAATATCTGTATTTATGGTTTCAGGCATTTCTGTCCTGTAAACATCAATTCTTGTACAATCTGCCCATTCTTTTAACTCGTCCTGAATTACCGTGCGGGCCAGGTTTCCCAGGGGCAATAATATTTTTTGGCCGCTACCGGCGGCTTCAATATGCCGGACAAACGGTTTGGTAAAATCTTCTGCTGTTGAACCAGGGTTTACAAATGTTGCCGAATAGCCATGCTTTTTCAGCGTTTCCCGGGTTTTTTCACCGATTGCCGCAATTTTTATATTCTTCGGAAGTTCTTGGTTTCCTGCAACTTTCAGCATAATATCGAAAAAATAGCGCACTCCGTTGGGGCTGGTTAATATTAGCCATTGGAATTCTTTCAATCTGGAAAAGTGTTTCTTTTCTTCGTTTGATAAAGTGGCTGCCTTGATTTGGATAAGCGGAAATTCCAAAACTGTAGCTCCTGCTTCGTTCAACAATAGACTCAATTCGTCTGACCTACCCGCCGGACGGGTTGAAATAAAAATTTTATTTTGAAGCAGTTGCGTCATTAATTCCTGATTTCTTCCATAATTTGCCTGGCGCCCCGGGAAATTAGTTTTTGGGCCAGTTTTTCTCCTGTTGCTTTGGGTAGGTTAACCGAACCAGTTTCTGTTTCGAGCAGGTAAACTTCACCATCCATCGAAGCCACAAAACCGGTTAAAGTAATTTCTTCTCCATCAATTTGAGAATGACATCCCACAGGCACCTGGCAGCCGCCTTCAATGGCGCGCAGAAAACCACGTTCAGCTTCACCTTCAATCCAACTAAATGGGTGATTGATTGTAGCCAAAAGCTCATCGGTGGCTGAGTCGCCAATTCGTGATTCAACAGCAATAATTCCCTGGCTGGCAGCAGGAATGATGGTTTCTGTATTGATAATTTCGGTAATGTATGTGTCAAGTTCCAGGCGTTGCAATCCGGCTGCAGCCATAATCATAGCATCGCAATACCCTTCCTCCATTTTGCGCAGGCGGGTATTCACATTTCCCCGGATATCGACAATATTAAAATTTTTGTTGAACCGCAACAGGCAGGCTTTCCGGCGGAGGCTAGAGGTGGCAATCACATCATTTTCCGTCAACTCGTGCAGTTTGCGTCCGTCTTTGCTCACAAGTGCATCGCGGAATTCGGCCCGCTCCAGAACAGCTCCCAGTTTTAATCCTTCAGGCAAAGTTGTGGGAAGATCTTTCAAACTGTGCACGGCCATGTCCACTTCACCGGCGAGTAGTGCATTTTCAATTTCCTTGGTAAACAGGCCTTTGTCCCCAATTTTGGAAAGGGCAACATCCAGAATTTTATCGCCTTTGGTTTTAATGATTACAATTTCCACATCAACTCCGGGAAATTTTTCCAGCAGTTTTGTTTTTGTTAATTCGGCCTGAAACAGAGCAAGCTGGCTGCCTCGTGTACCAATTTTTACGGGTTTTTTCTCCATGTAAACAGTTATTCGCTAAGGCTAAAAAGATCATTTACCAATTTCAGTGTTTCAGTTTTTTTGCCATTGGCCGTCATTTCTTTCAGATTTTTGATAAACAGCCGGGTGTATTTCTGGGCCAGATGTTTTGAAAACTCATTGATGGCCATTTGAATTTCTTCAGAATCCACTTTGTTATATCCGGAAACCTCTTCTTTGGAAATCTTTTGCAAATTGTATGTAATGGCTTGTATTGCAGGTTTTAGAGAGCGACTGGCCAGCCATTCGGAAAACTCTTCAACAATTTCATCAATTATTTCAAGTGCAGTTTCGAGGCTGTCTTTCCGTTTTTCCATGTTGGTATGTATGATTTCATTGAAATCATCAATAGTAAACAGTTGAACAGCTTCAAGTTCTTCTATGTTTTTTTCAATGTTTCGTGGTACGGAAATATCTATGAATACCTGTTGTTCATTTTTCCGGGCTTCCAGCGATTGTTCGACCAATTCGCGGGTTACCAGCGGAGTCTTCGAGCCGGTTGCAACAATAACAATGTCATACAAAAACAAATGGCTGGGTACCTGCTCAAACGGCAAAAGGGTGCAATTGTGTCTGCCGGCCAGTTTCCGGGCCTTTTCCTCGGTGCGGTTGGCCACGGTAATTTTCGGATTTCCGTTTTTATGGAAATTTTGCAAAACAAGGCTTCCGGTTTCGCCTGCACCAATCATTAAAACCCTCTTATTGGAAAGGTTGTTGAACAAATTGGTGCATTTTTGAACGGCTGCTCCACTCACCGATGTGATTCCCATTTTAATTTTGGTTTCGGTACGAACACGTTTGCCTGCCTCAAACGATTTCTGGAACAGCCTCATCAGAACTGCGTCAGTAAGTGCAGCCTCGGTGCAAAACATATATGCATCCTTAATTTGCCCAATGATTTGGTCTTCGCCAACAATCATGGAATCGATACCCGAAGCTACCTCGAACAGATGTTTCACAGCATCTTCATCGGCGTAACTGTAAAACGAATGCCAGAATTTTTGTTCAATTCCCTTGAAATGTTTCAAAGTTTTGTAAACCAGCTTGGCAGCCAGATGAAAATTGTACTTGTCCTGCGAAAAATAGATTTCAGTGCGGTTGCAAGTGGATAAAACCACCAGGTCGGAAATGCCGGTTTCTTTTTGCAGCAATTCAGAAAAGGGGATAATTTCTTCTTTTGCCAGCGAAAATTGTTCTCTTACTTCAACAGCCGAAGTTTTGTAACTAATTCCTGTGAGGCCAATCATAATTGTGCTTTTCTAATGAACATGAATGATAAAAACAGTGAAATAAACAAGCTTGAAATTTTTTTGAAAACCTTTCAAAACCTGGGGTGCGGGTTAAATATTTAACCTGCCAGGTAAAAGCAAACTATGATAATACAGGAGGAGGCCGGCTGAAAAAAGCCTGCGCAAAGTAAAATTGCCGGATATTTTCCGGATACCAGGAGGTTTGTAGAATATGCTCTTTATGAACAAAAAAATCGTTGAATCCGGGAGAAAAGATACCCGCTTTTTCGTGTGAATGGTAATAAGAAAAATCAGCAGCATCGGTTTCGTTTAATTCTCCGGCCGGGGCTTTCAGAACGAGGTTATTTTCACCCCATTGAATTTCTTCGGAAGATGCTTTGTTTACACCAAAAATCAGAAAAAAGGCATAGAACGCCACAAAAGCGATGTAGGGTAAATGTGTTGTGAATATGCCTATTGTAAACATCCAGTTGCTATAAATTTTCTAAAGCGCTAAAGTATAAAAAATAAACCGAAAATTTGTTTAACGTTTTAAATAATAAATTATTTGAGGCCAAACATCAACCAATGTATTGAGATATGTCAATATGGTGGAAATAACAGCATAAAAGAAACTTGCCGGGATTTTTATGATACACTATAAAATCTGTTAATTTGCCAGGCATTTATCAGCTAACTGTTTTAAAACGATGCATTTGAGCGTTTTTGTTTTATTTTTTTTAAGGGTTAACAGATATTCATTTCAATCAGATAACTATAAATTTGGAACCATATTTTCTACCTGATTAAATGAAAAGCTTGAGATTTCAGTCTGTTGTTTAGCATGTTCAATGGTCATGCTAACAACATTTCCCTTTTTATCCAGTTCAATCAACATATTTTCGTTCAGGTCTTTTGTTTCGATAACTTCGTTGTCATTGAAATTTACCAGTAATGTGTCTGTATCTTTGAAATATGTAATTTTCATTTTATTCCTTTTTAAAATTTCTGTCAAAAAATGCATTATGAATCGTTTCATTATCCTCTAAAACTATTATACGTAAGTATTTGGATAATTCTAAAATAAATCCCCACTTTCTGATTCTCCCATCGCTTTGAATTTCTTCATAATCAGGTGTTTTGTGCACCCGCTCAATCCATTCCAATTTTATTTCTTTTCTGTCAATCCGTTGCCGGGTATATAGAAAGTAATTTGTAAATTTCATCTTTCAATAAAACCATTTTAACAAAAATAGTGATTTGTTGCTTTGATTCTGATTTATTTGCAGTTTTCTTTTCAAGCATCGTATTCATCAGAATATAAAAAAAGTACCAATTATAATTTATCTTTGCATCTATTCCAAACTTAAACTGCTTAAAATGAGAAGGAATGGTGTTTTTGTTTTACTTATTTTTTTGCTGATGAGCTCATGTTCGACAAAAAAGCCGGCTGATTTGATTGTAACCAACGCCACAGTTTACACCGTTGATGAAGCGTTTTCTAAGGTGGAAAGTTTTGCGGTGACTGATGGAAAAGTAGTAGCCGCGGGCAATACTAAGGAAATACTGGCTGAATATACAACTGAAAATATTTTGGATGCCACAGGTAAATTTGTTTACCCCGGATTTAACGATGCCCACGCGCATTTTAACGGTTACGCAGTAAACCTGATGCAGTATGCAGATTTACGCGGAACATCGGGACCCGAAGATATTTATGAAATTATTCTGGCGCACCACGAAAAGTTTGGCAGTGATTGGATGCTGGGCCGCAGTTGGGACCAAAACGACTGGCAAGTGGCTGAATTTCCAGACAAGACCAAACTTGACGAACTGTTTCCCGACATTCCGGTTTACCTGGTTCGCGTGGATGGACACGCCGGCTGGTGCAACTCCAAAGCGCTGGAAATGGCGGGAATTACTGCCGACACCAAAGTGATAGGTGGTTTGGTTGAACTTAAAAACGGCCAGCCTACCGGAATTTTAATCGACAATGCCATGGGGCTGGTTTCGCGTTTAATTCCGTCAATTACACTGGACCAACAAAAACTGGGACTGATGGAAGCGCAGAAAAACTGTTTTGTTGCCGGACTCACCTCGGTTACCGATGCCGGACTGGATAAATCAACAGTTTTGCTTATAGAAGAAATGCAAAACTCCGGCGAGTTGAAAATGCGCATCAATGCCATGCTGAATCCTTCGGAGGAAAACTTTGAGTTTTTTGTGAAAAACGGTCCTAAAAAAGAGGAACGGCTGGTGGTTAATACCATTAAATTATTTGCCGACGGCGCGTTGGGTTCACGGGGGGCGCTGTTGCTGGAAGATTATTCCGACGACCCCGGAAACAAAGGCATTCAGATTGAAGCGCAGGAATATTACGATAACATTTGCCAACTGGCTTACGAAAACAACTTTGCTGTGGCCACCCACTGCATTGGCGATGGCGCCAACCGGCTAATGCTGGATACCTACGGAAAATTTTTAAACGGAAATAACGACAGGCGCTGGCGCATCGAACATGCGCAGATTATTCATCCCGATGATTTAGAAAAGTTTGCCCGGTATTCCATTGTTCCGTCGGTGCAGGCTACGCACGCCACTTCCGACATGTACTGGGCCGGCGACCGTTTAGGAGAAGTGCGTCTGAACAACGGCGCTTATGTATATCAAACATTGTTGAACCAACTGGGATGGTTGCCCAATGGAACCGATTTCCCGGTGGAGGAAATTTACCCGCTCTTTACGTTTTACGCCTCGGTTTTCCGCACCGACCACGATAACTTTCCCGAAGGCGGTTTTCTGATGAAGGAGGCATTGACGCGCGAGCAGGCGTTGCGTTCCATGACCATCTGGCCGGCCAAAGCTTCGTTCGAAGAAAATGAAAAAGGCAGTCTCGAGCCAGGTAAATGGGCCGACTTCGTAATACTCGATACCGATTTGATGACTGCATCGCCACAGGAAGTGCTGGATACAAAAATTGAAAGTAACTGGATAGCAGGGGAAAAGGTGTTTGAACGCTGAACCGGATTTTTGAGCTGGTGACTCCAGGTCACCTGCTCAATATAGTTAAAGGATGCCATCCTTCTCTTACGCAACCAAAAATCCACTTTTATCATCTTGATAAAAAAACCGTTATGAAACCAGTGTATTTATTCTTCATCTCGTTATTGTTTCTTTTATCCTGTAATAAAGACGACGAGGTTGCCCTGGATGAATTTTCGGAAGAAATCAATTTTGATGTTTCGGAATGGGTGTTAAAAGGCGAAAACATTACTTGTGTTGACTTTGACAAGGATGGAAACGCCTGGATTGCTTCGGGTAGTAACCTGATTTTTTACGATGGTTTGAATACGCAATCTTATTCAGCCGGAACAGTAATTCAGGATGTTTCCGTTGCGCCCGACGGAAGAGTGTGGCTGGGAACCAGAGAAAAAGGCCTGGCTCGTTTTTCCAAAGGCGAATTCACTTTTTATACATCTGAAAATGCCGGGTTGCCGCGTGATTATGTGAATGAAGTGGAAGTTGCCCCAAACGGAAAAGTCTGGTTTTGCAGCGCTGCTCACAATCTGGGTGGTTTGATGTGTTACGACCACGGCACATTCAGCCTTTACACTCCTGAAAACTCAATACTGAATCAGCATGTCATTCAAAATCTGAAAGTGGACCGGGACAGCCGGGTGTATTTTGCATCGATGGGAACCGTAGGAAGTGCAGCCGTTTTCAGGATTGATAATCAGAACAACTGGAAACAACTGAACGAGGAAGGTTTTTTTTACTGGATTTCTGCGCTAAATATAAATTCCAATTTTGAGCCCGTTATCACGACCGATCATTCACTTTCATCGTGCATGGGATGTTACGAAAATGAGGTGTGCCTGTATCAGCATGGGAAATGGCAAATTATAAAAAGTGACTTTGAAGTTGGATTTTTTAACCGGATGTTTGTTGACAAGCGGGATTATATCTGGGTTCAGGGAAGCAAACAACGCGATTATTCAAGCTATTTTGTTTACGACGGCCGGAAGTGGCACCGCTCTGCAGAAGGGCAAATCCCGGAAGTTTTTATCAAAAGTGTTAACGTTGATGAACAAAACAACATTTGGTTTTGCACCGATGAAGGGATTTTTATTTTGAGGCAGTAAGAGTCAGAAATACCTCCCCACTTTTTCCTGATATTTTCGGTAAGCCTCGCCGTAATGTTTTCGCAGGAACTTTTCTTCTTTCAGAATGAAAAAATGAATGCTGATTAGTGCTAATAAAGCCATCATCAAAAAGAAAATGCTGGGATGAAACAGTGCAAGTCCAGTAAAAAAAAAGTCGATGGAAAGAAAAAACGGATTGCGCGATTGTGAAAAAACGCCTCGGGTAACCAGTTCTCCCTGGTTTTTACCATCGAGCCCAAACCGCAGCGAATGCCGGAAATCCAATAAGGTAAGCACCCAAAATACAAGGGAAATGAAAATCAGAATTGCTCCGGCATATCGAAGCCATTGAAAATTGAACAGCGATTTTGTCAGTAATTCCGGTAAAACAGATAACGAAAACTGAAAAGCCAGCCTTGCCAGTTCGGCTAACCAAACCAGGAAAAACACCACGAAAATGGGATAAAGAAATACCAGAATTTTCGGTTTTTCTCCCGATTTGGAACTCACACTGATTCCTTTTTTTCGCAGGTAAATAATCCTGGCAATCAGAGAAGTTACCAGAAAAAGAAAGCTTACAAAAGGGAAAATGCTCAAAAACTCCATACACTGGTTTTTGAGCATTAAAAGTAGCTGAAATATTTTAAAATAGCTCCTAAATATTCGGAAAGGAAAATCCGAAGGTTACCGGGTGAAGTTCGGGACCGCGGCCTTCCTTGAAAAGTGGTGTCATGCCGTAATTCACAAATACGGTGAAATCGCCGAATCCAATCCGTCCGGTCAGGTCGTATTTAAACTGATTCAGGTTGAAGTTGCTGCGTGATTTTTCCTTGTCATTCCGATATTTGTATTTGGTATGCGAACCTATATTCACTCCTCCAATTACCCCACCAGCCAGGTAAAGCCGTGAATTACCGGCCCGGAGTGGAGTTTTCACTTCAAGAATAAGCGGTGCAGTAAGATAAGTTACATTCAGCTTTGTTTTTTTCAGGCCATCGGGATTCAGACCAACGGGCATAATAATCCCGCTTCCACCTTCTTTTTCAATGGTTATGGGCTGGTCGAAAGTAAAGTCCATAAAACTAAATCCCAACCCGGTAACCAAACCGAAATTGTTGGCTTCGTTTTTAAAAGCCCATTCGGCAAAGTTCAGGTTAACAGTAATTGATTTTCCGTAATGTAAGTCCATAAAATCCTGCGGAACTTCCAGATTGTTATACAAAGAATAATCGGACTTGTGAAACATATTCATTCCAAATTCGAGCCCTGCCCAGTGCGGATTAAAACTACCGGTCCAGTTTTTCTGCCGTTCTTCCTTGTCAATTTTTACGTAAGTACCGTTTTCGCTTTCAATAACCCTGAAAGTGCGGCGGCCAATTCTTACATGGGTAGTATCGCCCCAGTCGTCGGTTATAACTTCTACTCCCCGGTCATTTCCCACAGTAACCTGGGTTCTTTTACCATCCTCAATTACGGTAACCACATTTTTATTTTTCGTGCCCACTTTGGTGGTATCGGTTTGTGCAAAAAGATTTATTGCCAGAAGGCTGCATAAAATAATACTGATTAATCGTTTCATTTTTTTCTGTTTTAAATGTTCTGCTGCTCAGACGGACAGGGTAAGGTGAAAGTTACAGGTTGTGGAATAATTTAATGCGAAAATGATAAAATGCGAAAATGCATGAATGTGAAATTGCAAAACTGCTAAATGGATAAAATGTGAAATGGCCAAATGGAATAATGGAAAAATTGTTTCTTGCAAACTTTTGTCTAATTGTCTTGCTGCCTGTTACAAAAAACTAATCATTTTTGGTGGGAATGGAAAAAGCCAGCAAGCGCGAATCGTAATTCAGTTCTGTAATTTGACCTTCGTCATTGGTATCGAAACTGAATTTTTCACCCGAAAAGTTTGAAACCAGGTTCAGGCCTGCTTTGGCCACTTTGTTCAGTGAAAGGTTGCCAAGTCCGGTTTTTTCCCTGACCACATCGGCCAACAGGCGTTCTTCATAATTTTCAACAGGTGTTTCCGGTAAAACAATGTTCATTTGAGCCAGAGTTAATTCTGGTTGTTTGATGGACAGAGAAACATTCAACCCGGACAGTTTTTCGGGAATTTCAACCGGAACTCTCACTTCTGCAATGCGTTCATGATTCATTCGGCCTTTGTTTGTTTCGCGTAGGCTTTTAACTGGTTCATTTTTGGGTTCTACTTTTTTTAACGGTTCAGCCCTTTTGTTACCCATAGGTACAGGTTCTTCCTTTTTTTCCGCTTTTTCGGGAATAACGGTTGGTTCTGCCTTTTCCGGATTTGTTTTCTTTTCCGAAACAGCCACCTGGTTTTCAGGCAAATTACTTTGGGTTGAAATATTATCGGCTACCCGGTAAACCATAAAAGCAAGAACCAAAACTGCAGCGATTCGGGTTGACCACAGCAAAATGGTTTTTCCGGCTGAATAATGGTAAAGACTTCTTTTTTTACGAAAAACTATAGATTCATCTGCTTTCAGCCTGGTTTTTTCAAAAAGGGCGGCTTCCTTCCTTTTTTCAGGATGTTTGGAAAGATAATTTTCAAATTCAGTTTTTTCGTTTTCATGAAGTTCTCCTTCCAAAAGGGCCACAGCCGCCCGGTTGAATTCCGGTTCCAGGTCGAATTTTTCCTTGTACAGTTTTCCCTTGCCCTCGAAAGTAATATTTTCCAACTCCACCTTAACAGCACCGGCCATTTCCAGTTCTTCCTTCAAATCAGGATTTTGCCGGAGGAAATCGATAAAATCGTCCACCAGGTTTTCATCCAGATTCCCTTCCAGGTAATCGAGAAAATATTCTTCGTAATTATTTCTTGTAATTTTCATTTTACACCACCATTTCCATTTTTCCAATATAATTTTTCAAAAATACCCTCGCCCGGTAAATGTAAACTTTTACCTGCGATTCGTTCAAATTGGCCATTTCTCCAATTTCATTGTACGAATAACCTTCGTAGTCGCGCAGCAACAGCACCATGCGCTGAATTTCGGGCAGCCGGTTCACGGCTTCTTTCAATATTTCGCCCAAATCGGAATAATTGTTTTCATGGCTTTCTTCGGGCAGGTTGAGTTCTTCTAAATAGGCAGACCTTTTTTCTTTCCGGATGCGGTCAATCATGGTATGGTAAGCAGTGGTAAACAGGTACGACTTTACTTTGGCTCCATCCACGTTCTCCACATTTTTCCAGAGTTTTTCGTAGCTGTCCTGCACAATATCCTCCGCCGCAAAAGTATCCCGGATGCTTTTAAGCACAAACCGGAAAAGCCGGTCGGAGTAAAGGTTAACTGCTTTGTTGTATTCGTTTACTGTCATTGGCTGCTTTTGAACACTGTTCATTGCATAAGACGAATAAGAGGCGGGGATGTTACAGGAAAGAAATTAAAAAAGCCACGGAAAATTTCCGAAGCTTTGAATTTCTTTTCTCTGTTTCTCCCCTTTGGGGAGATTAAGAGGGACTGCCTCTTTTATAAAACTTCCACCCAACCGTATTTATCCTCTTCGTCGCCGTACTGAATAGCCCGCAGTTTGTTATACAATTTGGTTGACCATTCGCCGGCTTCTTTCTGGTTGCCGTATTTGAACCACTTGTCGTTGTCGGCATCGTAAACGCCTTTTATGGGCGAAATTACGGCAGCAGTTCCGCAGGCGCCCACTTCCTCAAATTCGGCCAGTTCTTCATAAGGAACTTTGCGGCGTTCCACCTTCAGTCCCATTTCTTCGGCCAAATCCATCAAGCTTTTATTTGTAATGGAAGGCAAAATGGAATCGGAAAGCGGCGTAACATAAGTATTGTTTTTTATCCCGAAAAAATTGGCCGGGCCACATTCATCGAGGTATTTTTTCTCTTTGCTGTCGAGGTACAAAACAGCAGAAAAACCTTCTCTTTTTGCAAGTTTTCCCGCCCCCATACTGGCGGCGTAATTTCCGCCCACTTTGAATTTGCCGGTTCCCTGTGGCGCCGCCCGGTCGTATTTACGCATAATAACCAAATCGGTGGGTTTAAACCCTTCGGGGAAATAAGGACCAACCGGCATTACAAATACCATAAACATATATTCAGTGGCGGGTTTTACTCCAATTTCAGGACCGGTTCCAATCAGCAACGGACGGATATACAATGCCGCGCCGCTTTCGTAAGGTGGAACAAAACGTTCGTTCATTTTTACAGTCAGGCGCACAGCTTCCATAAATTTTTCCACAGGCAATTTGGCCATTAAAATGCCGTCGCAGGAACTTTGCATGCGTTTGGCATTTTCATCCATTCTGAAAATACGCACTTTACCGTCTTTTCCTTTAAAGGCTTTCAGTCCTTCAAACGCCTCCTGTCCGTAATGCAGCGAGGTAGCTGCCATGTGAATATTAATCTGGTTCGATGAGTTGATTTCCAACTCGCCCCATTGTCCGTTACGGTAGTAGCAACGAATATTATAGTCTGTATCGCGGTACCCGAACCCTAAATTTTGCCAGTCCAAATTTTCCATTTTTCGATTCTTTACATGGTTTTTCGAAGAAAACCTTCAAATTTTATTTTGTAAGCAAATAAAGCAATTTTTCTTTTTGGGAAGTAAGAGAAAAGTCAAGTTGCTGATAATTTTAATGATTGAAAGAAATTTGAATAAAATACCCGTTGTGTTTTCTGATATTCAGTACTGTATTGTTTTCAAAAACAAGGTATTGCCCCTTAATCCCTTTTAAAATACCTTCAATATCAGGCATTTTGTCGAATCCGATGCTTTTTACTTTTTCCGGAAAATCTGAAAGCGGGTATTCGATGGAGGTGATTTCATCATCGTCGCAATAATATTTTTGCAGTTCGGCAGGCAGTAGTTGCAGGGCATTTTTCTTTTCTTCCTGAAGATCGATATCCGAATTGCCATCGTTTTTCAGCATAGCCTGCCAGTTGGTGCGGTCGGTAAAATGTTTTTTCAGGAAAATTTCAATGATTCCGGCAATGTGGCGGTTGGGTGTTTTGGCCAGTTGTATGGCATAGCTGGCACCCTGGTCAATCCACCGGGTGGGGATTTGATGATGGCGCGTTACGCCCACTTTCAGTTCGCTGGCCACAGCCAGGTAAACAATGTGTTCGATGAGGTCGTGCTTTTCCGCCCACTCCATGTCGCGGGCAATGCCAAACTGCGATTTCGACAACTCGGGCCTCACCACCGATTCGCTTGATTCGGGCGCCGTTTGCAGGCAATTGTAGCAAAATCCCTGGTTGAACGAAGTTTTGGTGATTTTCCCACAGGAAATGCAGTTAATTTGCCCGGTGAAGTGC
The DNA here is from genome assembly GCA_019429205.1 of Mariniphaga sp. Classification (GTDB taxonomy): domain Bacteria; phylum Bacteroidota; class Bacteroidia; order Bacteroidales; family Prolixibacteraceae; genus Mariniphaga. Next base: position 59,206 of record JAHYIT010000001.1, on the reverse strand, counting down.
AGGCTTATTTCTTTGCCAATCAGTTCGTTCATTTTAATTTCCTGTTCGCCCACCGGCAAAAAATAGTTAACCGGTTTGGCCAGCTCAGTGCGCATTTTCAGGATGTTGCCTTCGTAATTCATTTTTTTTGTTTTTTAGTATAAAAACCCAAACAGCCAAAGCGGGATTATGTTATCATTTCCGGTTTCAATTTCATCTTTCACTATAAATGAATCAGAAATATTTTTTATCTGCTTTTGCTTTTTCCCTTTGCCTCCTATTTCAAAAGTATATTTATCGTTTACAAAAAAATCCCCTGTTTTGGCGGCTTTAACAGTGCCAACCTCTTTTAAGTTGGTTAAGAAGAATGTTTCTCTAAGGTTTCCAATATTTTGATTTTCACCTGCCAAATTGTACATGAGATTAGTGTTTTGAAGAAATATTTTTTCAGGTTTACTAAGATTACTAATTCCCTTTGAATCAGCATGCAACAAGGAAATAATATTTGCCCGGTCGAGCAGATAAATATATTTTTTTAACGTATTAATACTTATTCCGCTACGCATACTAAGTGATTGTAGATTTGGTTTAAACGGAACTGAAGAAGAAATAATTTGTAAAAGCTTTTTTAAAAGCAGAATATGAGAAGTTTGAATGGTTTCGAATTGCGGAATATCCACTTCGAGAACAGTATGAACAGCTTCGCTTAATTTTTGGTGAAACGAGTCGATATTTTCCAGGTAAAAAGGATAATAGCCATATTTCAGATAATTTTGGAAAAATTCAAGCGGTTTTAATTTTTCCAATACAGAAACTGCAATTTCAACATGGTTGTTTACAATTTCCTGCAAGGTATAAGTCCGAAAACTATTGTTGGTTTGAAAATTCAGAAACTCCCTGAATGATAGTCCGGGCATGTTGTAAAGTACTGCTCTTCTGCTTAAATCGGCGCGGCTTTTTTCCAGATGAAGCAACGATGAACCGGTAAAAACAATTTTTAAATCAGGAAAATCATCATAAACATTTTTCAATTCTACCGACCAGTCCGGGTAGCGATGTACTTCATCTAAGAATAATATCTCCCCGCCTTTTTTATAAAAAATATCGGCAAGATGGTAAAGACGGTTTTCGGCAAACCAAAAATGGTCGAGACTGGTATAAAGAATTTTGCCAGAGGGTTTGTAATTCTTTTTAATATGCTGTAAAAGAAGCGTGGTTTTGCCAACCCCCCGGCTTCCTTTTAAGCCAATAACCCGGTTGTTCCAATCCACTTTTTTTTCAAAATCGCGTATTGAATCAACATGGGTTTGTGCATATTTTTCGTAAAATCGCTGAATTAATATTTCCATTTAATATTCTGTTATATCAATGCAAATATAACATATTTAGCTTAAATCATCAATGCATTGATAAAAATATCACAAGAAACAATCAGTGCGTTGATTGTTTCTTGAGTTGATTTAAAGATTCAATCATCAAACCCCGGACGTTTAAACTCCATGGCTGTTGGAAAGGTAGCCTGAACCTGTTTTTTTATTTGCGAAAGCAGAGCTAGAAACTGCAGAATTTCATCTTCCTGCTCTTTCATTTCGGGGTAAAGCACCGAAAGCGCTTCCATTGAGCGGTCAATGGCGATTAGGGCAATTTTGGCCGAACCGAGGTTGTCCGACATCATATTGTATTCGTCTTCCTCTTCATTAAGGCGTTCATCCAAATCGAGATGTGCCCGGTGCACCTTGGCCGAGATAAAAAAGCTGTACCACTGCACTACTTCCCAGGCATCGGCAAATTTTACAGCATTTTTTTCATCGGTGTACACAACCAGCAATTGTTCGGCTTTTTCTTTTAGTTTACCATGGTTTTCTTTCAGCCAGTCGTGCATGGCATAACCATACTTTTCCGCCAGTTTTTCCGCCGGACTTTCCACTTGTTCAGGTTCTTCCACATCGGGCAGGTTGTCCAAATCGATACCCAGCCGCTCGGCATCTTCGGAAATCATATCCATAGCCACCTCGAAAGAGAGCCGGATTTGCTCCCAGAATTTTTTGTTTTTTATGTCGTTTATCTCCGGATCATTTTTGTTCTCCATCATTTCTTGTTCATGTGAATAATTGAGGCACCGGTGACTGAGCGTACAACGCTCGCACCAACGGTCACAATAGTTGTAAATGCCCGGAATAAATCTTCCGCTTTTAACCAGTTCATCCAGTTTGTGCCGGTATTTTTCTTTTTTCGATTCCATGACAATGATTTTTTAATGTAAATTTGTAACAAATCAAAAATAATGGAAACAATTGAAACTGAAATTAAAAATAAAAATGCGTTGTCAATTCTGAGGGGACTTGAGAAGGCAAAAATTATAAAACTAATAAAGCCAAAAACCAAAGAAAAAAACACTCCTGTTCGTCATAAAGGAGCGATTACCCGAGAAAGAGCAGTTGAGCTTATCAAAAAAATAGAACAATCAAGGGAGGAATGGGAAGAAAGAACTATCTGATTGATACCAATATAGCCATTTACTATTTTGGATTACTATTAACAAGCAATTCTGAAACCTTTCTGGACGAAATTTTTAAAAGTAAATATTACGTTTCAGACTTAAAAATTCACATTTTAAGGCCGACCAATATTTCAGAAAAATCTGTAATTTATTAATCCATTGATAAAAATGTGTGTCAAAGTTGCCAACACATTGACTGTTTTTATTTTTCCAACGCACCTAATTTCTTTACAATTGCCAAAACACATACACTCTTTGACAACGTTTTTTTTAACTTTGAATTTATAAAAAAAATAAATGAAACTTAGAATACACGGAGACAATATTATTGAGTGCGAAAGAGCATTATCACTATTAGCTCACGCATACAACTGTCAGGTTGTTTCAAATTGTAGAAATATTTTTATGCCCTCATACAGTCTGCAAAACAAAACCAAAGAAATTTTTGAAGTTGAATTATTAGGTGGACACAATCGTTGGAACGTAAATTTTACTTCAGAACTCATGAAATACGGCGCTCCTTTGAGGGAGGCAACAGACGCATACATTACAAAAGTTTCAAAGGATAGTAAAACAGAAGAATTACTACTTGCAATTGAGTTTTGTAACGCTTTGCCGGCAGGGAATAATGCTTGGCAAAGAAACGGCAGAGCCGTTACTTGTGCTGAAATTGGTATTCCGTATTTTTATTTTGCTGAAATCGGAGGCGTTGAGTTAGATGCCGACAGAAAAGTAAAAGCACCACGTTTCCCAAATCCTATTGTTCCGTTTTCTTACTTGACTTCTTCTAAAACGTTGAATGTGGTTTGTGTTCCGATTTACGAGGCACACCCTGCAATTACAGAAGAACTACGGAAAAAATTTACGCATATTTTCGGCAAAGAAGCAAGTTTGGATTTGTTGAAGTCTCTCATTGAGCAAAACTTGACAAATGATGCAATGGACGTGTTGATTCAGAAAGGAACAACCCTTGTAAAAATACTTTCGGGCGATAGAAAACGAGTTGATACTTTCCGTGCTTTGGAATGGGAAGAATTTCTAAAAATATCATCGGGACAGAAAAAAGCCGAATGGATTAAAAACCACCCGAACAAACAAATTTGGCGTAAAAAATCATCAGATAAAGTAAATGTTACTAAAACTTTCAAAAAGCTTTTAACGAAAACACAGGAACTCAATTTGCTTTCAATTGGGGCAAAAGAAATTCCTATTTGTCTTGTTGCAAATGGCAACGTGAAAAAATTCGCTTCCCTTCTGAAAGAAATTTACCCTTCAGATAAAATAAATGAATTAGCAAACACAGTTGAACAGAAAAATAAACCGCTCATCATTGTTTGGGTTACAGGGTTCAAACCGAGAGGCGATGATTCTCGTCCAGATAGAGGACTTGTTCCGCTTGCAAGAATGTTGTTTGGCAACGACATTGATATTTTGACGATTGTTTTTGGACCTGCAGGAAAACAAACTTGGAAAACGTTTAAAGATAATCCTGCAAAACTTGTATTAGGAAACGGACTTTGGCAAGCGGTTTTGAATTTGAGTAATTACGTTTTAGCCGATAGTGCAACTTCTGAACAGGGAATTTTGACAAATATTGTTAACCGAGACTTGAAACGAAAAAACGTAAAAGTTATTTTCAATTCTGCAACCCCAAGCGATGTTTTTGGCGAACACGATGTGGACACCGCAATTCATACATTGTTTTCACGACAGTTGAGTTCGTATATATTTGAATCAATGTGCAATCCGCCCGGTGGCGATTGGAGTGGAATTTCCTATTTTGATTTTTCGGACAAAACAGAATATCGTTGGACTTCGTTGCCAAGAGTTTCGGCAATTAAAGCAAAACGACCCGACCATATTATTCAGATAAACACGAAAAAGGAAAACATTTTTCTTGTAATTGAATCCAAAAACAATGCAAGAGATTTGGATAATAATATAGGTAAGCGCTTAACAGAATATGTAAAAGCACTTTTAAAAATTGCACCAACAGCATACAAACCAAACAAACAAGATTGGCAATCTTTCACAGGGAAAAAATCACCGCTTAGCAACTTTTCATCGTATTCGGGCGGTGCGTTTGTTTTTAAAAATTTGGACGAAATGAAATCCGAAATGCAGGATGGTAGTTTGGATTTTATCTTTGCGATTGAGTTCAAAAATGACGGAACGGAAACAATCGGACATCTTTTGCTTTCAGAAAAGTGCCAATTCTTGAACCGCATTTTTACCGACATTATTTCGCAGTTCAACAGAAGTTTCAAAATTAAAATATACTGATTCGTAAACTGCATCAATGCTTGTTTTCATTGATTTTGTAAAAGGAGAATTTCCTGTTTTAATTTCTGTTTTGTGCTTATATAATTCTTCCGGCAATTGATAATCGTATTCACGATTGCCAGCAGTTCCGTCAAAAGTCAAAATCCATTTTGCTCCAACAGAATTTAATCGTTCTAATTCATTATAAAAATCAACAAGGTTAAATTCCGTTTTTGTGTATCGGTCTTTTGTTCCACCATAAGGAGGGTCAAGGAAAACAAAATCGTTATTATCAGCATCAGCTAATGTTTGCCTGTAATCGCAATTCAGAAATTCTACATCACGAACAAAATAACTCCATTTTAAGATTATTTCTTTTAAAGTATTTGGATTAATTCCTGGGCGGTTTTTGTGCATTGAATTATTGAACTCCCCGTTCGTATTGTATCTTATCAAACCGTTTACACAAGTTCGTGTAAGAAACAAGAAATCAAATTCGTTTTTCGTTCTGTTAAAGTTATCCCGAACTTCATAATAAACATTGTGACCTTCAGTTTGCAGTCTTTCCCAACGTTGTTTGTATTCTTCGGCTACCTTTTCAGGATTATTTTTAATTTGTTTCCACAGATTAATCAATTCGGGAATTATATCACTTGCCACAGCTTTTGAAATATGTCGAAAAGGCAACATAGCACCACCTCCGACAAACGGCTCTAAGTATCGTTTTTGTTTTACAATATGTCTGCTCAATTCGGGAGCAACATATCGTTTGCTACCCGACCATTTCACAACAGGTTCAACTATATTTTTGGGCTTTTGCATCATACAAATAATTGGCTTTTAATATTACATTCTTCAAACAGCAATCGACTTTTTGCAAGTTCAAAATACTCTTCGCTTATTTCAAATCCAACGGCTTGCATTCCGTATTTTATCCCTGCAATCATTTCGGTACCTGAACCTGCAAACGGCACAAGTAATTTTCCACCTTTAATACCTGAAATCATCAATAATCTTTCGGCAACTCTTAAAGGTTTTTGTGTCGGGTGCGTTCCAAATTTTAATTCATCTTTGCTTTTGTTGTTCGGAATATCCCAAACGGTTCTAAGTTGTTTATCGGCTTCTTTCATATTGTCGCCCTGAAACTTTGCTCTTTTTACATCGTCGTAATTGAAGTTGTATTTGCGTTGCTTTTCACCGCCTGTATGTACCCACAGTATTGTTTCGTGACTTGCTGTCAATCGTCTTGCAGATAAATTTGGAAATGCATTCCGCTTATACCATGCGACTTCATTGATAATTTCCAATCCTAATAATTGGCAAACGACATTTACAAAACCCGAATTATGATATGTTGAATGAATCCAAATTGACCCTGTCGGCTTTACTAATCTTTTTAATTGAGTAAGCCATTGATGAGTGCTTTTGAATATATCATTACCTGTAAGTAAGTCCCATTCTTCGCTATTCAATTTCCAATTGCCGCCAAAACCGTTCAATTTTTTATCGCTATCGTAATTCCATTTTGCAGAAGTTGCTGCACCATATGGCGGATCACAAATTGCTAAATCAAACGAACTGTTCGGTAAATTGGATAAACCTTGTATAGCATCTTGTAAATGTAATTCAAATGTATCTGTAATCAATTGTTTCATTTTTTAATGTAAGGTGTTAATTGTTCCATTACTAAATTAATAGCTTCGTAAGTTGTAATATTTAAGCCGTAATTTTTAATTATTCTATCTGCTGTTGTCTTAACTTTCAAATCTGTTTCTGACACTTTAAAGTGCTTAGACAATTTCTTTATCTGTTCATCAGTTGGCAATCTTTCACCTCTTTCTAATTTACTTAGTAATGGTGAATCAATGTCAGTTTCTTTGGAAACCTGATGCAATGTTTGACTTCTATCTTTTCGTAGTTTCCTTAAATACTGCCCTAAACCTGAGTTTAAATTACTCATATTTTGCAAACTTATGACTTGTCAAATTTTGTCTAAAAATACAATATTTTATAATATTAATTCAATATTTATTTGAAAAAGTTTTCAACAATTTTTTATTTAATCGTTATTCAAAAGTATATTACAAGCGTCTCGTATGCCAACGTAAAGAAAATTTGTTGTTAAAATTTTTCATTCACAATTAACATAAAAGTTAAGTTAGTTACTAAAGTGAGGAAGTTGATAGTCCTATTGCAAGTTTGTAAACTGAACCGTTATGAGACTGTAAATGTTCCATTAACACTGAGAAATTGACTGATTGGATTTCACATCACGGAGTATGAACAAAAAGGTCAGGACAGAGCGGATTATGGTGCTATGCTTGAAAAACGATTAGCAGATTCACTTCAGCGAAAGGGACTTTCAGAACGAAACCTGAAATTATTCAAACAGTTTTATCAAACTTACCCGAGTTCCATTTCGCTTTTTTCAGATAAGAAAAGTAGTAGTTCAATGTTGCAGACATTGTCTGCACAAATTGTACAAGGTGATTTCCCAATAATGCAGACACTGTCTGCATTAATTGAGTATCCTGGTGATTTTAAAACTTCCCGGGAAAAACCAACTGGAAAGATACATTGAGTATGAGATGAAAAAACTGCAATAAACGCAATAAATTCCTATCTTGCACACCGTATGAACAGACCAAAATTCAGAAAAAATATACGCTATGAAGAATGTTGTAATTGCTTTATTTGCACTGGCTTCGGTTTTTTTGCTGACTGCTTCAAAACCGGATAAAAATTATTACAACGAACTGTACCGGCCGCAGTTTCACTTCACTCCTGAAGAAAACTGGCACAACGATCCCAACGGTTTGGTTTACTACGATGGCGAATACCACCTGTTTTACCAGTACAATCCCAAAGGTAAAGAGTGGGGTTACATGCACTGGGGGCACGCCATCAGTACTGATTTGATCCACTGGGAACATCTTCCCATTGCTTTATATCCCGATGAAAATTCGGAAGACAAGGAATACTGCACGGCTTTTTCGGGGTCGGCAATTGTTGATCACAACAATTTACTTGAAAAGCAACAAGGTGATGTAAAAACGCTGATTGCTTTTTACACCAGCCAGCATTGCGGACAGCGAATTGCCTTCAGCACCGACCGGGGACGCACCTGGGAAAAATACGAAGGAAACCCAATCATTCCTTACGACGAAACCGACGATGCCCGCGACCCGAAAGTGATTTGGCACGAGCCCTCGCAAAAATATGTGATGGTTCTGTACCGTAAAACCACCGAAGAAGACAGATCGAAAGGGGTTTCGTTTTACACTTCGGAAAATTTGGTGGACTGGGAATACAAAAGCCATATTTTTGGATTTTACGAATGCCCCGATTTGATTCCCATGCAGGTGAGCAACCGCCCCGAGGAAACCAAATGGGTATTGTTTGATGGCGACGGTAGTTACCTCATTGGCAACTTCGATGGTGAGGAATTTTCACCCGAAACGGCAAAAATGAAAAGCGACTTCGGCAAAAATTATTACGCCACACAAACCTGGAGCAATATTCCGGAAGAAGACGGCCGGGTTATTCAAATTGCCTGGATGCGTGGCGGCAATTTCCCTGAAATGCCTTTTAACGGGCAAATGACTTTTCCAACAGAACTGGAACTTACCAAATTCAATTTCGGATATAAAATAACCCGCAAACCCATTTCGGAAATTGAATTGCTGCACGGAAAACATTATAGTTGGGAAAATGAAAAACTGATTCCCGGGATCAACCAGAACATCGTAAAAAGGGTGAGTGGCGATTGCCTGCACATTGTTGGTGAGTTCGACCTGAGAACCTGTAATAACTTTGGATTTTATATCCGGCATAGCAAAAAAAGTACTGGGACAGAATTACTTTACGATGTAAAACGCGGAACATTATCACTATTGGGAACGTCGGCCCCGCTGCAACCCATCGACAATAAAATTACGCTTGAAATACTTATAGACCGTGCATCTGTAGAGGTGTATGCCAACGGCGGGCAGGTAGCTGTTTCCAACAATTTCACCCCGGATAAAGGAGCTGAAGGCCTTGTTCTTTTCTCCAGCGGAGGTGAAGTGATTGTGGAGAAACTCGATATTTACCGGGTAGAATCGGCGTGGCGCTAACGGCTGCTACAGAAAAAGCGAAATTAACTGCACAATGACAATGAGCAACACCATAGCTACCGGATAAACGGTTGCGTAAGCGATGCTGTGCGCATTGGTTTCGGTCATGGAATCGGCGGCAGCCAAACCGGGTGTGCTGGTCATACTACCGCTGATGGCGCCAAGCATACTCAGCAGGTTCATTTTAAAAAACCACTTTCCGGCAATGGCGGCCAGAATCATTGGAACCAGGGTAATCACCCCGCCAAACAGAAACAGCCGGTAGCCGTATTGTTCAAATGTATCCAGAATATCGGCTCCTGCACCGGTTCCCACAGCGGCCAGGAAAAAGATAAGCCCCAACTGCCGCAGCAACTGGTTGGCGGCGCCACTCATGGTCCAGATAATGGGACCGGTTTTCCCCATGCGGCTTAAAACCAGCGCAACAACAAGCACACCGCCTGTCAATCCCAAACTGAATGCGAAGTTTCCGAGCGTAATATTGATTTTCCCGACCACAACCCCCAGGAGAATTCCCAGCGCCACCGGTAAAATATCGGTGTCGGAAAGCCGTTTCTGGTCGTCGCCAAAAACCCGGGCCACCATTTCCATGTTGGCTTTGCTGCTGGCAATTATCAGCTTGTCGCCAAACTGCAGTTTCGAGTTGGGGGTGGGCGAAATGTTAATCCCCGAGCGGCGAATACGTGTAATTGTTGCACTGTAAGTGTGCAGAAGGTTAATTTGCCCGATGGTTTTATTTACCACTTCTTTATTGGTAACCAAAACCGTACGCACATCATAATTTGGGTCGAGCGGAATTTCCTCCTCGGTTGGAGGCCCAATGAGCAATTCCACACGTTTCAGGGATTCATCTGTTCCCACAGCTTTTATCAAATCGCCTTTGTATAAAATGGTTTCGGGTTTTGGGGTTACCGCTAATCCTTCGTGCACAACCCTCGAAACAACAGCTTTTGTCATGTACCTGATACGCAGATCGCCAATAGACTTTCCCGCCACTTTTTCGTTTTCAACCAAAAAATTCCGTCGTAAAATTTCCGGAAATTCTTCTTTTGTTTTTGAATGGTATTCTTCTTCTTCTTTTTTCAGCGAAACACCCAGTATTTTGGGAAGAAATCGGATAAATAGAATAACTCCGATTACGCCAAACGGATAGCCAACCCCGTATCCTATGGAAGCCAGCGGAGAACCGGTTATATCTATGGCCGCAGCCAAACCGGGTGTACTGGTTAGCGCGCCGGTAAAGAGTCCTACGGCAATATTTTTATCTATTTTGAAGAAGTAAACTACAGCAACAGTAATAAAAGCTGCTGTAAGAATAAGCAAAGTTGCAAACGAGGCCAGTTGCCGGCCTTCCTTTTTAAACGACTCGAAAAATCCGGGCCCCGCCTGAATACCAATGGTAAAAATAAACAGCACCAGCCCGAGGTACTGAAAGTCTTCGGAAATTACCACCCCGAAATGGCCAAACACCAGCGCCACAAAAATAACCGCCGATACGTCGAGCGACAGCCCGAATATTTTTATTCTGCCAAGAATAAAGCCAAGCGCAACAATTAAAAAAAGGGCGAAATAATTATTTGAAAGAAGTTCCATTTTCTGTTTCGGTTTTACGGTGCAAAGGTAGTGAATTGTTCACTTTATGTATTAACGTGACAGATAACCGGTTAAATTCTTCCAAATTTAAACAGAGGGTTATGCGAATCCTAAATGTGTGTTAAAATCTTAAAGATAAAAACCGTTTTTCATTAAAAAACTGAAATCATCGGCAGTGGAAAGTTCCACCGGTTCTTTTCCTTTTTTGAAAATTCGGCACATCCGTTCTCCAATCAATTCCAATTTGTCATTCTCCAGTTTCAGCATGGATCCTTCGCGTAATCCGACCACGTAAATTTCCGGATTCAATTCAATAAATTCTTCAATTCGTTGCTCGCGTGTTTCTCCGGCATGTCCCTGGGTATGGGCGTCGAGGTAGTGCGGATTAATCTGAAAAGGAACCAGGCTAATACACTCAAACCCGTGCGGATCGATAATGGGCATGTCGTTGGTTGTACGTAAATTGGGGCAGGCCACATTAGCTCCGGCGCTCCAGCCAATATAAGGCGTTCCGTTAAATGCTTTTTCGCGAATGGGATTCATCAGTTTCCGGTCGTGCAACATCCTAACAAGCTGCCAGGTGTTGCCGCCGCCCACCACAATGGCTTCTGCATCTTCAACAGCTTTCACCGGGTCGGCAAAAGTGTGAATGCCTACAATGTGGTGACCCACTTCCGCAAACCGTTCTTCCACTTTTTCACAATATTCATCAAACGAAAATACAACAGCCGCGTAAGGAATAAACAATGCTGTTACCGGCTTTTCGCCAAGGAATTTTTGAATTTCATATTTCGGGTAATCCAGGTAGGCTTCCCCTGCCATGGTTGAGTTGCTAATCAGTAAGAGTTTCATGTTTCTGCTTTTTTTATTTTAATGCAATAACAGAAATTTTAGGGATTTAAGAAATGACAATTATTGGGTTTGATAACAATTTTCAATACAATTCACCCAAATCGCTTTCTGCCAACTCAACAAAAAACTCCCCTATGATTGAGGTTATTGTTTCCAAAAAATTTTTCCCTTTTTCAGCAGTTGCTTTTTTCGGGTTTCCTATGCCGGTATCTTCCGAAACTTTATCCCATTGACGGGGTGTCCAGGCGGTTTTGTCGGCCAAACCTTTTAATTTGAATGTTTTGCCTTTCCCCTCGCCGGCTTCTTCCAATGGCAATACCAATTCAGGAAAATAGTGCATAATAATGCTGGTTTCCATTTCATTTGCATGATCGCCTTCTTCTTCAAAATAATCGGAGTTGGGAACCAGTTTAAACCATTCATTCAAAGCGATAAACATGCCGGGAAACTGTGGCAAAACTTCGCGAATAATCGGTTTAAAATCATTGCCTCCATGTCCGTTCATTACCACCAGTTTTCGGATTCCCTGATTAAAAAGCGCCCTGACAATATCTTCGAGAATAATAATTTGCGTTGATGGTCGCGTATGCAGGCAAAACGGCATTTCAATCTGTCCTGGATTTTGAACTCCCAGCGGTATTGCAGGAAGTACCATGACTTTGGCGCCATTGTCCCAGGCTTTTTTAGCTGCATCGGCAGCAATGCGGGCAGTTTCCAGCGAATCTGTTCCGTAAGGTAAATGGTAGTTGTGCGGCTCAGTTGCCCCCCAGGGCAACACTGCCACATCGTATTTCTGATTTTTAATCTGTTTCCAGTTGGTTTCTTCTAAAATGTAAGGTCTCATATTATAAATTTTAAAAACGGACAAGCGTTACTCCAAACGTTACCGGAGTAAGATCAGGTCCTTTATCTTCCTCGAAAATTGACCCCGGTTCATACGTAGCAAAAACGTTAAACCAGCGGTATCCGGCCCGAACCATCAATCCGTATTTGAAATCGGGAAGGGAAAAGTGGTCGGGTGTTTTCAGCTTTTCTTTTTTCCGATCGGCCCGGTATTTGATTTTTGTGTGGCTGCTGAGCCGCAGGCTTCCGTACACTCCGCCCGAAAAATGTATCCGGTTTTGGTAATGGTTCAGTGGAACCTGAAATTCGGCCAGCAGTGGCACATAAAGTGAAATAAGGGATAATTTTGATTTTTGGTTTTGATCGAAATCGAGAATGCGGGGTTCAATTTTATCGTTTTCGAGGCGCTGCAGGGTTACATTCCTTCCCAGCCGGTAACTTTCAAGATGCAGCCCAATACCGGTAACCAGTCCAATGGTGTTGCGGTTTCGTTGCAATGCTATACTTTGCTGAATGAGGTTGATGTAGGTGGAATTGGACCGGAACACGTCGTTTTCCATAAAATCGAAATCGTATCCGGTGTAATTGGGGTTCAGAAACAGATTGAATCCAAAATCGACTCCGGCCCAGTTGCCTGAAAAATCGTCTTGCCAAAAATTAAATCCGCCATCTGCAAGTTCCCTGAGATTAATTTTCCTCAGCAATTTTTCCGGATCTTTATCAACCGGTACAATGGTATCGTTTTGCGCCGTTAAACCAACAGACCAAAAAACGATTGCTAATCCAGTCAATTTTAACCGAACAAAAAAAACAGTCTTTTTTTTGTGTTTTATTTTTTCCATACAATTCAACTGAATTGGTACAAAAATTAAACAAATGTAACGGATTTCGGTTGAAATTTCTTTTATACACGTTTTAAAAAATGTAAAACCACCCAACAGAATTATGTATTTGTTAAAACATTAAAGAAAATGGCATAAATACCTGAAATACATTAAAAAAGGTTACCTTTGTGCCCACAAATTTTAGACGTATTTAAATGACATTATTTAACGAGATGGGCCTCAGCTCTGAACTTCAGCAAGCTGTTGAATTGCTGGGTTTTGAATCCCCCACCCCCATTCAGGAAAAAACCATTCCTTTTTTATTGGAAACCAACACCGACATGGTGGCGCTGGCACAAACAGGAACGGGAAAAACCGCTGCCTTTGGCTTGCCCATCATTCAGCAAATCGACACATCAAAAAATCATACGCAGGCTTTAATTCTTAGTCCAACGCGCGAGCTGGCGATGCAAATTGCCAGTGATTTGACCAACTTTTCGAAGTTTTCTCATAAAATTAATATTGCTGTGGTTTACGGTGGCGCCGATATAAGGAAGCAAATCGATCAGTTGGATCGCGGCGTTTCCATAGTAGTTGGAACACCCGGAAGAACCCTCGATTTAATCAAACGCAAAAAACTGAAAGTAAACGAAATCAAATGGTTGGTGCTGGATGAGGCCGATGAAATGCTTTCCATGGGTTTCAAAGACGATTTGGACGCCATTCTGGAAACTTCTCCCAAAGAAAAGCAAACCATGCTTTTTTCGGCTACCATGCCCAAAGAGATTGTTTCCATCGCCAACAAGTATATGACCAATCCACACGAAATTTCGGTGGGGAAAAAGAATACCGGCGCCGAAAATGTAGAACACCATTATTATCTGATTCATGCAAAAGACCGCTACATTGCGCTGAAACGGGTGGCCGATATCAATCCAAATATTTACGGTATTATTTTTTGCCGTACCCGGGCCGAAACCAAGGACGTAGCCGACAAACTGATGCAAGATGGTTATAACGCAGATGCGCTCCACGGAGATCTGTCGCAGGCACAGCGCGACCATGTGATGGCGCGTTTTCGCGGAAAACATTTGCAAATGCTGGTTGCAACTGATGTAGCCGCCCGCGGCCTTGATGTTAATGACCTGACACACGTAATCAACTACAATTTACCCGACGACCCGGAGATTTATATTCACCGTAGCGGACGTACCGGACGAGCCGGGAAAAAAGGCATTTCAGTAACTTTAATTCACCTGCGCGAAAAAGGAAAACTGCGCCAGGTAGAAAAAAAAGTGAATAAAACATTCCTTCAAAAAGCAGTTCCATCGGGCAATGAGATTTGCGAAAAACAGCTTTTCAGCCTCATCGATAAAATGGAAAAAACCGAGGTGAACGAAGCTGAAATTGGCCAGTTTATGCCGGTTATTTATAAAAAACTTTCCTGGCTCGAACGCGAAGACCTGATTAAAAGGTTTGTTTCTTTGGAATTTAACCGGTTTTTTAAATATTACGAAAATGCGCCCGATATCAATGTTGATGAATCGCGGCAAAGCGGACGTGACTATGAACCACAGGAAAGAGGAAAACGTGTAAAAAAAGAACGTAACAACCGTTTTGACAGAAGTGCCCCAAGTGACAGGAGCGACCGTTTTGACAGAAGCGATCGAGGTGGCAGGAAAAGAGGAGGATATGAATTTTCACGTTTCTTTTTTACACTTGGAAAGAAAAACGGAATCAACAAACGTAAAATTATTGACCTGGTTAACGAACACCTGCCCAACAAAAGCGCCGAAATTGGATCCATTGAAGTAATGAAAAATTTCTCTTTTTTCGAGGTAGATAAACGCTACGAAAAACAAATTCTGAAAGCATTCTCCAACGCCACATACAAAGGACTAAAAATGGGTATTGATATTGCCAAGGGGAAATAAACTGCAATTTTTTTTGCTTTCAGATAGCTGAGTTGAAACTCAACAAAAAAAGATAGTTTACGTTTAGATAATCAAATCAACGGGTTTGGGATTCAGACAATTGTAAATTACTTATTTGATGGCAAAATTAAGGATTGAAATTCAGATTACAGTTTTGGCTGTTATCATTGCAGGTTCGGTAATTGCTGCCGGATACCTGGCCTATAAAAGTCTTTCCAACATTGTATATTCCATCCAACAAGAGGTTACTCCCGATTACCAGCTTTTTGTAATTAAAGACATTGCTTCTGATTTGGCTTCTATAGAAAACTCAGTGCGATTGTATGTGCTTACCAACGAAGAACAAAACCTTGAACCATATCTCCAAACTGATGAAACAGTGCGCAATAAGCTGAAAAATCTGCAAACCAATTATTCACCTGAGTATGCCAGTGTAGTTGACTCTTTTCACAACCTGGCCCTTGAAAAACTCGATATCTGGCAGGGAATTCTTAATTTGCACCATTCATCGCTAAGTGAAAAACCCGCATTCAATGAAATTTATTCAAAACTGGACGCAATAGAGGTTGATACCATTATTACCGAAACCAGGGAAAAAGGTTTTTTAAAAGGAATTTTAGGGAAACGAAAAGTAATTGTTGACACCTTGCTGGTTAAAAAATCCCTGGAAAGAACCCAGCTAAAAGATGAAATCCAGAATATTGAATCATCGATAAAAGAAAAAGATTCCCAGATCAACATTCTCGAATCGAAGTTAATTGAGCGGAACGGAGAAATTGGCAAAAGATTGAATCAAATTATTCAATGGGGCGAGCGGTACGAATCAGACAAACGTATTTCAAAAATTGAAAAAGCACAATGGTTGGCTCAAATCACTTATAAACGGTTGGCCATGTTTTCAGTAGCTGTAATGTTCCTTCTTTTGGCTGTCATTTTTCTGCTTTTTAATTACCAGCGAAAAGCGCGGGCATATCAGCGGGCATTAAAAAAAGCCAGGGATGAAGCTGAAAGCCTGGCCCTGGCAAAAGAGCAGTTTGCTGCCAATGTCAGCCACGAAATGCGAACTCCGGTAAACGCCATTTACAGCATGGCCGAACAAATGCAAATGCAGACCGCGGAGAAATCGCTTCAGAAGCAATTGTCTGTTTTAGCACATTCGGCCAGCCACCTGAAATCCATCATAAATGATACGCTTGATTTTTCAAAAATTCAGGCCAAAAAGTTATCGCTCGATGCAGTCCATTTTTCGCCGGCTTCGGTTTTTGAAGAAGTTGCCGGCGTGCAGGAAACAGAAGCAAAAAACAAGGGAATTGAATTAATTTACAAAAAAGAAAGTTCACTCCCCGATGCCTTGATGGGAGACCCGTTGCGATTAAAGCAGATTTTAATAAACCTGGTTGGAAATGCTGTAAAATTTACCGAAACAGGAAAGGTTGAACTGAAGGTAAAAACAGAAGCAGAAAATGCACAAAAAATATGGCTCCATTTTAAGGTTGCCGATACCGGAATTGGAATTCCTCACAAAAACCACCAGATTATTTTTGATGAGTTTGTTCAAACAGAAAATCTTTCCGGCAAAAAATACAGCGGAACCGGTCTCGGACTTGCCATTGTAAAAAAACTTGTTAAACTGCACAATGGTTCCATATCGGTTGAAAGTGAACCCGGCGTTGGCACCACCATGTCGGTTTCTATTCCATATTTGGCAGGCGACAAATCTCAAATTGTTCACGAAGCTTTTTTCGCTCCTGAAATCCCAAAACATTTTAAAAACCGGAAAGTTTTAATTGCTGACGATGAAGACTTTAACCGGTTTGTTCTGAAAAAAATTTTAGATAAATGGAAAGTAAAATACCAGGAAGCAAAAAATGGTCAGGAGGCCGTATCGCTGGCTTTATCAAACCATTTCGACCTGATTTTTATGGATATGCGCATGCCGAAAAAAAACGGACTGGAAGCTGCGCAGGAAATTCTGAAAGCTAAACCGGCTGCCTGCATTATTGCCGTAACAGCATCGGATCGGGTAGCAGACCAGGAAGCCAGTAAAAAAGCAGGAATGGCCGGTTTTATAGTTAAACCATTTTCTGAAAAAGAACTGTTTAATGTTGTTGCTCAATTTTGGAGCTCAGAATTATTGGCCAAAAGCACTGAAACTGCGCCTAAAATTAATCCTCTTCACCTGGAAAAAATTGCGGCGGGCGATCCAGATTTTTTCAAAGAAATGATTTTACTTTATTTTAAAACTTCGCAAGATGGGTTGAAAATCATGGAAAAAGCAGTGGCCGAAAAAAACTGGGAAACAGTTTCTGAAACTGCACACAAAATGGCGGCACCCGGAAAACATTTAAAGGCTGAAAATCTTTACAAAAAGCTGAAAATGCTTGAAAATGCACCAGAGAACAATTTGGATGAAAACAAAATTTCGGAATTATACTCTTCAATAAAATCAGAAACTGCCGAAGTAATCGAATTCTTAAACGCATTTTTATCCAGTTGGGAAAAAAACCAAAACTAATTCTGCATTTACACAAGCCAAAAAAAATGCTATCTTCAACTTCTAATTGCAGAAAAAATAAAACAGGCTTAATTTTACCAAAAAATGGACGGGAAACCTTTCAGAATATTTGTAGTTGAAGACGACGAGTGGTACAACAGGCTGCTCGTTCACAATCTTTCCTTAAATCCCGATTACGATATTGAATCATTCACAACAGGCAAAGAATGCCTCGATAATTTGCACAGAGCACCTGATGTAATTACACTTGATTACCGGCTTCCCGACATTAAAGGCCTGGAAATGCTGAAAAAAATTAAGACCGAAAACGAAGATATACAGGTGATTCTAATTTCGGAACAAAGCGAAATTGAAGTGGTTGTTGAGCTACTAAAATTTGGCGCTTATGATTACATAGTAAAAACGAACGACATTCGCGAACGATTGCTTAACACGGTTCAAAACATCAGAAAGGGTGAACGGTTGAAACGTGAAGTTATTTCGTTGCGCAGCGAGGTGAAAAAAAAGTACAGCTACCAAAATACCATCGTTGGAAACAGCGCTGCAATCCAGGAAATTTACAGTTCCATTGAAAAAGCCACCCGTACCGGAATTACCGTTACAATTACCGGCGAAACCGGCACAGGAAAAGAGCTGGTTGCCAAAGCCATTCATTACAACTCAACACGGGCAGAAAAACCTTTAGTGGCGGTGAATGTGGCAGCCATTCCGCACGATTTACTTGAAAGCGAACTGTTTGGTTTTGAAAAAGGAGCATTTACCGGGGCCAATTACAGACGCATTGGACGATTTGAGGAAGCCCACGGCGGAACACTTTTTCTGGATGAAATTGCCGAGCTGGACATTGCCCTTCAGGCCAAACTGCTGCGTGCACTTCAGGAAAAAGAAATTGTACGCATTGGAAGCAACAAACCGGTGAAAACCGATTGCCGGATTATTGTGGCAACACATCAAAACCTGCAGGAACAAGTGTTGAAAAAGACGTTCAGGCAAGACCTTTATTACCGCCTTTACGGCCTGCATATTGAACTTCCGCCATTGCGAAAACGCGGTAACGACGTGATATTGCTTGCCAAACATTTTATAAATGAATTTTGTAAAGAAAACGGGCTTCCTGCTAAAACCCTTTCCAAATCAGCCGTTGATAAACTTTTGCCCTATAGTTTTCCGGGAAATATCAGGGAACTGAAATCGGTTATGGAACTGGCCATTACACTGGCTGACAACGATGAAATTACCAATGAACACATCGTACTGGAAAATGAGGTGCTTATGCCGGACATTACCAATCAGGAAATGACCCTAAAAGAATATAACCTCAGAATTTTAAAAAAATACCTCGAAAAATACAACAACAACACATCAGTTGTGGCCGGGAAACTGGGAATTGGAGTTGCCACCGTTTACCGGATGATGAAAAAACCAAATAATCCGATTGAATAATCCTCCAAAAAATGGCTTTCCTCTTATCATTTTGATAAAATCTTTTCAAACAGATAGGATTTAAACATTCACCTTAGTAAATAAAAAGTTGACATACAGCCAAATAACCAAAGATTTATCTCCTGGCACTTCATTTGGTTTAACATCTTCCATTCCGGCAAAAAAGGAAGATTTAAAATGAACAAATAAATTTTAAAAGCCGGTAAAATGTTAAATAAATTTGGGAGGAATAAGCCATGAAAAAAGGTTTTGAAGAAGAAAAAAAGTCGAAAAAATGGGAAAAATCACTTCTCCGAAATATTGTTACCGGAGCAGTTGTCTTGTTAATAGCCATTACAGGTTTCATTATCATCCTCAATAAGGATGCAAAAATCAGCGAGTTGTATGTGGAAAAAAACAATCTGAACTCGTTAATCGAAACCAGAGATTCTGTAATTAATGAACTGGATGGAACCATTAGCGAAATTGAGCAAAACATTACGTTCATTAAAAACAAGCGCGGACAGCTTGAACTGGAACAGCAGGAAGGAAGTCCGGATCAGAAAGAACGGATAATTGAGGACATTGCGCTAATGAATACCATGCTGGAAGAAAGTGAGAAAAAAATTGAAGAGTTGAATGAAAAGCTTGCCTCATCGAATGTGGATCTTGCCTCATTCAGAAACCGTATTGCAAAACTCACCAGCGATTTGAAAGAACAAAACGAGGTGGTGGTACAATTGCAACGCGAACTGGAGCAAAAAGATTTTCAGCTTGCAGAAATGGACATGAAAGTTACCGAAATGTCACAGGAAATTCTGGTAATGTATGATTCCATTAGTGTAATGAACGATTCCATTGTGGACAAAACGAAAAAACTTCAGCATATGGACGAACAACTTCATAAAGCTTACTGGACGTTTGGCACTTTTAAAGAATTGAAAGAAAACGGCGTTGTTACCCGTGAGGGCGGAATCCTGGGAATTTTGGGTAAAACCAAAGCCCTAAACAAAAATTTAAACGAGAATTACTTTACAGAACTTGATATCAGAAATACACAAACCATTCCGCTTTATGCCAAAAAAGCTGAAATTATTTCTGAACATTCAGATAGTTCTTATCATTTCGTTTACCAGGATGATTTAATCGCTTTCCTGGAAATTGAAGACCCGAATGAATTCTGGAAATTGACGAAATACGCAGTTATTGAAGTGAAATAGTAAATTTTTAAGCCTGTTTCATTCCATTTCAAGCCACGAAATACTTGAATTTGCAGAAGAATTAAATGATGAAAAATACACAAAAGCTGTTGTATGGGTTCTCCTGAATACCATGCAGCAGCCAGGTGGTGAAAAATGTGGATTTTATGGCAGTACTCATTATGTGAATCACCCGATTTTTCCGGTTGAAAAAACCGCGCTGATGATTAACCTGGACATAATTGGAAACGCAACGGGATTTTTTGTTTCGAACGGAAAAAGTTATACTGAACTGTTTGGTCATTTTGAAAAAGCCAACGACAAAAACTTGTAGTATTTTTCTATTGAAGCTGGATTAATCCTTCCTTAATGGCATATTTTACCATATCGGCATTGCTTTTCAGATCAAGTTTTTCAAAAATATGCTGTTTATGTGTACCCACGGTTTTAACACTGATGAACAATTTTTCTCCAATTTCCCGTGTTGATTTGCCTTCTGCATAAAGTTTTAACACTTCCATTTCTCTTTCCGAAAGTTCATTCTGGCTTTCAGAATTTTCATCCACCGGATCAAGGTAACCCTGAATGACCATTTCTGTAATATCGTCACTCAGGTATTTTTTGCCCGAAATTACTGATTGAACGGCCTCAATAAGCTGGCGATAAGTGCAATTTTTTAACAGATAACCATCGGCTCCGGCCTCAAGTACACCTTTAACAAACTGCCTGTCGGAGTGCATAGACACTGCAATAACCTTTATTTTCGGATTATCTTTTTTTATAATTCGGGTGGCTTCAATGCCATTCATAACAGGCATCCCAATGTCAATCAAAACGACATCCGGTTTTAGTTTTTGAGACTTTTCGGTAGCTTCTTTTCCGTCTTTCGCTTCGGCTATAACCTCAATGTCGGGAGCCGAAGTGATCAAGTTAACCAACCCTTCTCTGAAGAGTTGATGATCGTCTGCAATTAATACTTTTGTTGCCATATTTTTTATCCTTCCCTCGTTGGAATAATTACTGTTGCCTTCGTTCCTTTTCCTATAGCAGATTTAATTTCGAGCCGCCCCTTTATGCTGTCAAGCCGTTCGGTTATACTTAACAAACCAAAACCGCCGTTTAGGTAATTCTTTTTGCTCGTTTGCTTTTTAAAACCAACGCCATTATCGCGTACTGTAATATAGTAATATTTTTTCTCTTTTTTTACCTCCATCTCTACTAAATCTGCCTGCGAATGTTTTAATACATTGTTGAGTAATTCAGTTACAATACGATAAAGAAAAATATTAAATTCTTTTCTGATTCCAATTTTCTGGTCTTCGCCAATAAGTATGGTTTGTAAACCATGTTTTTCTTCTATTTCTTCAAGTTTCCATTTAAATGCCGGAATTAAACCCAGTTCATATAGTATGGGCGGACTAAGGTCATAAGTTAATGTACGCGATTCTGAAATTGCTTTATTGAGTAAATCGGAAATTTCATTAATTGTTTTTTCTACGTAGGGCGTATATTTTTCATTCACAATAGAAGAGAGTTTTATAAAAGCAAGTGAAAGTGTTTGCCCAAGGCTGTCATGAAGGTTTTCAGCTATTCTTCTTCGTTCCTTTTCCTCAACCAGAATAATTTCGGTATTCAGGTCTTTAAGCTTTTTCTGGTAATTTTTTATTTGTACCAGGCTTTTTTTCAATGCTATTTCAGCTTGTTTGCGTTGGGTATCGTCGTAACACACCCCTCTAAAACCATAATACTTGTCATTTTTATCAAATACCGGGAACCCACTTACCGATAGCCATTTTTTTTCCTGATTTTTTACTTTCAGCTCAATTTCAAAATCTTTAAAACTCGATTTATTCAGAAAATTTTCCTCTAAAACTGTCTTTTCCTCTTTCATTGGTTTAAGTTGAAAAAGCGAAATATAGCTTTCCTCACCGATAATGTCTTCAGGATTCACTCCCAGAATTTTTTCAATTACCGGACTTACATATGTAAAAATTCCGTTAGAGTCCAGTTCCCAGTAAAATTCAAGGGCGTGTTCTGATATTTGCAGAAACCGTTCTTCACTTTGCAGGTATTTTGTAGTTTGATCTTTAATTAAAACTTCCAGGCTTTCATTTCTTTTCCGTAATAAATCTTCTGCTTTTTTAATACGCAAAACCACATCAATCTGAGCCCGAAGTTCGTCCTGGCTGAACGGTTTCGAAATAAAAGCATCAGCACCTGCATTCAGACCTTTGGTGCGCTCCATGGGGTTCTGCCCCAAAGCCGAAATCATTAAAATGGGAATATGCCGGGTATCTGAATTGCCTTTTAAATGAGCACAAACCTCGTAACCATTCATTTCGGGCATTAAAATGTCGAGCAAAATAATTTCAGGTTTTTCTTTTAGTACCATTTCAATTCCTTCTTTTCCGGAAGTAGCCTGCAAATAAGTAAAATCAGAATAATATAGTTTTATTATTTGATTTAACAGTACTAAATTTATTTCATTGTCATCAATTGCCAGGATTTTTTTCATTTAAGCGCCTCCGACTTGATTTAATATGTTTGATACAATATATTTAAACCTATTGAATATTAACAACTTCAACAATTACAAATGTATTGTTTTTTTGTGAATGAATTGAACCTGAATCATAAAAAATATGATGAACCCCGGAAGTAATTAAGAGTCGTTACTAAGAACCAACAACTTAAACTGACGCGCTATCAGCAATTTACTGATGCGATTTCAGCAAATCACTCCATTTCAAATCAGCAACGAATTTATTCAGGATGTTTCGGCAAACCCTACTTTAGCTACTGATTACAAACCTTAAATTCAAAATACGATGAAGTGGACGCTTCAATTATTTCTTCTCATTGCTATAATTGGCAATGCGAGGGCTCAGGAACGATTTCCGGCAACTGTTGCCCAAAGCGAAAACCTGATAAATATTGCTCTTGATGAGGTTAAAAATACATTTATTGCCCCTCCTGAAAAGTTTAACCAGCTAAAGTCGGCAAGAACTTCTCAATCAACAATTAAGGTTACTTATTATAATTTTCCTGAAGAAGCCAAACAGGCATTTCAATATGCTGTTTCTATCTGGGAATCACTAATTATATCTTCAGTGCCCATTCATATTAATGCACACTGGGAATACATGAATGAAAATATACTTGCACAAGGCCGACCGGCTGTATTCTATAATAATTTCAGCGGAACTCCGCACCCCAACACCTATTACCCGGTAGCTTTAGCCGAAAAATTGAGCAACAAAGATTTGAATCCGGGAAACCCGGACATTATTTGCCATTTTAATAATAAATACGACTGGTATTTTGGTACCGACGGAAATACACCATCAACACAGTATGATTTTGTAAGTTCTGTTCTCCATGAAATTACCCATGGTTTAGGTTTTTCAGGATTCCTTAAAGGCACTGATGGAAATGGATTTTTTAACAACAATAATAACCTGCCCAGCATTTACGACCATTTTATTTTTAATAACCAAAACCAAAAAATTGCAGATAATACATTGTTCCACAGTCCATCACGCGAATTGCACAGCCAGCTTACATCAGACAATCTGAAATTCTGCCAGGAGGGTTCAACGAGCCAATTGAGCACTGTTGACTGGATTTATGCTCCGCCGGTTTGGAGTGAAGGTTCCAGTATTTACCACCTGAAAGGATATTCATACGGGGAAGAAAACAGCTTAATGACTCCTTCTGCCCGTAAAGGTGAAGCCATTCATAACCCGGGTGAAATTACGATGGAAATTCTTTCTGAATTAGGATGGAGTTCGGTTAAATTTAATTTTGAACCATTTAAAGACCGCGAAGAAGCTGTGGCCGAAATTCCAGTGAAAATGGGCGTAATTTCTGAATCAGACGAAGATTTTTCAAGTGTAAAAATTGTTTATTCCACTGATAATTTCTCGTCTTCCCAAATTGCAGACCTGGAACAAACAGGAACAGCCTATAATTTTGAAGGAAAACTTCCTCTTGAATTTACTTCAGGCAAAATTCAATATTTTATTGAAGCAAAAACAGCTAAAGGCCGCGTTTTCAAAAACCCGGCAGAAGCACCTGCAAAAAGTTTTACACTGCGCATTGGCCCCGATTATTATGTGCCAGATCTTTTTCACAATCCGGTTAAAGTTGTTGCCACAACTGTACCAGAAATTGAATTAAGTGCCGAAGCCAATGATAATTTGGGAATTAAATCGGTAACAGTTGAATATAAAATCAACGGTGTTTTGCAAGAATCCTTTCATCTCGAAAATATAGAAAAAAACCTCTATTCCGGCAAATTGCAGTTTCCCGAACAGGTTGGAGCCACCGACAAACTGGAATATCGTTTAACAGCAATTGATAACTCATCAAGGGGAAACAAACGGTCATTCCCGGCAATGGGTTTTCAAAGGGTGGAAGTTTTCGCGGCTTATGAACCAGTTAACAGTTACTTTACAGATTTTAACGGGGCCGAAAACGATTTTTCAGTTTCCGATTTTAGTATTTCCAACTTAAATGGTTTTTCAGGCAACCTCCTGCATACCAAAAATCCTTACCCGGTTTCGGCCCTTGAACAAGAAAAACATAACCTGGTTGCACAACTTAAATACCCGGTAATCATTCAACCTGATGGTAAAATTTCGTTCGATGAAATTGTTTTGGTTGAACCAGGTACACGCGAAGCTGAGCCTCAAAACTGGGATTTTGTGGTAGTGGAAGCAAGCCAAAATGGAGGAAAAAGCTGGATGCCGATTACAGAACAATATGATTCGGGGATAAATGATGCCTGGTATTCTGCCTTTAAGAATAGTTTTTCAAATAATACATCAGAAGCCACACCTCACGAAAGTATGTTTATAAATCGCACAATTAACCTGACCCAAAACACGGGTCTTGAGGCCGGAGATACGGTACTTTTCCGTTTCAGACTGGCTTCCGACAATTTGGTTAACGGCTTTGGATGGGCTATTGACAACCTTAAAATTCAGGAGTTGAAAACCGGCACTGAAGAACTTTTTGCAGAAGGCAGATTCCAGGTTTATCCTAATCCGGCTAAAAATCATTTGTTTGTTGAATGGCCTGAATCAACAGAAAATGAACCGATAGAAATTATTTTGTCCGATTTGTACGGAAAAACAATCCGGCACGAAACAGGAATTGAAACTTTTTATTCGGCAAAGGCAGAAATCGATTTGTCCGGAATCAGTTCAGGAATGTATCTGGTAAGCGTTAGCAACGGTAAAAACATTGTTGCTACCAGCAAAATTGTTAAAAATTAGTGTTTTAGAAAAAATTGAATATCAAATAAATAATTTAAAATAAGAAAAATGGGAACTTTATTAATTTTAGTATTGGGAGCTTCACTGGCAGGTTTTGTAACTTCTTCAATTTTAATGTACAAGTTGCTGACTTCGAAAAAGAGACGGAAAATCAATTAATTTTTAAATTGTATGGTTTTGAGTAAACTTATCTTATTTTCAAACTTTTTAGTTTCGTAATTTGTATATAGTTTGAAATAACATTAAACCATGCATAAAATACTTCTCGTAATTATATTTCTGGTGGGAGCAATTTCTGTCACCGGACAAAAATTGTGGCAAAAGCAAGGGATTGTAATTTCGCCACCGGTGTGCTATGCCTCCCACAAGGTGGAAAAGGTATTTGTACCACCTCCGGCAGAGATAATGAATCAATTGAAGTCAGCCGAAAAAAAATCTGATTTTGTGGTTACCTACAGTCTTTTTCCGCAAGAGGCAAAAAATGCTTTTGAATATGCAGTGAGCATTCTGGAACAGTTAATTGAATCCCCTGTTCCTATTCATGTTCAGGCAAACTGGCGCCCCAAAGAGCAGAACGTTTTGGGAAGTTGTGCGCCTGCCGATTTTAAAAAAAATTTTGAAGGCGCTCCCCAAAAAGAAATTTATTATCCCATAGCGCTTGCAGAAAAAATTTTAGGTAAAGAACTTACCGATTCTTTCCGCCCCGACATGGTTGCTGATTTTAATAAAGAAATTAACTGGTACTTCGGCACAGACGGCAATACACCAACGCTAATGTATGATTTTGTTTCTGTTGTTTTGCACGAAATATGCCATGGACTTGGCTTTACCGGATTTTTTTATGCTAACAACCAGCTCGGTGGATATGGCTGGTGGGAAAATGGAGATGCAACATCGTTCGATTGCCTTGTTGAACGATTTAACGGCGACCGGCTTATTGATACATCGGTTTTCACAAATCCTTCAGTACCTCTGAAAAATGCACTTGAATCAAATTTATATTCAAACAGCCCTGTTGCGAAAACCGACGGAAACAATGCCAGACCCCGGCTTTATGCACCTTCTTCATGGGATGATGGTTCAAGTATTTATCACCTTAACGGGAATACCTATCCGGCCAGCAATATCAATTCACTGATGACTCATTCCATCGGAAGGGGACAGGCAGTTCACGATCCCGGCCCGCTTTCCATGGGTATTTTGGCCGATGTGGGATGGAAAAACATATGGTTTGATTTTTCACCGGTTAAAGACCAGGAAGAAGTAAAACCCCTGCGTTTCGAAGTAAATATTACAAGTGATTTTCCTTTAGATACCAATCAGTTATTTATAGTGTTATCTTCAGATACTTTTCAGGTAATAAACGACTCGATTCCCTTATCAATAAATACATCTGGCAATTTTGAAGCTGTTTGGACACCATTCTCCGGGACCAGCCAGGCTCAGTATTATATTAGTACCGGCGATATTAAAAACAGGACTTTTACAAAACCTTCAGAGGCACCTGAAGAATTTTACCGGATAAATTTTGGACCAGATATTACCCTTCCCAAAATTGAACACGACCCCATTCCTTATTTTTTTGTTACAGGAAAAAGTCTGAAAATTACTGCTCAGGCAGATGATAATCTCGGAATTGATACCGTTTTTGTGGAGTATTCCGTCAATGGCCAGCCACAACCCTCATTTGGCCTTTCATTTGATTCGGGCACACTTTATTCTTCTGAATTTCCGCTAATAACAGATATGTTAATTGATGGCGATGTCATTGAATATTCCATTGTTGCAAGAGACTCTTCCGTGGCACAAAATACCCGAAGAATTCCTAGAAAAAGTAGTTTTTCTTTTATAGTAGAAAAAATGTATGATCCCATTTCCGGCTACGAGAATAGTTTTGATATAGCCAATTCAGATTTTATTCTTACAGATTTTAACGTGTTTACAGAAGATGGTTTTGAAAACGGCGCCTTGCATAGCCCTCACCCCTATCCCAGTCCGGACATGGATGACACAGAATTTAATTTTGAAACCATCCTGAAATACCCTGTAATTCTGAGTGAGAATGCCATCATGAGTTTTGATGAAATTGTACTGGTTGAACCCGGTACCAATGGAACCGTTTTCGGCGATTTCGAGTTTTGGGATTACGTGATTGTGGAAGGCAGCAAAGATAAAGGAGAAACCTGGTTGCCGTTAACAAACGGTTACGATGCAAGGGAAAATTCTTCCTGGGAAACAAGTTATAACAATTCCATAACAGGAAATAATTCAACTGCTGCCGGAAGTCCCGATTTGTTTGTAAACAGGCAAATAAACATCCTTGAAAATGGCAACTTTACTGCCGGCGATACCATTCTTTTCAGGTTCCGGCTTTTTTCAGATCCTTATGCCCATGGCTGGGGCTGGGCAATCGATAACCTGCGTATTCAATCTCCTGTTTCAGCAGCCTTGCCGGTTTTGTCACCCGGAAACATTCAGATTTATCCCAATCCGTTTACAGGTTCCTTCAGAATAGACGCTCATTTAAACAAAATGGTGGAAGTACTTCAATTTGAAGTGTATAACATGTACGGGCAAAAAGTAAAATCCAAACTGCTTTCTCATGCTTCAGGTAATATTTCTGCTCAAATTGAAATTGAAAATACAAATACCGGCATATACCTCGTTGTTGTTAAAGAAAACGGGAATCAGGTTTTCACAAAAAAATTAATTCGTTATTAAAAATAATAGCTATCTTTGCTTACAAATTGAAAGAAAATGAATTCTGCAATTAACAATACATCTTTTTACTGGTATTTTTATTTTGGTTCTGAAAGCGGGATCAACCAGTAGGGTATTGTTACAGATAAACATATTTTGCTAAAGGTCCCGGAATTTCCGGGGCCTTTTTTTTGAAAAGAATTAAACATGAAAATAACAATTATTGGACTTGGACTCATTGGAGGATCGCTGGCGAAAGATTTGCGACGTTCGAAATTTGCGACCGAACTTACAGGTGTAGATGCAAACGAAATTCATGCCGGCGAAGCGCTTGAACTGGGTTTGGTTGACCGGGTTGAGCCATTTGAAAAAGGAATAAAAAACGCTGATCTGGTTATTATCGCAATACCTGTAGATAAAGAACTTGAAGTGTTGCCGGCAGTCCTTGACGGGATTGACCCCAACACAACAGTTGCCGATATGGGCTCCACCAAAAAAATGATTACCGACCTGGTTAAAAATCACCCGAAAAGAAAACAGTTTATTCCGGCCCACCCTATGTCAGGAACTGAAAATTCAGGTCCAACTGCAGCCATTGATGATCTGTTCAGAGGAAAGATTGCCATAATTTGTGATCACGAAGATTCCGGCCCGCAACACCTGGCTCTAATCGAGAAGATGTTCCAGGTACTTGGAATGGATATTGCCTACATGTCGTCTGACGATCAAGACCACAGCACAGCTTTTGTCTCGCATTTGCCACACGCAGCAGCCTTTGCCCTGGCCAATGCAGTTCAGGCCAAAGAAGACCGCAACATTATTTTTGATTTGGCCAGCGGAGGATTCCGTTCAACAGTTCGGCTGGCAAAAAGCTCGTGTTCCATGTGGAAACCCATTTTTGAACAAAACAGCCAATATGTGGTTAACTCTCTGAATGTTTATATCCAGCACCTGCAGCAATTTCGCGACTGTATGAAAAATAACGAATTCGATAAGCTGGAAGAACTTATATTAAATGCCAATAAAATCAGAACTATCCTCGATGGCGAACACCCGCATTTCATTAAAAATGAAGAAACATTTATAAAACTTTATACAAAATAGCAATGAGTACAAATATTGAAATCAATCCAATAAAGGAGTGGCTTCCCCACATTAACAATCCACTTCTAATTTCGGGGCCATGCAGCCTCGAAACAGAGCAACAAACACTTGAAACTGCTAAACTACTGGCAAAAGATCCCCGGGTTTTTGTTTTCCGGGGAGGCGTTTGGAAACCCCGCACCCGCCCGGGATCGTTTGAAGGGGTTGGCTCCATTGGTCTAAAATGGCTGCAAATGGTGAAAAAAGAAACCGGTTTGCCTGTAGGTACCGAAGTAGCCAACGCACAACATACTGAGGAAGCACTGAATGCCGGCCTTGATGTAGTTTGGATTGGAGCACGATCAACTGCCAGCCCGTTTGTGGTGCAGGAAATTGCCGATGTTGTGAAAGGAACTAATGTTGTTGTCATGGTAAAAAATCCGGTCAACCCCGATGTTCAGCTTTGGGTGGGTGCCATTGAGCGCATTTACCAGGCCGGTATAAAAAATATTGTGGCCATTCATCGCGGTTTTACCCCATTCGGCGATACGGTTTACCGGAATTATCCCAACTGGAAAACGGTTATTGAACTGCGCCGGGTAATGCCCAACCTGCCAATTATTTGCGATCCCAGCCACATTGCCGGAAAACGAGAATTACTTTACGAGATTTCCCAAAAAGCTTTTGATATGGGCATGGAAGGGCTGATGCTGGAATCGCACATCGATCCGTCGTGTGCTTTAAGTGATGCTGCCCAGCAGGTAACCCCGGCTGATTTGGCCAAATTGCTCGATAAATTGGTTATCAGGCACCAAACAGCCAATAACCCTGAGTTTGAAACCCGGTTGGATATGCTCCGTAGCCGGATTGATGCCATCGACTCTGAATTGCTTGAGATGTTGTCTTCAAGGGTAGAAATTGTAAAAGAAATTGGACGGTACAAAAAGGAAAACAACGTTACAGCTTTACAGATTAGCCGTTGGTCGCAACTTATGGATAACCGTGTAAACATTGGTAAAACGCTCGATTTAAACGAAACTTTTGTGAAAATTTTGTTTCAGTTAATTCACGAAGATTCGGTTCGGATGCAAACCGAAATTATGGATTCGGAGTAGAAATTTTTGCCAGGGCAATCAGGCTTCGCTTCATTGCCTTTTCAATGGTATGGAAATCCAGTATTTCCTTACCTATGTAAATAAAAAAAACAGCCTTTTTAGAAGAATTATCATCTAAAGTAAGCAAATGCTTGTTTAAACGGTAGGATTCGCGCATGCGGCGTTTAATTAAATTTCGCCGCACCGCGGTTTTAAATCGTTTTTTACTTACAGAATATGCTGATTTGGCTGGAAATGGTTCGGGAAAATCAATATCAATATAAACAACTTTCAGCGGATAAAACAAAAATGAATTACCTTCAGAAAACAATTTTTCAATTTGTTTTTTGCTGCACAAACGTTCTGCTTTTTTAAGCGAAAAATCAGGAACTTTACTATTTTCTGAATCTTTATTCATGAATTAATAAAAAAGGCTGCCTGCTTCTTTTGCAGACAGCCTTTCAAAGGTAAATATTTTCTTTCTAATTGTTTTTGTTTGCTTTAATGATGTATTGCTCCAAAGCCATTGTCATTGAAGGTGCTTTTGCAGTAGGAGCTTCAATGTCAAGCCGTAAGCCTGCCTCGCGAACTGCCTGCGCAGTGGTTGGCCCGAAACATGCAATTCGTGTTTCATTTTGTTGAAAATCGGGGAAGTTTTGGAACAATGACTTTATCCCCGAAGGACTGAAAAACACTAAAATGTCGTAATTCACATCACGTAAATCAGACAAATCGCTGCTAACAGTCCTGTATAAAATGGCCTTAGTGTATTTAAAATCGCCTTTATCAAGCAATTCCGGGATTTCCTGCTTATGAATATCAGAAAGTGGTACCAGCAATTTTTCATCCTTGTGCTTTTTCATAAGCGCAATTAGATCAGAAAAATTTCCGTTTCCATAAAAAATCTTCCTTTTTCTGTACACAATATATTTCTGAAGATAATAGGCTGTGGCCTCAGAAATACAGAAATATTTCATGCTGTCGGGAATGGTAAGCCGGAGGTTTTGACTGATTCTGAAAAAATGATCGATAGCAGTACGGCTGGTGAAAATTACGGCAGAATGTTCCAAAATATGGATTCGCGTTTGCCTAAACTCTTTCGCCGTAATACCTTCGACCTGTATAAACGGCCTGAAATCAATTTTTACATTGTTCTTTTCGGCCAGGTCAAAATAAGGTGATTTTGCCGTTAACGGTTTTGGTTGTGAAACCAGAATACTCTTGATTTTCAAAATTTGCTTCTTTAATTTAAACTATACCCAAACTCTTATACCACCAAAATCTTAAAAAGTAAAACCAAGGGTAAAAATTCAAGGGTACAAAAGTATAAAAAGAGATAAAATATAGAAAATTGTTTGTTCATTAAAATTACAAATCCTCTTGAAATCAGTAAAAAATAAATTGCTCCTACTAAAAACAATCCGAAAAAAACCGGTATTTTGATGTTGCTGAACGGGTAAAATGCAATTACAGTAACCACTGGAAAGAGAATAATACCAGCTACTCTGGCAAAATTATTCATATTGAAAAGGTATTCTTTTGTTTCCCCTGTTTTTTCAATTAAAAAACCAAAAAACCTGTATATTAATTTTTTAATAAGGAAATAGGCAACAATTAAACCCATGCTGGATAAAAAAAGCCGGCTATTTCCAAAGGACAAATCAACCTGAAAAAAATTCAACAGCTGAAAAGAAAAAACTGCAAAAACAAGGTAAAACAGAATGTCAAGCAGAAAAGCGCCCTGTATATCCGATGTGTTTTTTTCCTGAAACAATCTTGCAGAAGTGGTATTATTTACTACTGATTGAAAAAGATGCAACACGTATTTATTCCAGGTAGTTCTTACAGACGCAAAGATGGCCAGGGCTGCCAACAGCAAAAAAGTCAGCCAGTCGTAATTCATTTGATTTATCTGATGAGCCGGTAACTGCAACCCGACATGTTCATTATTTAAAGGTGAAACCAACTGAATTTCGGTGCGGGGTTCTAAATAGCGTGAATCGCCGATTAACAACTTATTCTCCTGCTGCCACCAAATATTGCGTAGCTGAATCCTGAAAGGTGCAACTGATACTGGCTGAGGTTTCACCGTATCAACTTCCTTTATTTCTTTTTTACGTTCTGGTATTGGACCCAGTGGCAACAGGGCATTTCGATCAATATTCAGTTGTCCGCCATCAGGAATTCCTGAGCTTTTTTCAACAGGTAATTTCACCTTGCTTGTGTCTTGCTGATATATAAATCGATAATCCATATTTCCACGTTGCAAAGATACCATTTACAAAGCCACTTTAGCAGGTAATAAACTGAATCTTTCATTATCATTTTGAATTTGGTGGGTTTAGTCTCTATTTTTTCTACATTTGGGCAAATAAAAATCAAAAGCAATGGCAAATAAAACATTATCAAATCTTTACACCGGAGCCTTTCAGAAAAACTGGGATAACCGAGCATTTACGGATTACGAAGGAAGCGATTTCAAGTACAGCGATATTGCAAGCACCATAAAATCGCTGCACCTGTTTTATCAGTTGTCAGGATTACAGCGCGGAGACAAGATTGCCGTTCTCGGACGGAATTCAGCCAACTGGGCTGCAGTATTTTTATCAGCCTTGTCATCAGGAATTGTTATTGTTCCCATTTTGCCCGATTTTAATGAAAGCAACACCAACCACATTATCAATCACTCAGAGGCAAAACTCATTTTTGGTGCAAAAACATTGCTCAACAAGGTCGATTTTGATAAGGCAGAAAAACTTCATGCTGTTTTGGCTCTGGAAGATTTTTCTTTGCATGCAACCAAAAATAAAAACATTCAGTATAAACTGGCCGATGCATTTCAGTATTACAAAGAAAACAATCTGAAAAAAGAAAACTTCAAGTTTGAAAACTGGAAACCCGAAGATACCTGCATTATTTCATACACATCTGGTACATCTGGTTTTACTAAAGGTGTGATGATACCCGAAAGAAGCCTGTTTTCAAATATTGTTTATGCCCGGGAACACATGCCCTTACAACCAGGACATAAAATCGTATCATTTTTGCCCATGGCGCATGTTTATGGGCTTTTGTTCGAATTTTTATTCCCAGTAACACTTGGTTGCCATATTACATTTTTAAGCAGAATGCCTTCGCCCGCAATTATTACCAAGGTTTTTGGCGAAGTGAAACCTCATCTGATCCTTTCGGTACCACTAATTATCGAAAAGATTTATAAAAAACGAATCCTGCCAACCATCGAAAAACCAGTTATAAGAATTCTGCTTAAAACACCTGGAATTCAAAAAATTCTGCTTAAAAAGATAAAAGAAAAACTGGAAGAAACGTTTGGAGGAAGATTTTTTGAAATTGTTATTGGAGGCGCCCCGCTTAGTGCTGATGTGGAGAAATTCTTCCGTCGAATCAATTTCAGATTCTCTATTGGCTATGGCATGACCGAGTGCGGACCGCTAATCAGTTATGAAGCGTGGGACAAAACCATGCCAGGCTCGGCAGGCCGTATGGTTGATCGCATGGAAGTACGCATCGATTCACCTGATCCTTACAATGCTGTAGGTGAAATTCAGGTTCGGGGAGAAAACATTATGACCGGATATTTTAAAAATGAACAAGCGACCATTGAAACCTTCACAGAAGACGGTTGGCTTAAAACCGGCGATTTGGGCGTAATTGACAAAAACAACTTTATTTTTATTCGGGGCCGGTCCAAAAATATGATACTGGGTCCTTCCGGTCAAAACATTTATCCTGAAGAAATTGAAGCCAAAATTAGCAACCTGCCTTATGTGGCCGAATGTGTGGTTGCCGAACGCCAGGGAAAACTGATTGCCAAAGTTTACCCCGACTTTGAAGCCATGGAAGCCGGCAACATTTCGATGGAAGAACTGCCAGACGCGATGGAGGAAAACCGCAAAAAACTGAATGCAGAACTTCCGCGTTATGAACAAATTAGCGCGTTTGAAATGGTGAGTGAAGAATTTGAAAAAACACCCAAAAAGAACATCAAGAGGTTTAAATATGTATAAATGCTTTTCGCCAGTTATGTTTTAAATCAATATGCATTCATTAAACTGTGCGATAGTATAACTCTTTTGTATCCATGAGCCAGTTAAATCAAAAAGGAATTGATCCAACCGGAACCCGTTTGTTATCGCTTGATTTTTTTCGCGGAATGACCATGTTTCTTCTGGTTGCCGAGGGGACTGCCCTTTGGAGTGTTTTGATAAAAGAACCCGTTGCAGGGACTTTTCTGGAATCCTTTTTTCAGCAGTTTCATCACCACCCCTGGGCCGGACTGCGTTTCTGGGATTTGGTGCAGCCGTTTTTCATGTTTATTGTGGGCGTAGCCATGCCGTTTTCCTATGCAAAAAGACGCAAAAGAGGCGATTCCAAACAAAAAATTACCCGCCACATCATTCAGCGGTGTATTCTTTTGCTGGCATTTGGCGTGGGTTTGCACTGCGGATACCGCCGCGAACTGGTTTGGGAATTGTGGAACGTACTTTCACAACTTTCGGTTACCATCATCATTGCTTACTTTTTAATGCGGTACAAACCTTCTGTTCAAATTATTGTCTCATTCGGACTATTATTTCTGACAGAAATACTCTACCGGACTTTTCCTTTGGAAGGATACAACCAGCCGTTTGTTAAAGACCACAATTTTGGCTCCTGGATGGACATGGTTTTAATGGGAAAAATTAATTCAGGCGGCGGATGGGTGGCCATCAATTTTATTCCAACAGCAGCCCACACCATTTGGGGGGTTGTTGCCGGTCAGTTGCTTCATTCTGAAAAACCTGCAGCAAAAAAACTTAAACAGCTTGTAATTGGTGGTTTAGTAATCCTTGCAGCGGGCTACCTGCTTCACTGGACTTCGGTAACACCCATTATTAAACGCATTTCCACCTCATCATTCGTATTGGCATCGGGGGGTTGGTCGCTTTTGGTACTGGCGATCAGTTACTGGTTTATCGACATGAAAAAAATTAACCGCTGGATTTTCCCCTTTGTTATTGTTGGTATGAATCCGATTTTTATATACCTGTTTTCGAATACTGTTGGCGGACAATGGTTTAACGGATTTGTGGGCATTTTCTCCAAAGGATTTTTAAGTTGGTTTCATGCTCCGGAATTTCTGATGGCACTGGTAACTTCGTTAACTGTTTTGGCGCTTGAATGGCTTTTATGCTACTATTTATACCGAAAAAGAATCTTTTTTAAAATATAAAAACTGAAATTACGGGGTTCATATTAAAATCACATCAAATGAAAAATACATCAAGAAGAAACTTTTTAAAAGCAACACTTGCGGCAACTGCCGGAACTTTGCTTGTATCACCTGCTTTTGCCGGAATGGCTGCAAAAAAATCACCATTCCATTAGGGTTAATGCAGGTAGCCAGGGAAGTTTCGAAGAACAGCAAAAACTGGCTGCCGATGGGTTACGCATGTTATGCGAATATGGCGACACCCAAAAAATTAACGTAATTGTTGAAAATCACGGCGGATGGTCGAGCCATGGCGAATGGCTGGCCGGCGTTATGGAAATGGCTGACCACAAACGGGT
Source organism: Mariniphaga sp. (assembly GCA_019429205.1). Lineage (GTDB taxonomy): Bacteria > Bacteroidota > Bacteroidia > Bacteroidales > Prolixibacteraceae > Mariniphaga. Next base: position 23,441 of record JAHYIT010000001.1, on the reverse strand, counting down.
GGGAACCTTACCCGATTTTGGCAACTTCCTTATAAACAGACAAACGGGCGAAGAATTTGACCGCTATAAAGGGACAAAATTACTCATGCCTTACGCCAAGGGAGTAAGTGCCAAGTCAAATAATTTTGATTCGGAAGGAAATGAAACCCGTTCCGATTATTTTCGCCTGATGAAAATTGTAAAGGATTCAGGTTACAAAGGCTGGATTGGGATTGAATACGAAGGAAGTGAATTATCTGAAAAAGAAGGAATTTTGGCTACAAAAAAACTTCTTGAAAAAGTTTTTGAAAGCCTGGCCTGATTTTACAGTAAGTGCACCGGTTAAAATTTGTTAAACCAGGGTAATTTTGAAACAAAGGCAAAACAGTACCGTAATTTTAGTATTGTCTTGAATTTTTGTTTTATAAGTGGACTTACAGAATTGATTGGTTGAGGCTGGTTCAAGACAGGTTAAAAATTAATATTTATTGGGGAAAAAGGCAGTGGAAATTACTCATTCACTGCTTTTTTTATCTCCTTCGTTTTGAAAAAGGCTTTCCTTTCTTTTTTCTGTGGAAAAGATTTTTGCTTACTCTCGATGAACGTGTAAAATTACTTTTATTAAATCTTCGGTCGGGAATGGCAGAATAAATCAGACCAATACTGAACTGTGCCACTGTTGCCAGACTATTGGTCCTTTCCATTGAAGTTTGCCCTTCGTTATTGATGTAATTATAGTTGGGCACTCCGTTCACAATATCAGAATTAATAAGCGATGCTGTGGCATCAAAATTAATGTCTAATCTGTCATACAACCGGTAAGAGGCTCCAAGCCCAATTCCGCCTGTTAAAGCCGCTTTTTTGGGATAATCACTGTTTTTGGTACCACGGGAATGCAGAACCCCAACATCATATTGCACCCGGTGAACCGGATCTTCAAAAGTAAAATCAGTGCCTGTGAATGAAACACCACCCAATAATTTCAAAAAAACATTCATATTCCCGCTCAACGGCAGAACATAAAAACGGGCTGTTCCCAGGATACTCAATATTTTAGTATCGTAAATCAATGCCTTGTTGGGGTATTTGTAATTGTCAGGAAGCGGATTATAGCGCGACAGAAAAAAATTATACAATGGAGGCGACGGCGTTTGGCCTGCAAAATTTGAATAGCCAAACTGTAATCCCAATTCAAAATCGGGTGTAACGGGCGCCATTATTTCCAGTTCTGCACCCGGTTTAAAAACGGCTGAAAATTCCTCACTGCCCGGGTTTGACAATTCATCTTTCATGGGGTAATCGATTTCTGCATTCCCGGGTTCACCTAAAAACATGCCACCGTTGGCGCTTAAACGGTATCTGAAAATTTGCCCGGAAGCAACTCCGTAAACCAAAATAAACAGAAACAAGAGGGCAAGAAAACGTCTCATAATTATTGGTTTTATTTTCAGCCATGAAGATATGACATTACTGGCTAAAAATCCAAACCAGCGGTTAAAAAACTGACATTATTCTTACTTCCGCTTTTTTTTGTTGTGAACAAAAAACGCGAATCCGGGAAAAAACTACCGCCGCTCTTTTACATCTTTTGCATCCACCACTTTAAATAATTTATCCGAACGCCTGAGTTTTATGTCAACCGGGACCGAAACATGCTGCCCCTTTAAACCTTCCCCAACAGGTTCCATTTCGAACCGGATTTCCCTCACTGTGGTTTGAACCACGCCGGTTGTTGGTCCGGTAACAATTATTTCGTCGCCGGTTTTCAGGTTTTGCGTTTCCAGTTTAAACTCGGCCACCTCAATGTTGGTGAAATAGTTGGTACACTTGCCAATGTATATTTTTCGTTTTGTAGCCCGCGAACCGTAATTGGCACTCCATTCTCCCAAATGTTGCCCCAAATAATAACCATCCCAGAAACCACGGTTAAAAACAGAAGCAAGCCGTTCGTTCCAGTTTTCTATTTTCTCCTGGGTGAAGGTTTTTTCAAAATAGGCTTCCACCGCTTCGTGGTAACATTGCACGGTGGTTTTCACGTATTCAGGCGAACGGGCGCGCCCTTCAATTTTTAATACTGAAACGCCGGCATCCAGAATTTTATTCAAAAAATGAATGGTTTTCATGTCTTTGGGCGACATAATGTACTCGTTGTCGATTTCCAGCTCCGCACCCGTTTCCTTGTCGGTAACCGTGTAGGCCCGGCGGCAGGTTTGCAGGCAGGCGCCCCGGTTGGCCGACGAGTTCATTTCGTGCAGGCTCAGGTAACATTTGCCTGAAATAGCCATACAGAGCGCACCGTGCACAAACATTTCCAGCCGCACCAATTTTCCCAAAGGTCCTTTTATCTGTTGCTCATTTATCTGGTTGCTGATTTCCCAAACGCGGCCCAGGTTCATTTCGCGGGCCAAAACCACCACATCGGCAAACTGCGCATAAAACTTCACCGCCCCCACATTGGTAATGTTTACCTGGGTGGAAATATGCACTTCAAGCCCAATGGAGCGGGCATACATAATCACTGAAATATCGGCGGCAATAACAGCCGAAACGCCGGCATTTTTGGCCGCATAAAGCACAGCATGCATCTGGTCTGTTTCGTTGTCGAAAATTTCCACGTTCAGGGTAAGGTAGGTTTTTACACCGTTGGCTGTGGCAATTTCCACAATTTTTCTAAGGTCGTCGAGCGAAAAATTATTGGCCGAGCGCGACCGCATGTTCAGGTGTTCCACACCAAAATAAACCGAACCGGCCCCGCCCTGAATAGCGGCCATCAGCGATTCGTACGACCCCACCGGCGCCATAATTTCTATCTCTCTTCGCTCCATATTGCTCAAAATTTCTGGCCACAAAGGTATAATATTTTGAAAAGAGAAAGTGTTTTTTAATTTCCTCTATCTTTGCACTGAATTTCAAAAAGAGAACAATGAGCAACCAGAAAATAAGGGTACGATTTGCCCCAAGTCCAACAGGCCCGCTTCACATGGGTGGCGTGCGCACCGCGCTTTTTAACTACCTTTTTGCCAAAAAACAAGGTGGCGATTTTATCCTTCGCATTGAAGACACCGACCAGAACCGGTTTGTACAGGGTGCTGAGGAGTACATTGCGGAAAGCCTGAAATGGTGCGGGCTACATCCCGACGAAGGTCCCGGAATGGGCGGTAATTTTGGCCCTTACCGGCAAAGCGAACGTAAACATTTGTATAAGAAATATGCCGATCAACTGGTGAAATCAGGTTGGGCCTACATAGCTTTCGACACACCGAAAGAGATTGAAAAACTCCGCACGGATGCTGAGGCAAATAAGGAAACTTTTTCTTACGGAATTGGAACGCGCGAAAAGCTAAATAATTCATTGAACATTTCCGAAGAGGAAGTGCAGCAAAAAATGGCTGCCGGCGAACCTTATGTTGTGCGCTTTAAAATGCCGGAAGATGAAGATGTTACTGAAAACGATATTATTCGCGGAAGCGTAACGTTTAACACCACGAAAAGCCTCGACGACAAAGTGCTGTTTAAATCGGACGGCATGCCAACTTACCACCTGGCCAACGTGGTGGACGACCACCTGATGGAGATTACCCATGTTATCCGCGGCGAGGAGTGGTTATCGTCTATGCCGCTGCATGTGTTGTTGTACCGCGCTCTGGACTGGGAAAAAACCAAACCGCAGTTTGCCCACCTGCCCCTCATTCTAAAACCGCAGGGAAAAGGAAAACTGAGCAAACGCGACGGCGATAAAATGGGTTTCCCGGTTTTTCCGCTGGAATGGAAAGACCCGGCTACAAATGAAGTTTTCCGCGGCTACCGCGAAGACGGTTATTTCCCGGAAGCTTTTATTAACCTGCTGGCCCTGCTGGGCTGGAATCCCGGAACAGAACAGGAGTTCTTTTCGATGGAAGAACTGACGCAGCTTTTCAGCCTTGATCGTGTGGTGAAATCAGGTTCGAGGTTCAACCCCGAAAAAGCCAAATGGTTCAACCGGCATTATTTCCAGCAAAAAACGGAAGAAGAACTGGCCCAACTGTTTAAACCCGTTCTGGAAAAAAAAGGAATTGTTGCACCCGGTGAAAAAATTACTGCTGTGGTTGCAGAAATCAAGGAACGGTGCGAGTTTGTTTCTGATTTGTGGGAACAGGGAAGTTACTTTTTTGTGGCGCCCACTTCTTACGACGAAAAAACCGTAAAAAAACGATGGAAAGACGACACACCGGAACAACTTGCTGCCCTAACAGCAGTGTTAAAATCTGTTGACACCTGGAAAGCAGAAGAAATAAAAGAAACATTCTCTGCATTTATGAACGAAAAAGGCTGGGGATTTGGAGCCGTCATGAATCCGCTTCGTCTCTGTTTGGTAGGCGGCAACATGGGCCCCGACTTGTTCAAAATTTGTGAAATTCTGGGAAAAGAAGAAACCATTCAGCGCATTGAAACGGCAGTAAAAAATATTCAGAATTAATCTGGTTACACCCGCTAATCCGCCAGCCAAAGGACACAGGTGAACCGTAGGAAGTTGAGCTGGTGGCTCTAAGTCCACCTGCTCAATATACAACGGTTGAAAAAAACAAACAACTTCAATCCGGTTATCTGCTCAATAACTTTTGATTTTTTATCTTTACGGGAAAAATATCCATTGAAAATAAGTTAGATGCGATTACCCGAATCAAACCATTTGCCAGTAAATTATTTGGCTGCGTGTTTTAACAACACAACTGCCACATACAAATTTTATTGGTTGATATCCATTTTGGAGGAAGTTGAAACCGGCAATCACATCATTCCAAAAAAAAATTTGTTTGCACGAATGATTTCAAATTCATGGTACACAGTAAATTATTTCAATGTGTCATTTGGCAAGTTGGATTTAATTCAAAATACTGTATGCAAGATAAAGGATATTGAAAAAATTCCGGTTGATGAAAAACAACAAAAAGTCTTCAACCGTTTAACTTCTTCAAAAAATTACGATACCGTAAAACTTCTTTGGCATTTCAATAAGAATGTGCCTCATCGTTTTTTAAGTCCCTGGTTTATAAAAAAGAGTGAAAAATATATTTATGCCGCTTCAAAGTCTTTCGACAAACAGTGCCTTTATGCATTACATGATGACATTATTGAAGTGAATCCTGAATGGATAAACTATTTAAAGGCCAATTCAAAGATTCTTAAAGATTTCTGCTACTGGAATTTATCTTTGTTTTTACAGGTAAGAAATTCCAGTGTTCCCGACATTCCCAACAAATTGATTAAACCGCCATCCAGAGGAAATCTGGGGAACCAAAAGAAATTTTTCTGGGATATTGCAATACAGGAAATGGGGTTCATAAAATGTATTTATACAGGTAAAAAATTGACTGTTGGAAATTATGCGATGGAGCATTTTATTCCGCATAGTTTTGTCTCGCACGATTTAATCTGGAATTTGATTCCTGCCGATCCCTCCTTTAACAGTTCCAAAAATAACAGATTGCCTCCTTTGAAAACTTATTTCGTGCCGTTTTTTTCACTTCAAAAAACAGCTGTAAAAATTGTACAGAAAAAATCTCCCAAAAGTAGATTTCTTTTGGATTACTTAACTGTTTTACCAGATATTGAAAACAGTTTTACAGAAATTCGATTTAAAGAAGTTTTTCAACCTCTAATTACCATCGCTTCAAACAACGGATTTGAATTTTTGGAATGAAACTCGAAAACCAATATAACCATTTAACTGCCAAGGAAAGAGATAAACTTTCGTTTCCGGCCAGAATTCTTTTAAACAAAAATCTGGTTAAAGGAAAAACACTTGATTTTGGCTGTGGGTTTGGTAAAGATGTGGAAGTATTAAAATCGAAAGGAATTGAAATAAAAGGCTACGATAATCATTATTTTCCGGAATATCCAAAAGAAAAATTTGACACGATTTTATGTTTTTACGTTTTAAATGTTCTGCTTCCGGAAGAGCAATCCAATGTATTAATTGAAATTTCGCGATTGCTAAAACCCACAGGAAAAGCCTATTTTGCAGTTCGAAGGGATATTAAATACGAAGGATTCAGAACACACAAAATATATCAAAAACCAACTTATCAGTGTATTGTGAAGCTCAGCTACAAATCGATTTTCAAAAATGAAAATGTTGAAATGTATGAATACAAACATTTTAACCAGATTAAACGAAAAAATACTGAATGCCCGTTTTGCAATCCTGATTCAGATAGAGAATTGATTCTTGAATCGGCCACTGCGTATGCGATTTACGATAAATTTCCCGTAAATAAAGGTCATGCTTTAATCATTCCCAAAAGGCATTGTGATGATTATTTTCAACTATCGTTTAAAGAACAATCGGCTTGCTGGTTTATTTTGAATAAAACAAAAGAAATCATCTCCGAAAAATTTAATCCAGAAGGTTTCAACGTTGGAATTAACGTAAACGAACCAGCCGGTCAAACTATTCCACATGTACATATTCATTTAATTCCCCGGTACAAAGGCGATGTAGAAAATCCGGAAGGTGGCGTAAGGGGGGTAATTCCAGAAAAACAAAAATACACTTAACAACCATTCACCAGCTGAGCTCAAGTCAACAAGTGAACCGAAGGCAATTGAGCTGGTGGCTCTCAGTCCACCTGCTCAATAGTGTTTTCCCAAAGCAACTATTCGCCAGTTGATCCGCCAGCCGGCGGACAGCAAGTGAACCGAAGGAAGTTGAGTTGGTGGCTCTAAGTCCGCCTGCTCAATAGTGTTTTCCTAAAGCAACTATTCGCCAGTTGATCCGCCAGCCGGCGGACAGCAGGTGAACCAAAGGAAGTTGAGCTGGTGGCTCTATGTCCACCTGCTCAATTGTGCTTTCCCAAAGCAACTATTCACCAGCTGATCTGCCAGCCGGCGGACAGCAGGTGAAATCTCCGAAATTGAGCAGGTGACCGGAAGTCACCAGCTCAAAAAAAAAAATCAAATCACATGCCTTAAAAAAATAATATTCCGTAATTTCAGTCCAGAAACAGAACGAAAACAATCGATATGCAATTTGCCAAAGCTCACATCTACCATATTTACAACAGGGGAAATAACTCACAACCCATTTTCTTTTCCGGAGAAAACTACCTGTTCTTTCTTAAAAAAGTCAGAAAACATATTCTATCTCATGCCGATATTCTGGCCTGGTGCCTGATGCCGAACCACTTTCATCTGATGGTTTATGTGAATGAGGTGGAGGTGGAGGTAAGTGTTGAAGAAAGAAGTAGTGAGCAGGTGACGGAAAGTCACCAGCTCACCAAAGAAGGCGAAAGTAATAGTGAGCAGGTGACCGGAAGTCACCAGCTCACCCGGAAGATCAAAAGTCACCAGCTCACGAAGAAAAGGTTGCTTAATGATTCGATTTCGATTTTACTGCGTTCATACACACGGGCCATTCAGAATCAAAATAATATCACCGGAAGTCTTTTTCAGCATAGAACCAAAGCCATTTGCCTGACGGAAGTTGACGGAATTACTCCAGCCTGGTTTGAGTCCAGGTACGGAATCATTATCAACATTACCGATCCGGAGAAGGAATATCCGCAGGTTTGCTTTAATTACATCCATCAAAATCCGGTAAAAAGTGGCCTGGTAAAATCTCCGGATGAATGGGAGTTTTCGTCGTACCGTGATTATGTGGGATTAAGAGACGGTAAACTTATAAACAGGGAGAAGGCTGCTGAATTGGGGTTGAAAATTCTGTGATTGAACTAGTGAACCGAAGGCGTTTGAGCTGGTGGCTTAAAGTCCACCTGCTCAATCGTGCGTTTCCGAAACTACTATACACGAGTTGATCCGCCAGCCGGCGGACAGCAGGTGAACCGAAGGAAGTTGAGCTGGTGGCTCTAAGTCCACCTGCTCAATAGTGTCTGAAATTGAGCAGGTGACCGGAAGTCACCAGCTCAAGTATTAAAAACATCAATTATTAACATCCACTCTTGCGGTTCCGCTTTCCAGCCCTTGTGATTTGGCGGCAACCGAAATTTCGCCGGGCTGATCCGATGAACGCACGATCACCTGGCATTTTCCCCGGTATGTTAAAACATGCGGCTGCTGAAAGCTTTTCATACCGGTTGGATTGCCATTGCCAACTGCCTGCAGGGTTCCAACTCCGTCGATAGTAAACTCCACAGGGATTTCGGCATGAGGTACCAGCAAACCGTTTTCGTCCAACACTTCTATGTTGAAATACGCCAGGTCGTTGAAAGATGCTGTTACCCGCTCCCGTTCAGCGGTGATTTTGAGCCGGACCGGTTTTCCGGCAGTTTTCAGCACCTGCCGTGCCACCTCTTCTCCGTTTTTCAGAACCACTGCAACCAGTTCGCCGGGCTGGTAGGGCACATCGAAACGGGCTGTGAGTTTGGTTTCCTCCATAACCGGTCTTATGCCGATTACCTCGCCGTTCAGTTCCAGTCTTACCTCGTCGCAGCGGGTGTAAACGGAAACCTGCAGAGGTGTGCCTTCGTGGCCTTCCCAGCTCCAGCTTTTCATTTCGTTGGGCCAGCCCCAGTTGCTTATAATTTCTTTCCGGCCTTCGGGAATGGGTGCGTGAACCAGTATTTCGAGCTGGCTGTTGCGCCAAACCACATCGCGAAAATACATTTGTGGCTTTTTGTAACCCAGCACGCTGATGTCGCCACAATGTGCATTGAACCACGGCCAGGGCGGAAGAAAGGGAATATCCTCATCATCGGGTTTGCTGCTTCCAATGCCCGATTCGCCGAAATAATCCATGCCGGTCCACACAAAATCGCCGATAACATACGGGTGTTTTTCCACCATCTGCCAGTTTTCGAAAGCTTCCATGGGAAACGATTCGGTGCCGATAATAATCCGTTCCGGGAATTTTTCGTGGTCGGATTCGTATTGCTGCCACTGGTAATTATAGCCATGAACATCCATTTGGGCAAATGCCGGTTCCGAATCTTCCCATGGTCTGCCCGGAGTTTCCCAGAAGCCGCATATAGCCTGGGTTACAGGCCGGGTATCATCCAATTCCAGAACTTTTTCCCTTAAATTTTTGAAAATTTCGAGCCCCGAAGAATCGGCGCGTTCCTTTATTTCGTTGCCTACACTCCAGATAATCACCGACGGGTGATTCCGCGCACGCAGCACCATTGATTCCAAATCTTTTTCCCACCACTCATCGAAATACAAATGGTAATCCTGCGGTTTTTTGGGAACCTGCCACATATCGAATGCCTCGTCCATAACCAGAACTCCCAGTTGGTCGCAGGCATCGAGAAACGCTTTTGAAGGCGGATTGTGGGCCGAGCGAATGGCATTAAACCCGTTTTCTTTCATGGTTTTCACCCGGCGAAATTCAGCAGCATCGAATGCAGCAGAACCCAGCGGACCATTATCGTGATGCAGGCAGCCGCCTTTCAGCAATACATTTTCACCATTCAACAAAAATCCTTTTTCAGCCGAAAATTCGATGGTGCGGATTCCAAAGGTTTCGGTCACCACATCGATCACTTTTTTTCCATCAACCAGTTGAACAACAAGTGTGTATAATTCCGGATTTTCTATTGACCACAACCGGTAATCCGGCAGCCCGAATTCCTGCTCAAATGTATATTTCTGTTCGGCAGCCAGTTCTTTTTCATCTTCAAAATGAGTGACGTATTTTCCGTCCGGATCGCGGAATTCCATTTTCAAGGTAACCGTTTTATTTTCTGATGATTCATTCATTAGATTAACATCCACTGCAATTGTAGCCATTTCAGGTGAAACGGTTTTTGTGCGCACAAAAATTCCCCACAAATCAACATACACCGGATTGGTTTTTAAAAGCGTTACATTGCGGTAAATACCTGAACCGCTGTACCACCGGGAGTTCTGGCCTTCGTTTTTCACCTGAACCGCCAACACGTTTTCCTCCCCTACCGGACGCAGTTTTTCGGTTAAATCGAACGAAAAGGCAGTGTAGCCATACGGATGATTTCCAAGGTGATACCCGTTCAGCCAAACATCGGTATTCATATAAACGCCATCGAAAAGTATTTTGATAATTTTGCCTTCATCGGTTTTATCCAGTGTAAAATGCTTTCGGTACCAGGCTGTTCCACCCACCACATGACCGGTGGAAATGCCGCCTTCACTTTCTTCAGAAAACGGGCCGATCTGTTTAACGCCTTCTTTTTCCGGCAAATCTTCCATGCTGAAATCGTGAGGCAAAACAAGTGTCCGCCAGGCTGAATCATCAAATTCAGGATTTTCAGCTTCGGGAATATCAGCACGGATAAATTTCCAACCTGAATTGAAGTTTGTTTCGCGATCGGTTAGCGAACCTTTTTGTTGACAAGCATTCAGAAATAGAATAGCCGGGAAAAAAAAGAGGATATAAAACAGGTTTCTCATATCAGGTAAAGATTAATTGATTGATTTGAAATTGGGGTAAAACTAAAAAAATAAATGCAAAATATGTGTTTCGCTGCGAAATGATCGCTTTGGTGCGTGCGACAAATTCTGTATTTTTATGAGCTTTCGGAAGATTATATCTTTTACACTGTGGCTTCCCCCATCGGGATTCTCCGTAGGAGTCTGCCATAGGCATCCCTCCGGGGCTTCGGACCTTCGGAAAGCCCGGCGAACAGAGGTATCAAAAACAAAAAGGCCATTAAGAGAATTAAATGCTAAAGCCGAAAAAGACTCCGAAAGAAGTTAAACACCGGGCTAAAGCACGGGTGTAAAAAAAAAAATTGATTGTTTATTCAGTGATTTAAAACCGGAATTTGTCGAACTCACTCGCTTTGCGGGAAACCGCGCCACCCGGTTATTTTACGACAACGGTTTTAATATTCATGAATTCCTTGATGCCATGGGAAGAGAGTTCGCGGCCAAAGCCGCTTTCTTTTATTCCGCCAAAAGGCAGCCGGGGATCTGATTTCACAAAATCGTTAACAAAACAGCAACCCGCCTGCAATTTCGTTTCGGCAATTTTTTCTCCTCTTTTTACATTTTGGGTAAACACGGCAGCACCCAATCCAAACACGGTATCGTTGGCAACCAGAACAGCTTCTTTTTCGTCTTTCACCCGGATAACCGATGCCACCGGTCCAAACAATTCCTCATCGTAGGCGGGCATGCCGGGTTTTACATTTTCCACAACAGTTGGTGGATAATAAGCGCCATTCCTGTCGGGTTTTTCGCCTCCAATAACTATTTCAGCTCCCTTTTTCACCGAGGCAGAAATCTGCTGGTGAAGTTCATCACGTAAATCCATTCGTGCGAGCGGACCCATGGTGGTTTCCGGTTCACACGGATCGCCAAACTGTGCTTTCATCATTTCATGGGTGAAATTTTCAAGGAATTCGGCATAAACTTTTTCAACAACAATAAACCGTTTGGCGCCGATACAACTCTGCCCGGCATTCAGAAGCCTTCCTGTTGCACAGGTTTTGGCAGCAGAAACCAAATTGGCATCTTCCAGAATAAGATAGGGATCGCTGCCGCCCAGTTCAAGCACACATTTTTTAAGCACACTCCCGGCAACGGAGGCCACACTTTTCCCGGCAGGATTGCTTCCGGTAAGGCTGACTCCTTTCACGGCCTGGTGTTTAATCACCGTCTCCACCATATTGTTTTTTATGAGCAGGGAACGAAAAACGTTTTCAGGAAAACCGGCTTCACGAAAAAGATCTTCAAGGGCCAAAGCACAACCAGGAACATTGCTGGCATGTTTCAAAACGGCAGTATTTCCGGCCATAATGGTAGGCGCTGCAAACCGAAATACCTGCCAAAACGGAAAGTTCCAGGGCATTACAGCCAAAATTGTTCCAATTGGCTGGTAACTTACATACGATTTCGAGAAGTCTGTTTCAATGTTTTCGTTTTCCAGAAAATTTTCGGCATTTGCCGCATAGTAATCGCAAACCCAGGCACACTTTTCAATTTCGGCTACTCCTTCGTACAAAACTTTACCCATTTCCATGGCCATTAAACGGGCTAGTTTTTCTTTATTACTTTTTAGCAGGGTTGCCAGGTTCTGCATTGCCTGGCTTCGTTGAAAAAATGAAGTTTTTCCCCACTGATGCCAGCATTTATCCACTGAGTTTATAATTTTTATAATCCCTTTTTCAGTGTGCAATTCATACTTCTGATTGATTTCCCCGGTGGCAGGGTTTACCGATTTCATCATAATTGTTTTAATTGGATTACAAATCTAATGTTTAAAGCTTACTACGAAAAAAGTGAAACCGGGTTTTTGAAAAAGGGAATTAATTCATGGGAATTTCAATGGCTAATAAACTTGTTTGTTGTGTAAACTGAATTTTTAAGGGTTCGCTAAACGACCAAAACCCGGCAGTATCTCGTTTTCCGAGTTCTGTTTCTTCAATTATTAATGAACCAACAGTTGCCACTTTCCACTTCGGTCATCCGTTGAAAATTTCTTTTGATCGTAGCGCGGTGAATGCCCGTTTTTATCGGCATGTTTTAATGCACCAGACAGCGGAATGGAATGCATTTATTTAAAGAAAAAACCCCGGATTTCTCCAGGGTACCTTCATGTTTTCAAGTTTAAAAAAATCATTTCGACTCCAGCATAACTGTATTTTCATCAGAAATTGCTACTACATCAAAACCAAGCGTAAATGTGTCGTAAATCAGGTTATCACCCAGGTCGGAAAAAAATTTGCCCGACCTGAATTTAATGTCGTATAAAGTACGGTCAACTTCAATTTTGCCATTGGCTTTTAATTTATTACCTGAAACATTTAACTCAGCATCAAAGGTTACCGGATGGGTAATTCCTTTAATGGTTAATTGTCCGGTAAACGAATGTGTGTTTCCCACTTTGTGTTTTGCTTTTTTAATGACCAGGGTAGATACCGGGTGCTTGTCAACCGAAAAGAAGTCGTCAGATTTCAGGTGTCCAACAAGCTTTTTGTTAATGGATTCATTTGAAAGGTCTTCGCAAACAATAGTGGTCATGTCCATCTGAAAAGTTCCCGACATAATTTTATTGTCGGCAACTTCCAGGTTACCACTTTTTAAATCAATGGTTCCGTAATGTTCTCCTGTTACTTTTTTTCCGTTCCATTTTACTGTGCTATTCGATTTGTCCAGTTTAAAATCGCCTGCCAGTACCTGCATGGCGAGGATGGCAACCAGTGTAATCGTTCCTGTTAGTTTTCCAATTGTTTTCATTATTTTTAATTTTTGTTTTTTAATTTCAATTATAAAGACAAAAAAGTCTTTATTTTGTTCAAAGGACAAAAAAAAGCAACGTTTTAGTTGCTTTTGCTAAAATTAAAAATGTATTCCAATTATTCTACTATCCTGATTTCGCTTTCCATATCCATAGCTTTTTTGTAAACGGCAGTTACCCCGCAATATTTTTCTTCAGAAAGTTTTATCGCTTTTTCCAGCTTTTCTTTGGGTAAATCTTTACCTTTAAACTGGTAAATCACTTTCATTTTGCTGTAATGTTTCGGGTGCTCATCAGTAACATCCGCTTCCACAATTACATTAAATGCTTCGGGTTCCACTTTCATTTTTTTCAGAATCATAATTACATCCACTCCGGTGCATCCTGCCAGGGCGGTCAACATTAATTTTTTGGGACGGGGTCCCAAATCGTTTCCACCAGACTCTTTTGTAGCATCAACTACAACCCTGTGCCCGTCCATATCGGCTTCAAATGCAACTTTATCGGTCCAGGCTAAATCTACAATATGTTTCATATTAGTATTCTTTTTAATTATAATTCAACTATTTTGAATAGCAAATATACGATATACAACTATCTATATAAATAGTTTTTCAAATATTCCGTGAAATTGTATCTTTAGGGTCTTTAACAAACTGGCAGGCACTGCATGGGGCAGAAACATGCAAATAATTATAACACTTAGCGCAAATGAGAAGCATTATTAAAAGGCCAACTGAGGAAGAAACCGATTTGATTGGATTTCAGTTATTTAAAAAACTGGACGAGGAGGAGTTTAACCGTCTGAATTACGAAAAAACCTGTTCGCTTTACAAAAAAGGCACAGTAATTTACCGCGAAGGCAGCAGGCTTACCGGATTTTTCTGTGTTACCCGCGGAATTGTAAAAATATTCAAAACCGGAATTGACGGAAAGGAACAAATTATCAGGTTTGCCAAACGCGGCGAAATAATTGCTTACCGTTCGCTGCTGAGCCAGGAACTGGCCTGCACCACCGCCAAAGTTATTGATGAAGCGGTGTTGTGCCACATTCCTTACCAAACGCTGCTATACCTGATTAAAAACAACTGGCAGTTTTCGCACCACATGTTGCAGATTGTTTGCCATGAATTGCGCGAAGCAAATGATTATATTACCGACATAGCCCAGAAAACCGTGCGTGAACGGCTGGCAGAAGTTTTACTGCTGCTGAAGGAAAACTTTGAACTGGACAAACAGAATACCCTGCAAATTTCACTTACTCGTGAAGAACTGGCCAACATGGTGGGAACGGCAACCGAATCAGTCATCAGGTTGCTTTCTGAATTTAAGCAGGATAAACTGATTGAGTTGCAGGGCAGGAAAATTAAGTTTCTGGATACGCCCGGTTTGCGACGCGTTGCCAATATTTAATCTCCATGCAGGAACGCCATCAGGATAAAAAAAGGTACTTTAACGAACAGGCACGTACCACCCAAAAACACGTTATTCCTTACCTGGAAGATATATTAAAAACAGGGCCAAAAACCGAAGTTCTGGAAATTGGCTGTGCCGAAGCCGGAAATCTGAAACCATTTCTGGATTTGGGCTGCAAAGTTACCGGTATTGACATTTCGTGCGGACGGATTGAACTGGCCAGTGAATTTTTTGCAAAACATCCGAAAAAAGAAAACCTAAAGCTGGTTTGTGAAGACATATACAAAGCAGATTTAAAGGGAAAAATGTTTGATCTCATTTTAATGCGCGATGTGATTGAGCACATTCCCAACCAGGAAAAGTTTATGGGTTACGTTAAAAAATTCCTGAAACCTGACGGTAAGTTTTTCCTGGGTTTTCCGCCATGGCAAAATCCGTTTGGCGGGCACCAGCAAATTTGCAGCAGCAATTTTTTGTCAAAATTACCCTATTTTCATTTGCTTCCCGGCGGTATGTACCGCTGGATTCTATCAGCTTTCGAAAAAAATGAAGCGCGTGTGGCAGGCCTGATGGAGATAAAGAAAACCGGAATTTCAATCGATCGATTCGAACGGATACTGAAAAAGGAAAACTACACCATCGAAAAACGTACCTTCTTTTTTATCAACCCGAATTACGAAACCAAATTCGGATTAAAACCTCGCCGGCAATCCAAATTAATTTCCACTATTCCGTGGGTTCGCAACTTTTTTACCACTGCGGTTTATTATGTGGTTTCGAAGTAAAAAACAGAACTTGTTACTCATAAATATTTTAACTGATTTATATTTCCGTAAATTTGTATGATAGTTTATTCAAAATTCAAATATCATGAACTTACAATACATCTCAGATAGCAAGGGTCAAACAACAGGTGTATTCATTCCTATAAATGAATGGAATGAGTTAAAAAACAAATACAAAGGGATTGAAGAAGAAGAAATGGAAATTCCTTCGTGGCATTTGAATTTGGTAAAAGAACGTCTTGAACATTATCATAAAAACCCTGACTCTGCTTTGGATTTTGATTCTGCCATGGACGATATTGAAAATAAACTTTGATGTATAAACCAAAAATATTGCCTTTGGCTAAAAAAGATATCCAAGAGGCTGCCATTTGGTATAACCAAAGGAGAAAAGGTCTTGGGAAGCCGTTTACAAAGGAAGTTCGTGAAAAAGTAAAATTTATCTGCCTATCCACTCCTCGGGATTCAACTTTTGGTTTTCACGCCAAATCTGAAATTTCAGAATCGATTTATTTCCGTCTTCGAAATCGGTGTAAACCGTACCAATGTTTTGCCGGGCCGAAACTTTATCGCCTTTTTTTACCGTTACCTCCTGCAGGTTGGAGTAAACGGTCAGGAAGTTTCCGTGCCTGATAATTATGGCTGAATTTCCACCGGAGATACCAAAAACACGCGACACTTCGCCATTAAAAACCGCACGCACTTTTGAACCAGGTTCGGTGGAAATATTTATACCATTGTTTCTAACCTGAACATTTTCCAATACCGGGTGGCGGTGAATACCAAACCGTTCGGTTATCACGCCTCGTTCAACCGGCCAGGGAAGCCGTTGTTTGTTTTGTTCAAAATTTTCGCCCACCAGCAATTGTTCAGGAGTAAGTGCATAAGCCGGTTCACCGGCCTCGCGGTTTTTGCGGGCTTCTTCTTCAATTATTTGCTGAATTTCGCGCTCCAATTGCTGTTCAATACGGCGTTGTTGCTGCAGTTTTTGCTTTAAATCCTGTTGCTGTTTTTTTAATTTCTGGATTTCCTGGTTTTGCTGATTTTTTTCCTGAGCCAATTTTTGTGTTTCATTTTGTGTTTCAGCAAGCAGTTGTTCGCGGGTAGCTTTCAACTTTTCAAGGTTTTCGGCTTTTTCATTCAGCAAATGCTGTAAAGTTTTCATGGTAGCAGCCTGGTTGTTCCTGAACTGAGTATATCTTCTCATGTAAAGCAACCGCCGGTAGGCCTGGTTAAAATTCCCGGCCGAAAGCAGAAATAACAACTGGTTGCCTGCATTTTTACTCAAATAAGCCAACCTGATAAGCTGTGCATACTCGGCTTTCATTTTTTCAAGATCTTCTGAAAGCATTTCAACAACCAGGATATTGTTCTGAGTAAATTCCTGATATAATTTTATTTCAGCGTTCAGGTTCGAAATTATGGTATTGCGTTGTTTGATGTTGTTATTTAATAGTTGCAGAGTGTTTAGCGAAGACCTTTCTTTTTGCTGCACCTGATTTAACAAACGGGAAGTCAATTCAATTTCTTTTGCAGCATTTTCTTTTTGCAGCTGCAAGTCGGTAAGGGCCTGCGCCTGTGCAGAAACCTGAAAGATTAAAAATATGCAAGCAAGTGCCAGTGTCCTCATATCCTGATGGATTTCCGGATTTTTATGATGTAATTGCTAACGTGCCCTGATTTGTTGATAACTGTCGGGAATATTTATATCAATTGAATCTATGTTTTCAGTTGAAAATCCGTTCAGTTTTATTTTCAGCTCTGTTGTTTCGTCGGGTGATACTATTTTCAAGTCGATTGAACCCGGGTAATCCTTTTTTTCAACACGTTCAAAATCGCTGAAATTCACCTCCATATTCCATCCATTCTTTGAATCATCAAAAATTAACTTCTCAAGGGTAAAATTCCGAGGATTAAAATACATGGTTCTAACAATATTGTTTTCAAATGTTTTGTCAGCACTGGAAGTCTGCAGTCCGCGTCCGGGAAAAAAACTCTTTAATCCACCGGTTTTAATATTTTCAGTATTGTTTGCCGTTTGCAAAACATATTTTCCATTTTCAACAAAAGAATTAAAATTTGTATGGTTGTTTTTTGAATAAGAAAAAACAGCCTTATTTGAAATAATCGCCTGAATAGTTTCAAAGGAAAGGTTGAAATTCAGCAAACTGCTTAAAAATGAATAATCGCCTTCAAAATAGCTTTTATCGATGTAATTGACGTAAGTTAAATTGTTGGGAGTAAGAAGTATCCGGCCAACCGGAATATTAATTTTACTGATAGATGCCAGAATTTTATCGTCTTTCCGGGCTTTCAGATTTGCCCTGAAGCTGGTTTTTGAATTGCTGTTTGAAAACTGGACGTTGATTCGGCGAATGGTTAAATCAGAATAATCAAATGCATTCTGTTCCACTTGTTCCAGCAGTTTTTCCGGCGCCATTGGCCTTATTCGTTCGGTGGCAAAATCGCGGGAGGTGCGGCATGAAGAAAACGCCACCACCAGTATAAAAAGCACAATAAAAATCCTGCTGTTTTTATTCAGGAATAACTTCTTCATCTATTCATCGAAATAATTGCGTTCATTTATTTTTCTATTCAGAAGTTCTGAAAC
This sequence comes from Mariniphaga sp., assembly GCA_019429205.1. Classification (GTDB taxonomy): domain Bacteria; phylum Bacteroidota; class Bacteroidia; order Bacteroidales; family Prolixibacteraceae; genus Mariniphaga. The sequence continues at coordinate 5,497 of JAHYIT010000001.1, read as the reverse complement.
CTCACCCAAATCTTTGGCTTTTTGCCAGTATTTTATTGCCTCTTCAGTCCGTTGAAGTTTAAAAAGAATGTCGCCATAATGTTCCAGAAGAGTTCCATTGTTCTCTCCTCCATATTTAAGGGCCGATTCCATATAAAACCTGGCCAGTTTGTATTCTCCTTTTTTAAACAGCACCCAGGCATAAGTATCGAGATAGGTTGCATTATCAGGAAAACGTTCAATTACTTTACCGCTCATTTGTTCTGCTTTATTCAGGTTTTCTCCTGCAAGCGACAAGTAGTAAGCGTAATTATTCAGGGCGATGTGATTATCTGGGTCAAGGTCAATTGATTTGTCGAACAATGCAAAAGCTTCTTTCCTTTTGCCAGTTTTATAAAGCGCTTCGCCTTTCAACATCAGAAACTGACCTTCCATCCGTTTGTTGCCTAAAACGTACATGAGTCCTTCGTCTGAAACGGTTACAGTTTCGTCGTATTTTTCGAGTTGAATGCAGGCTACAGCGTTCAGAAAATAAATCTGTGGCTGATTGGGAAATAAGTCCATTGCTTGAGTACTGTGTTTGTACAAACCCTGCCAGTCCTGCAAATCATTGTCTATAAACAACACACGCTCCCAAAGGATATAATCGTTTTTTTCAATATCGAGGGCTTTTAAAAGTTCGGTGCGTGCTTCTTCCAGTTTTCTGCTTTTTAAAAGGCTTTCGGCCCTTACTGTATAAACAATATGCTCGTTGGGGTGAGATTCCAGCAAAATATCAATCAACTCATTTTCCTGTTCAGGCTGAATGCCAGACTGAGCCGGGTTACCAGTTAACATCATATAAAGCTGAAGTTTGGTTTGCAAATCAACGTCCTGACTTAGAAATCCCATTTTCGTTTCTTCAAACGATTTTTCCATTTCTCCGTTTTGCAGGTAATAATTGGCCAGAGAAAAGTGCACAAAACCGTTTTCAGGATCTATTTCCTGAATTTTACGGTAATATTTCAGGGCATTAATAGAATCGCCCTGGCTTTGAAAAAGATCGGCCATCAACCCGTAATATTTCGGATCGTCAGGGTTACTTTCTATCAATTTTTCAATTTCCCAAAAGGCTTTTTCCACCTCGTTATTTTCAACATACAATTGTTGTTTTGACACAGAAATCTGCTCATTCACACCCACTTTCTCTTCCAGCGTGTTGTAGGCATTAATAGCCTCCTGAATTTTATTGGCATTGGAAAGCAACGCAGCTTTCATATACAAAAATTCAAGGTTTTCAGGTTCCTGCTGTAAAAGCTTGTCATATATTTCTGCAGCGTTATTAAATCGCTGGGTTTGCTGATAAATCTGGGCCAGCAACAAACTGTACCATTTATTGTCGGGATTGAGTTGAATGGCTTTTTCCAAAAGCAGGGAAGCACTTGTAAAATCGTTATTTTCTGCATGAATGGTTGCCAGTTCGTACATGGCTGCCGAAGAATTTGGATTTATTTCGAGGCACCCCGATAAAAGCTGAATAGCTTGTTGCGGATTGCCCAGGCTTTTCTCCTTTAGAGCTTCCACAAACATGTAATCAAATTGCATTTGTTTCTGCTCTTCTAACGGAAGTTCCTTCTCGTTTAATTCAACTTCCTGATTTTCGGTATTTTCAATACTATTCTGCGTAATGCCTTTTGTTCCTGAACAGGCAAATATATAACCTGACAGCAGGAACATCAGCATCCATTTTATCATTGTTTTATTCATGTTTTTCAATTAAATTTTCATAAGAAACTATTTTGGTATTTCATTCATTCCCCCGGAAATTAAACGAAATACTTTCTATGGAATTTTTTCCGGTTGTTATTAATTTTTTCCGGTGTGACCAAAACCGCCTGCTCCTCTTTGTGTTTCGTTCAACACTTCTACCAAATTCCATTCCACAGTCTCGTGCGATGCAATGACCATTTGGCAAATTCGTTCGCCATTTTCAATAACAAAATCCTCGTTGGAAAGATTTACAAGAATCACCCTTATTTCGCCCCGATAATCAGCATCAATGGTTCCCGGAGTGTTTAACACTGTAATTCCTTTTTTAATAGCCAGCCCGCTTCGTGGCCTGATTTGAGCCTCGTAACCTTTTGGCAACTCAATATATAAACCAGTGGAAATTAATTTCCGCTCGAGCGGTTTTAAAACCACCGGCTCATTCAGATATGCACGCAAATCCATTCCTGCCGAAAGTTCTGTGCTGTATTCCGGTAGAGGATTGTTCGATTCATTTACTATTTTAACAAACATCCATCAGCTTTTTAAAAGACCCGCTAAGATAGAATTTTTAAAACAGACCTCGTTGGCATTAACAATATTTATAAAATTAATGGTGTGATTCAATTATTTGGTTAACAATCAGATAATCATAAAATCTGTCATCAGGTCGTCTGAAACAAACAGGCCTTTTCTGGTGAGTGTGAAAATGCCATTTGTTTCTTTCATTTTTCCGCTAAGCAAATATTTTTCCGCTTCTTTTTCAACCTGTCCGGCAATTTTCAACCCAAACCACTTCTCAATTTCATAAACAGAAATTCCCCATTTCGTCCGTATCCGGGTTAAAATGTATTCGTTAAACTTATCTTTTTCTGAAAGTTGTTCTTCTTCAAACCCCGAAGAATTATTTTCACTTCCGAGAATGTATCCATCAACATGTGCCACGTTCCAGCGGCGTGAATCTCCGTTAAACGAATGAGCGGAGGGGCCTAACCCAAGGTATTTTTCACCCGTCCAATAAGCTGAATTGTGTTTGGAATACAATCCATTGCGGGCAAAATTTGAAATTTCATACTGTTCAAAACCTGCTTTTTCAGCTTCGTCAATTAACAGATTAAACTGTTTAATGCTATCATTTTCAGATAGTTCTTTTAAAGTTCCTTTTTTTAGCCAGGTATAAAACGGCGTGCCCTGGTGGTATGTTAAATGGTAAGCAGAAAGGTGAACCACCGGAAGCCTGAACATTTGTTGCAGACTACTTTTCCATTCCTGAAGGGTTAAACCCGGCAATCCGTAAATGAGGTCGGCACTGAGGTTTGAAAAGCCAGCCGAAGCAGCATTTTCTATGGACTGAATGGCCTGTTTTGCCTGGTGCCGGCGATTCATTTTTTTCAGATGCTCATCCTGAAATGATTGAATACCTATACTTAAACGATTAATCCCCACATTTTTAAGCATTTGAAGATATTCTTTTGTTAAATCATCAGGATTGGCTTCGAAAGTAATTTCGGCTTCGGGTTCAACTAAAAAAAAGTCGCTCAAAAAATTAAAAATAAAAAAAAGTTGATTTTCATTTAAAACAGAAGGAGTTCCACCACCGAAATAAATGGTTTTAATTTTTTCTTCGGAAATATAATCTTTTCGAAGTGCGGCCTCCTTTTTTAAAGAAGAAAGAAAATTATCTGTTTGTGTGGTATTTACGGTTTTATAAAAGTCGCAATAGTAACATTTTTGCCGGCAAAAAGGGATATGAATATAAATTCCTGCCATAGATTTTGTTATTTTGCACCGTTTAAAATAGAATGGATGATATTTAAAATATTTTTTAAACCCTTAATCTGGTTAGCAATAATTTGTTACGGACTGTTTATTCCTGCGAGCAGTCTTCCCAAAACTCCATTTTTGAACATTCCGCATTTCGATAAACTCGTCCATTTCGGGTTATTTTTTATTTTTTGTCTTTTACTTTTTGTGCCTTTCAAAAAGCTAAAACTAAACCATTATTTATATGCTCCGACTGTTGCCCTATTTCTTGCAGCAGTTTTGGAGGGCATTCAGCACGTGGTATCAAGTTCGAGAAGCAGCAACTTTTATGATTTGATAGCCAACAGTGCCGGAATTGCAGCAGCAACAATTTTCTTCCTTATTTTTATTTCGGGACGAAAGTGGGAAAAATACGCTTAAACTTCCAAAGAACCAGTCTAAAGCTTCATCAGGTCCTCGTACTTTTCAATGTCTTTGCTGATAACTTTCAGCGAAGTTTCCTTGTAAAATTTTGCAATTTCCTGCCGAAGCGCTTCATACTGGTAATGCACCGGACAATAAGGTTTCGACAAATCATGCGATTTACACGATTCAAGCCCAATCAAACAATTGGTAAAAAATTCTTCACCATCCACTTTGATCACTATATCCATTAAGGTGATTTCGTTCGGAGTTTTTGCCAGGGCAAAACCACCATTTGGTCCTTTGGTTGAAACCAGCAATTTTTGTTTTACAAGGTTTTGCAAAATTTTACCCAAAAAAGGCGACGACAATTTCAGGTCTTCCGAAATTTTCTTGATTCCAATCATTTTGTTGTCTTTGGAAAATTTCGCCAGATAGATAAGAGCTCTCAGAGCATATTTACAAGTATTGGAAAGCATATCAGTAAATTTTAAATATATAAACCTAATTATTTCAACGGTATTTTGGCTATCCTTCTGGCATGTCGTCCTCCTTCAAATTCGGCATTTAAATAGGCTTCTACAATTGCAACGGCTTCTTCGTCGGTTACAAATCTTGAAGGAATGGCACAAATATTTGCGTTGTTATGCTGTTTCGCCAAAGCTCCAATTTCAGGGTTCCAGCATAATCCTGAACGTACATTCTGATGTTTATTGGCAGTTATGCTGATTCCCTGCCCGCTTCCGCAAAAGGTGATACCAGTGTCGTACTCGCCTTTATCAATGGCATCGGCAATAAGATGGGCATAATCGGGGTAATCGCAACTTTCATTTGAAAAACAGCCAAAATCTTTATAAAAAATTCCATTCTCTTCGAAAAAATGAATAATGACTTGCTTTTTATCGAAACCGGCATGATCGCTGGCTATTGCAATAGTTTTTCCTTTAAATATTTTCATTCGGGCAAAATTAATACTTTTTGATATTTAATTCATTTATTTTGTCATTTTTCGTTTAAATAATCGCTTTAACTGACTTTTTTCCAGTTTATAAACAGCGAAAATAAAACCAAATAATAAGAATGTGTTCACAGGAAATTTAATGATAGCCGGTTGGGAGGACGAAATGAGTGATAAAATATAAATAACAACAGCAACCAAAAAATAGGTGCCAATTCGTTTTAGATTGTATGGAACAGGATAATATTTCTGACCAAAAAAATAGGAAACCACCATCATGATAAAAAAGGCGATTAAAAGTGCTACAGCCGAACCTTTGTATCCAAATTGCGGAATCAGAATAAAATTAAGTGTGATGGTAATAACAGCTCCCATAATGGAAATATAGGCTCCGTAACGTGTCATATCGGTAAGTTTGTACCACAACGAAAGTGTAAAATAAATGCCGAAAAACAGGTTGGCCAGCATAATAACCGGTACAATGGAAAACCCTTCTGCATATTCTAAAGGAATTATCAGTTTTATTACATCAATATAAAGCATCATTCCCAGAAAAATCAACAATCCGAAAATCACAAAATACTTCATGATTTCAGCATAAATATTTTTATCGTTTTTACTTTCGGCCTGCGAAAAAAAGAAGGGTTC
>JAHYIT010000200.1 GCA_019429205.1 Mariniphaga sp. | reverse complement strand
CCCACGGGGGAAATTATCTGAGGTGCACCATGTCGAGCCGCGACGAAGGGGATGAATTTCCTTTTTACAGGGACACGCAAACCGGATTGTTCGACCTTGAAAAGTGGAATGATTCGTACTGGAAAAAGTTTGAGTATTTTTTGCAGGCTACCCAAAAACGGGAAATTATTGTTCAGATTGAAATTTGGGCAACTTACGATTTTTACAGCCGCACTTCTCACATCATTAATGGCAAAACCGCCTGGGAACGGAATCCGTTTAATCCGGCAAACAACAGCAATTACAGCGAATCAGAATCGGGAATGTTTAACATTTTCAGATCGAACGGACAGGAAATAATCAACCCGTTTTTTAATACGGTGCTTCCGTTGCCCGATCCGTTTAATTTCGAAACAAGGCCGGTAGTTCTGGCATTTCAGCAAAAATTTGTGGATAAATTGCTGTCTGAAAGTTTGAAATGCGATCATGTGTTTTATTGTATCGACAACGAAACCCAGGCCGATCCCAAATGGTCGGTTTACTGGGCACAATATATCCGGAAAAAGGCTGAGGAGCAAAACACTTCCATTGAAGTAACCGAAATGTTTGATCCGTTTGATCCAACCGGTGGCGCGGTTAAAGGGGCTGCTATGCAAAGTCCCGCAACCCATTTTTTTACTTTGCGTTCAAATGTTTCGGTTACACTGAATGACCCCAAAAATTTTTCCTTTATCGATATTTCCAACCACAATGCTCAGGTTGGCCAGGTACATTTTGAAACGGCATACTACATTTGGAAAAAGGTTCAGGAATCGGGAATTTTAAGGCCCATAAATAATACAAAAATGTACGGAGCCGGCGACGGAGGATGGAACGGATCTGCCCAAGATGGCCAGGAACGGTTTTGGCGAAATGTTTTTGCCGGGTGTGCTTCGGTACGTTTTCACAGGCCGGATGCAGGTTTGGGCAACAGCGTTGCAGCCTTGTCGAACATTAAAAGTATGCGGATGTTCACCGGTGAAATGGACTTTTTCAATCATAAACCGGCAAATCACCTGCTAACTAACCGGGAGGAGAATGAAGCCTACTGCCTCGCCGTTGAAGGGATGGAATATGCCATTTATTTTCCGGGCAATGGAGAAGTTGGATTAAATGTACCCAACGGCAAATATGAAGTGAAATGGCTGGACATCCTTTCTTCGGAATGGAGCAGGACTGAAACCATGGATTTTCCGGGCAAATTGAAAACACCATCCGGCAAACAGTGGGCGGTATTCATTAAAAAAACAGATTAATATTCATTGTAAACGAAAAGAAATGAGAAAAACTATTTTCACATTGATTGTTACGGGAGTAATGCTGTTTTTTGCTTTCCCTGGTCAGGCCGAAAACAGCCAAAAAGCAAATTCAGCCGCAATAAATAATGACAGCTCCATCCGGCCGTACCGCAAAAATACCTGGTACTGGGAATACAAAGGCGAGCCCATTATGCTTATTGGAGCCAGCGACCGTGATAATCTCTGGCAATGGACAGGCAAAGTTCTGACAGATCAGTTGGACAGGATGAAGGCAGCAGGTGGCAACTATGTGCGAAACACCATGAGTGACCGCAACGAGGGAGATACCTATGCGGCAAAACTTCTTCCGACCGGTAAGTACGATTTAACCCAGTGGAATGAAGAATACTGGGACAAACTCCGGTTTTTTCTCGAAGAAACGCAAAAAAGGGATATTATTGCACAAATTACGCTTTGGGACTGGTTCGACCTTTCGGGCGACGAAGTTTACGGAAGATTTAAACTTCATCCACTCAATCCGGAGAACAACATCAACTGGGAACCCGGCACCATAACGAATGCATGGGATTATTACGGAGGTTCGCTCTCGAAAAATAACCAGACAGTGCTCGATTACCAGCGCCGGTTTGTAGATAAACTGATTTCCATTACAGCACAATATGGAAATGTTCTGTATAATATTGGCAACGAAAGCGGCTTGGGCCCCGAATGGGATAACTACTGGGCAACCTACATAAAGGAAGCTGCTAAAAAACAGGAAAGGGAGATTTATGTTACCACCATGCTTTTTGCACCCGAAAGAACGGTGCGCCGGGTAATGAAGCACCGCGATATTTATTCATTTGCCGATGTTTCGCAAAACAACCAGGATGCACTGGGCCCGGTAGGTAAAAAACACTGGGAAAACCTGCTTTTCTGGCGGAAAATGATTGCCCTGAGCGATGAAGGCCCTATGCCTGTTAACAATGAAAAAGTTTATGGTCAGGGAGTTGGAAACAATACTGCTGCGGGAACCGAAAAGGAAGCCGTGGAAAGGTTTTGGCGCAATGTTTTTGGAGGAGCGGCATCCTCCCGTTTCCACCGGCCGGCAATGAGAGACGGCGGCGCCTGGGGCTGGGGTATAGGATTGTCGGAAAGAGCTGAGCAAACCCTCCGCGCCGTAAGTATGTTTCTGGCAGAATTTGACCTTTTTAACGCGGAACCTTACGAAGCCTTCTCAACAGTGGGCAACTCGGTTGATTCATACTGCATGGCGAATATTGGTAACGAATACGCCATATATTTCCCCGGCGGCAGGGCAACCGTGCATCTCGACCCCTGGATCGAAATCAAAAAAGTTTCCGTGAAATGGCTCGATATTGCATCACTAACCTGGAGCGAAGAACAAATTATGGAAGCAAAATGGGATAATTTTGACGGTACCGACTGGTGGGGACCACAGCGTATTCTTACGCTTGCTCCCAAAGATCATCGGTCGTATGTGGCCATTGTGAAAGTGATTGATTAAATTACCTGATTCTATTTATGATGAATAAAATTGTTTTTATATTTTCAGTAATCTGTTTTATAATTATTTCGGAAGCAACAAAGGCGGCTAAATTAGTTGAAATTCTTTCGGTGGACAACCAATGTCTCGTGCTTCATTTTCAGGACGGAATGGTGGAATACAATTGGGACGACAACACCAGTGGCTCCTGCAATGGCTGGGATTATTATCATACCGAAAACTGGCATTTGTGTCCGGACAAAGATCAGTATATCCCTTTTGGTGAACCTTTGAATACTTCATCAATAAAACAGGTTTCCAATTTTAAAATCATTTCAATTGAAGATAATTCATATGGAAAAGAAGGAAAACATCCGGTAAGAGTCTATCGCAAATCAAAAGTATGGGAAGCAGCGCATGACGAACGAAAACCGGTGATGCACCACTGGATTTACCTGGAATTGCCATCGCCCCTGCAACGCGGAAAATCATACCGGATTGAAATTGATGAAAACCTGAACGCCGGAGATAACCTGAAAGTTTTTAATTACAATGAATTCACCACGGAATCTCCTGCAATTAAAATTTCAAACATCGGTTATGAAGCCGAAGCGATTCACAAATTTGCCGATGTATATTTGTGGTTGGGCGATGGTGGCGCGCGCGATTTCAGCAGGTTTACCGGTTCGCCATGGCATTTGTACGAAGTCGGTTCAGAGAAAATTGTCCATTCAGGAAAACTGAAATTCAGGATGCCGAACGGAGCAGAACCCGGCGTTGACTTTGACCTGACAGGCGCCGATGTGTGGGAATGTGATTTTTCGGCATTTCATAAAGCAGGAAAGTACCGTTTGGTTGTTGAGGGAATAGGTTGCAGCCCTGTTTTTAAGATAGGGTCTAATACGTTTAGTGAGCCGTTTAAGGTGGCTATGCAAGGCATGTTTTATCAGCGTATGGGATGTGAAGAAAAACCTGCCGGAGATTTTCCGTTTTCACGTCGCCCGCTGTTTAAGCAGAGAGTTGAACCAGAAGGCTTTAAAGTTTATATTTCGAAAAAGAACATGGTCACCGGCAAGAACCCCGATGATCGAAAGTTTTACAGCGAGGAATTAACCGGCGAAATAGCAGAAGCCACATGGGGCGGCTGGAGCGATGCTTATGACAACGACCAGCGACCGGTGAATTTTATTTGCGTTTTTGACATCCTTTTAACTTATTACCTGAATCCTCAGGCTTTCAGCGATAATCATCTTTATGTGCCTGAGATTGACAATGGTATTCCTGATATTATTGACGAAGCCATTTGGCAAATCGACTGGTGGCTGCGCATGCGCGATTCAAAAGGAGGATATCTCACCGGGTTGACCAATATTAGGCCTCCTGAAAATATAAATTATGCCGGAGCACCATGTGCCTGGCAGGGATGGAATGTCGCTGCTGCGTGCGCCATGGCGGCTGATTGCTTTCGTTTAGCCGGTCACAGGAAACTGCAAAAGAAATATACCGATGCTGCCTTGGAAGCATATAACCAGACCATGGCACAACCAGACAAGATGCTGGACATTGAGGTCAGTGGTTTACGCGGACGGGATCTGAAAATGACAGCAGCAGCTTTCCTTTTTAATCTGACCGGCGATGGGAAATACGAGGAGGTGGTGAATCAGGAGAGCGTGGCGATAAATGAAGACGCCAAAATCCGCAATCCAGGAACCTGTGAACAGCAATATGCTTCCGTTGGATATATTTTCACCCCGCAAAACGTAAAATATACCGGGTTGCAAGCGAACATGAAAGAAATAATTATTCGCCAGGCGAAAGATGATTACCTGGGAAAAATGGATGAAAGTCCAACTAAAGCTGCCCGCTGGTTGAGCAGTTGGGAAGGAATGGTGCAGACATCGAATGAAATGTCGCTGGTGGCAATTGCACACAAACTCACCTATGATAAAATGGACAAAGCATTGTTTGAAAAAGGATTGTATGCCGAGGCAGAATGGACACTGGGCAGAAATCCGCTTGGCCTGGTTCAGATGACCGGTTTGGGAGAACGATGCGTCACACAAACATTTGCTCCCGGCCGCCGCGATGGATACCTGGGTTTAACACCCGGCTGGACTCCCTACATGTGCCGCGATGGCTGGATGAAAGGTGATGATATTCATGGTTGTGGTTGGTATTCAAATAGAAACTATCCGGAAGACAAGGAAATCTGGCCCTGGGGAGAACATTTCTGGAATAGCCGGTATTCGGTTCCCAACAGCGAAGCCACTCCTCAGCAAACATTCAGGCAAAAAATTGTGCTGTATGGATATTTGTATGGTATGAATAAAAATTAATTCTTAAACAAAAGAATACAAACAAAAAATAAATAAAAATGAAACGAGCATGTAAAATATTTACACACAAGGTATTGATTAAAACACATGCGAGTTCCATACTATACCTTAGAAAAAAAACAATTTTAATAGTATGAAAAGTAAAAGTTTTAAAAGAGGTTTTGTGAACGGTATTATGCCGGTTTTAATGCTGCTGGCTGTTTTATTCAGTTCATGCAGTTTGTCAGAAAGTTCAAAAATCCCGGTTATTTTCGATACCGATGCCAACAACGAGGTGGACGACCAGCACGCATTGGCCTACCTGCTTTTTAGCGGCGATCATTTTAAAGTGGAAGGCGTTACGGTAAATGCTACCAGTTCGCCCGCGGGGTATTCCGAAGAGTCGGATGTGAGCGACCATTCCGAAGAGGCCAAACGGGTGATGCAGCTTTGCGGTGAATTGTATGGAAAAATTCCACTGAAAACCGGCGCCAACGGTTCGTTCGAAGAAATTAAAAACCATATTGGTGCCGCTGAATTCGATGGCCACGAAGCAGTTGATTTTATTATAGAACAGGCCATGAAAAAGCGCAATCAAAAGCTGGTGCTTCTTCCGGTAGGTAAACTCACCAACATTGCGCTTGCACTCATGAAAGAACCGGCTATTGCAGAAAAGGTTCGAATTGTTTGGCTCGGCTCCAATTATCCGGAACCGGGCGAACACAACCAGGACTGGGACATTGAATCCATGAATTACATTCTGGATGTAAATGTGCCTTTCGAAATGGTGACTGTGCGCTATGGAAAGCCTTCGGGCACCGCAGCCGTTATGGTTTCAAAAGATC
>JAHYIT010000199.1 GCA_019429205.1 Mariniphaga sp. | reverse complement strand
CGAAAGGTGTAATCTTCTTTTCATAAATCAATTCGACCTGTTCTCGTAAGACAAAGTCTTTTTCTCCAATCTGGACTTTTCTCATACTATGGATATCCTTAGATATCCTTAAATACTTTGTGGTCAACATCTCATAGATGTGAAATCATAGCTGTTGATTTGGAAAATATATTGCAACCCATCTTCGTCAGTTTCTCACCTAAATTCTACCTTTTCCCTCTATAAATAACTACCTCCAATTGCTACTCCTCCTGCATTTCTCCTCAAAAAATACTTTTATAACTTTTTCAGTGTGCGACAGACTTTTAATCACAAGCCTTTTATAGATTGCGTTTCATACTACATATGAGGTGCAGACCATGTATTTACACTCACAGTCACGGAAAAAGAACGGCAAAACCTACACCTACTATTCCCTTGCAGAATCCTATCGTGAAGGAAAAAAGAGCAAAACGAAAGTTTTGTGCTATCTCGGGACACTCACCCCACTGCAGGCACAGCAAATACGCAATACGCTAAAAATAACCCAAAGCCCTGAAACATTCGTCACAACCTTTGATGACCTGCTCTTCGAAGACCACTGGCATTATCTTGACATAGCTTTTTTAAACCACTTATGGGATAAAGAATGGGGCCTCTCAAAGCTATTCCCATTGCCAGAAGAAACCAGTCAAACCCGAAAAAAAGACATATCAACCGGTGATATCGCTAAGATCCTAACCTTCTACCGTTGTTTAGATCCTGGAAGTTACCTCTCTGCCATTGACTGGTTCAACACAACTACTTGCGACCTCATTCTTGGGATCGATGGAACACATTTCAACGAATCCCGGATCTACCGTGAACTCACAGCGATTGAACAGCAAAAAGAAAAGATCGAGCAATACCTTTACGAAACACTGAAAAGTTCGGATGAAGAGAGCATGCGAATCATTTTTTATGATCTTTCCGACTCGTATTTCGAAGGTAAAAACTGTCAGCTTGCCAACCCTGGTATAACCAAAGCGAACGGGTTCAAAACCAAAAAGATTGTTCTTTCACTTCTCGTTAACTCAAAAGGTTACCCATTTTCCTGGGATATTCTTGAAGATTACACTGCCGATGTTAAAACGCTTACAGGAAACGCTGATCGATGGAAACAGAAATTCAATTTACCAAAAGTTATCATGGTTTTTGATCGCGGAATGGTTTCAGATGATAACCTGAAGCATCTGGAAGACAGCAAGAATCACCTGTACATTACTGCCCTGGACAAAGACCAGTTGACTGGGGTTGAAGGTTTTAAGTTTGATAGGTTCAAAAACTTTACAGAAAAGACCACCGAAAATAAGATAATCTCGAAAGGTTTGACCAAATATGATGATAACACATACTACGAAGACCTGGGAGTGGATAGCAGTGACAGACGGCACATATTGGTGTTTAACCCGGACCGTCTCAAGGATCAGCGGAAGGCCAGGGAAAAGCTCATAGGGAAGGCGATGGAAGAGCTGGAAGAAGAGAAAAGCTCTCTCATGGAGGCGAAAAAGAGCCGTAATGAAAAGCCGACTGAAAAAAGGATTGATGAGATACTGAAGAAGTTTAAGGTGAATGGATATTTGAAGTATAGCATTGAGAGCGTGGTCATAATTACGAAAGAGGGTTCTGAGGTTCGGACTTTCAATCTCAAATACGAGAGGAAAAAGGAGGCGATTGAAAAGGCAATGCTAACAGATGGTATGTGGATGTTGGCCACGAATATCACCAAAACTACAGAACCGGAGGAGTATAGACTCGGTCCGGAAAAACTTATACGTGCATACAGGGACAAGAATAGGGTGGAAGAAGGGTTCAAGGAAGTGAAGTCTTTCCTTAAGTTCCGGCCGACATTTGTGTATAGCAATGATCATGTACGTGCACATTATACGATATGCATTCTGGCTTATTTGCTGGATGTGACTGTTACGAACAGGCTGAGGGAAGCTCCGGTTGAGGATGTGGGTAGTGTGAGGAAGGTCTATAGTATGCTGGAAAGGTGTGAAGTTGCAATGTTGGGCGTGAGGGGGACTAAATGTGAAGGTAAAAAGCTTATGCCTGTTACGGATGTGCAAAAAAACATTTTGCAGATGTTCAATTGTAAGTATTTGAGGGAGAGTGAATATTTAAAGTCAATCGGGATTAAATAGTTGTAGGACAGACTCGGAATGGGAGGGGGTTGAAGGATGGCGATTTAATTTTAATCTGACGAAGATGGGTTACTATCAACAATATACCCCTTCCATGTTTTTCCACCCTGGTCCGGGTGGATAATAAATCCATTAGATCCTCTTGCACTTGCTACCCATCCGTTTATATTCCATATTGTTGTTGATGATTTTGCCATTACTAATAAAGTCATACTTTGACCTATAGGGATGTTATTGAATCCAACATAATCATCCACCCCATCAAAACTCAGCGCCTTCATCAAAATGCCATTCAGCCACCAGACCATCATCCTGCGCTTGTGCCGGCACCAGCAATATTAACGTTATCAATATTGCACTGACTATTCTCATTTCAATACCTCATTTTTTTGTTGATTAAAAGAATTGCTGCAACGAACCCAACAAAACCAGTTATAAAAGCAAATCCAGGAGATTTTGTATCGGTGGATTGTGGATTATTTGCAGTTTGATCTGCTTGTGCTCGCACCGTGATAGACAAAGAAAGCGTATGGTCTTCCCTCGTCTCGACATCATTTCCGAAATAATAGATTATCCTTCCATCCACTTGGAATTCGTCTCCTATCTGATTTGGCACGATTCTCACCTCGATATCCTTTCCTCCTCCAGGTTCAAGTTCATATGTCGTTGTATACTGGCCAGCTCCTGACTTTGCGAATTCGGAGGAAGTTACACTCCATCCAGATGGCGGGATGATAATGACCTGGACGTGCATGGTAGGATTCCCGATTATGTTCACAGCGGATAGTTTCAGGAGGACATCTTCACCAAGAGCAACATCGGTTTTTTCGCCGTGGAGGTTGACACTTGCTGATTGTACATTACTACTTGATTTCTTAGAAGTTTGCTGATTATAGTCTGTAACAAGCGAAGGAATAACTTCTATAGACGCAGGTTTTGATTTGATTGTTTTGTAATTTCCTTTATCATCTAAATAAGAAGCGACTGCTGGTTCCAAGTTAAAAGTTCCAACTTCGTACAATTGTACCTCATACTGGATTTGCCGTGAATCCTGTGGTGACAGGGATGCATAGGTTTTCGAGGTTTCACCGTCAATAAAAGTGAGGTCACGTGGGATTGTATCAGCAATTTCAATATCATTTATTTCATTTGAGCCTGTGTTTTTGACAGTAAGGGTTATAGTGGTGGTCTGGTCCTGCTTTATGGATTGTGGGGAGACCGTTTTTATGATGGATAATGCAGTTGGTCCTTGTTCATAATTTGATTTTATCTCTTCTGCAGATAAGGCTCTATTGGAAATTTTTATTTCATCAATTAAACCTTTGAAATGATGTATGCTTCCATAGCTTCCACCAATCCTTCCAATTTGTACAGGAGTGTCAGTATCTGGTAAATCTGTTGGCAATGTCCTCATTCCATCATTCATTCCATTTAAATATAAAATAGTTGTTTTATCAGTGTAACTGTAGACAAAAGCTACATGATACCATACATTAGTATTTAAAATCGAATTTCCATAAAATGAATCGTAATTGTTGCCTTTAAATTCATATTGGAAGTGTAATTTATTACGAAGGATATTAATACCCCAATCTTTCGATGAAATATCTCTATATTTGCCAATTACCGTATGTTGAGATACACTTTCCGGTTTTACCCACGCTTCAACAGTTAAACTTTTACCTCCTCCACTAAGTTCTGGTGAATCCGGTACCTCTACATAATCATTCACACCATCAAAACTCAGTGCCTGGCCATATTTTCCTTCAACCCAAGTAGCACCATAAATAGTCCCATCATTTCCATTTCCTGAACTATCTTTTAAAACATTTCCAAATCCTTCATCGAAATGCCACTCAGCCACCAGACCATCATCCTGCGCTTGCGCCGGCACCAACAATATTAATGTTATCAATATTGCATTGATTATTTTCATGTTAAAACCTCAATTTTGTGTTGATTAAAAGAATTGCTGCAACGAACCCAACAAAACCAGTTATAAAAGCAAATCCAGGAGATTTTGTATCGGTGGATTGTGGATTATTTGCAGTTTGATCTGCTTGTGCTCGCACCGTGATAGGCAAAGAAAGAGTATGGTCTTCCCTCGTCTCGACATCATCTCCGAAATAATAAATTATCCTTCCATCCACCTGGAATTCATCTCCTATCTGATTTGGCACGATTTTCACTTCGATATCTTTTCCTCCTCCAGGTTCAAGTTCATATGTCGTTGTATACTGGCCGGCTCCCGACTTTGCGAATTCGGAGGAAGTTACACTCCATCTAGATGGCGGGATGATAATGACCTGGACATGCATGGCAGGATTCCCGATTATATTTACCGCAGACAGTTTCAGAAGGACATCTTCACCAAGAGCAACATCTGTTTTCTCTCCGTGAAGGTTGACACTTGCGGAATTTACATTGCCACTTGTTGATTTAGGTGTAGGGGCAGAATTTTCAACGATAGATCGAATTACTTCAATAGATGCAGGCTTTGACTCGACTGTATTGTAGTTCCCTTTATCGTCTGCATAGGTTGCAATTGCTGGTTCAAAATTGAAAGTCCCGACGTCATTAAATTGTAACGTATAAGAGATTTGTCGCGAATCCTTTGGTGCAAGAAAATCATATATTTTTGAAGTTTCCCCTTCAATAAAAGTCAGATAAGATGGAATTGTATCTGCGATTTCAATGTCGCTTATTTCAGTTGAGCCTGTGTTTTTTACGGAAAGGGTTATGATAGCGGTCTGACCCTGTTTTATGGATTCTGGAGAGGCGGTTTTTGTAACAGATAATGCAGTTGGGCCACTTTCATATTGTTGTTTAACATCTTCTGCAGGTAAGGCACGATTATAGATGCGGACTTCGTCTATTTGACCATCATACCACCCCGCAGACCCATCATTAATGCTTCCAAGCCTGAAAGTAGTCCATGCTAATACAGAATTTGCACTTCCTGTAGCAGAAGTCTGAAGGACCCCGTTTTTGTAATAATTAATGTGCCTATTTCCATCATACCAATAGATAAATGTAAGATGTACCCAGAAATCTGTCGCAAGATTTAACGTCACTTTTGGGTCAGCATTCCACCATTCAACATAACCTGCATGGTAATTACGAATAACATTTCTCTGTCCAGATGCACTATCGAATAATCCAATTGGAGTAGAATTATCTGGTTTAACCCACATCTCTATAGTAAGTGGATAAGTCTGTGAAGGTATGCTTGCTAGGTCAACATAATCATCCACACCATCAAAACTCAGCGCCTTCCCGAACTTCCCGTCAACCCAGGTTGCGCCATAAATAATCCCATCATTCCCATTACCAGAGCTGTCCTTTAAAACATTCCCAGATCCCTCATCGAAATGCCATTCTGCTACAAGACCATCATCGCTTGTCGCCTGAATTCCAGGTATTCCTATAAGGAATATGGTAATGATTAACATTCCAATTACTAATCTCAATTTGAACATATTTCAACCTCTTTATTTAATCTGATAATTCCCCAATTATATCAAACACCACAATCTTGTTTGTACATAGATCAGATAACAACTACATGGCTATTATTTCCCTTTCTTGCAGCTACTTTATAGGTTTAATCCTGTAAATTACATATTATTTTATCTTTCCTATATTGGGAGACCGTTACATTATATGTTGGTGCAATTAATTTATGGTAATTTTATGAAATCAAACATCGAGTCTGAATTAACCCCCATGGTATGCATTGTATTTTTATCCTTATTTGATCCCGAAGGGCACAGTCCCATAATCCAGTTATGTAATACAAAGTTGTAATATCATCACAATAAATACATAATTTTTTTGTAATATAAAGTGATGATATTACTTTGCATCAAACATGACAACAATAAACAGCACCC
>JAHYIT010000031.1 GCA_019429205.1 Mariniphaga sp. | reverse complement strand
GGTATGAAAAAGAACATTACGATTTATCGATGAAAATCGGGGAAATGGTTCTGTTCCCGGCCGTGCGTGAGGCAGAAGAAAAGGTTTTAATTTCTGCTCCGGGAACCTCCTGCCGCCACCAGATTAAAGATGGCACAGGCAAAACAGCCAAACACCCGGTGGAAATAATGTATGAAGCACTTCGGTAAATAAAATTAACAAATTATTCCCGGGTCTGATTTTTAAATGGACACGATCTCAAAAATTATTACCGAATGTTTCCAATAAAACAATTTGACATTTAAATTTGGAACCGATTCCTGTTTTTAATTCAAAGGAAATTCAACCAAAAGATTTTTATCGCTTCTTATAAAGGCGGTGGCAACTTTGTATGTCAAACTTTTTTGATCAGCCGGCGCCGTAACAACTTGTGCAGTTTGCGGGAAAAGCGTAATTTTTTCTGTTCCATTGCCCGATTCCAGTTCCAGCTCAAAATACAAATCGCTGTAATTTCGAATTTCGAAATACTTTCTTTCTCCTTTTGTATGAAAAGATGCACCGAATTCAACACAAGCGTTAAAAAGATTACGAACGTGCTCTTCTTTTCCGGCAATGTATTTACTTGCCCAGGCCACAGTACGACCGGCATCGAGCGCTTCCCGAACCGATTCGGCAGTGCGTTCTTTGGCAAAAACCAGGGTCATGGTGCGATGCACATAATCACCCAAATTGTAGTCGTGAACAACCAGATTATGAATATCAGAAGTTCCCATCACAGCGAGGTTATTATCCACTGCCCAGTCGAGCGCTTTTTTGTGAAAACCAAATCCGTTAAACACTTCAATGCCATGCAGGTTGTTTTCCTTTTTTAGCTCGTCAACAAAGTCAATCCACTCATACGAACCTTCAATGGAATTCACTTTCCAGCCCGGATGATTCCAGAAAATAAAAGCATTTTGCTCAACAGCTTTCATTACAGCCGGCTTATCCTTTTCATTTGCTCTGTCCTCAATGTAATCTGAGGCATCGCCAATAAAAATAGCATTAAAATGTCCGGGCGGCGTATTCCTGGTAATTTCGGTTCCTTTAATAAAAACCAGGTTATTTTCTGTAGCCAGGTCTTTCGCCAGCTCCCAGGCGCGGTTGTGACTTACCTTCACATCAGCCGAATGTGGCGTGTACTCAATATGGTCGGTAATAGACATAACATCCAGACCTTCCTGCCAGGCTTCCTGCACTCGTACATTTGGCCAGACATGCCCGTCGGAAAATACAGTGTGCATGTGCAAATCGCTTTTTAAAGTTTGAAAACCATCGATATTGGGAATCTGAATAATCTGCCGTTTTTTCGGATTCCGAAATTCATTCATCCTTAAAACGCCGTCCTCAGTTTGTGCTTGCGATAAAATTGCTGTTCCAAGAAAAATCAGCAGGAATAATTTCAATTTTGACATTTGATTGTTTTTTAAACGTTAAAAAATTTTTGACCAAATTAATCATTTTTAGCTTTCAATTTCATTACAAACCATAAAGTAAACTGACTACTTTATTTTTCTAACAAAAGGAAAGCTTGAAAAATATGGTTTTGTTGCAGTATCTCCTTCAGATTATCTAAACAGAGGTTCACATATTTCTCTAAAACACCCTGAAGGATACCGGATATGCCAGGCACTGATTCAGCCAAAAAACAACGCGGTAAAAGTAATTCCAGATTTCAGAGAACCAGACAACATCCGATTTGTAATCACACCTCTTTATACCACTTTTTCAGAAATAAGGGATTCAGTTACCTGAATTATTTTTTCCGAAATCTGGTAACCACTTTTGTATTGTAAAAATCGTTTGACAATGTAAGTTCCAGAATATTATCATCTATTTTATAAATATATGGCAATAAAGAAGTTATAGTATCAAAATCAAGCTCAATTTTTAATGAATCTTCACTAATTTTCCATGTCCCCTTTTCAGATTCCATAGTCATATCGCGTTGACGCATGTTGAAATTCTGAGTGAATTTTCCGTTTTTTGAAAATTTCATATCCCAAACTGCGCCCGCGTCTCTAAGTATTTTCTCATTACTCACCGGATCTCCTCCGGTGCCTATCAGCCTGAATTCAATAATTTCCCAGGTTCCAACCAACACCTTGCTGCCCGTGGTTGCACATCCCATTAACGCTATCAATCCAAAAAATACAAAAGTTTTTAAATTCATCTTAACTAATTTTAAACGGTTTGATGGAGCGAACAAAGTTAAAAGAATTTTGAATTTATAAACAGAAAGGAAATTCAGGCATTTATAATTTGTTTACTGGTATCAAGAGCAATTAGTTAAGTCTCCGAAAAAAACCGAAAAATATAATCTTCCCCGATATATCTTTTTTCAGTAATTTCAGCTTATCGTTTACAATTGCAAACTGAAATTCTTCATTTCTGCTAGCATCGTCCCGGTAAATTAAAGTAATGAAGTTTTTAGAAACTAACCATCCTGAGGATTCTATACCCTCAAGAAATTTTATAGTCAGACCGGATTTTTGCTGAAAACAACCGTCTTCTTCAAATTCAATTTCCCAAAAAATATCCTGCTGTTTCAACTGGGTTTCCTTCACATTAACCAGTTCTCCGCTCTTTTCGGTATAATATTCAAAAAGCCGCCATTTGCCGGGCAATTGTTTTGATGGCCGTGCAAACATTTCGGTTTTTTTCAGCCATTGGAAAACTGAAGTAAAAATAGCTTGTCGTCTCATAATTATTATTGCAACCTACATTCGACCAAAATTATCCTTCTGCGTTTAATTCAAAAACCCTTTTTTGTCTTTAAAATTCCACAAAACTTTTATAATATGTTTAAATCTTTATAAATCAGGATTAAAATTACAGCACACATTTGGGAATTATCGCATTTTTTTGTGGCCAGGTGAAAATGTAAAGTAAAATTTATGGAAAACCTATTTACATACGAATTTTGGGAAACAGTTATCACAAATCTGTAAGAGTGGGTAATAACCGAATTACCGGGGGTATTAATTATTTTTATTTTTTTTAACAAAAAAAACAGGAGCAACTTCTCACTCCTGTTTTTTAATCTAACCAAATCTATTCTCTATGAAAAAACTCTATTGCTTTTTGTTGTTATTACAAAAGTACGAACAAAAACAGTTAACTAAATTCAATCAAAGTTAAAGAATGTTAACTCTTCATTATCAAAAAGATAAACTATGATTCGAAATCCTGAACTCAGGCTTAATTTTATATATTTGCACTTCGTTTAAAAAAATTGAAAACGTTAAGAATGGAACATATAAGAAGAAAATTCAAAAATTCAACGTCAAGTTATTCAGATTATTTTAACATACCGCCCCCCATCCCTAATATTTTAAGGCACATAACCAATACCAGCCAAAAACTCTAATTCTTCTTATTTATTTACATTCTAAAAAATTGCGTTAATTTTGCAATCCAAAAATTTAAAGAACTCTTTTTATTAATTATTATAAAACACTATTTATGGCAAAACATGTATATACTTTTGGAGCTGGAAAAGCCGAAGGTAAAGCTGACATGAAAAACCTTCTGGGTGGCAAAGGAGCTAACCTGGCAGAAATGAACCTGATTGGGGTTCCTGTTCCTCCGGGATTTACCATTACCACTGAAGTTTGTACCATGTTTAACGAAGAAGGTCAGGAAAAAACATTTAACCTGATAAAACCGGAAGTTGAAGCAGCCGTTGCAATGGTTGAAAAACTTACAGAAACAACGTTTGGTGATAAAAACAATCCTTGTTTGTTATCCGTTCGTTCAGGCGCCCGTGCTTCTATGCCGGGAATGATGGACACTGTTCTTAATCTGGGTATGAATGACGATGCTGTTGAAGGTATTGCAAAAAAATCGGGCAATTCGCGCTTTGCCTGGGATTCATACCGTCGATTCATACAAATGTATGGCGATGTGGTTATGGATATGAAACCTGCCAGCAAAGAAGAACACGATCCGTTTGAAGAAATTATCGATGAATTAAAAGAAGAAAAAGGAATTCAACTGGATACCGATTTTACTACTGAAGATTTACAGGAATTGGTAAGACGATTTAAAGCGGCCGTTAAAAAAGTTACCGGAAAAGATTTCCCCACCGATCCGTGGGAACAGCTTTGGGGTTCTGTTGCTGCCGTTTTTAACAGTTGGGAAAATCCACGTGCTATATTTTACCGCCGGATGGAACAAATCCCTGATGAATGGGGAACAGCTGTAAACGTTCAGGCCATGGTATTTGGTAACATGGGCGAAACGTCAGGTACTGGTGTTGCCTTTACCCGCGACGCAGGAACAGGCGAAGATGTATTCAACGGTGAATACCTTATAAATGCACAGGGAGAAGATGTGGTGGCAGGCATTCGCACACCTCAGGAAATTACACTTTCCGGTTCAAAAAAATGGGCCGAATTGCAGGGAGTCAGCGAAGAAGAAAGAGCTTCAAAATTTCCTTCACTGGAAGAAGCTATGCCAGAAATTTACAAACAACTGGAAGAAACCCAGCAAAAACTGGAAGACCATTATAAAGATATGCAAGACCTTGAATTTACCATCCAGGAAGGTAAATTATGGTTGCTGCAAACCCGTAACGGAAAACGTACCGGTGCTGCAATGGTAAAAATTGCAGTTGATTTACTGGAACAAGGCGTAATTGATGAAAAAACTGCATTGAAACGTATTGATGCCAACAAACTGGATGAACTGCTTCACCCGGTATTTGAAGCATCGGCCATCAAATCGGCCAACGAAATTGCGAAGGGTTTGCCGGCATCTCCTGGTGCAGCAACCGGACAGGTGGTTTTCTTTGCCGACGAGGCAGCAAAATATCCTGTATCTATACTTGTTCGCGTTGAAACTTCTCCCGAAGACCTGGAAGGAATGCACATTGCAAAAGGTATTCTTACTGCTCGCGGCGGTATGACCTCGCATGCAGCAGTGGTAGCCCGCGGTATGGGAAAATGCTGTGTTTCAGGTGCAGGTGCGGTAAAAATCAATTATAAAACCCGCGTTATGACCATCGACGGAAAAGAGTTCCGGGAAGGTGACTGGATTTCGCTGAACGGGTCAACCGGAAAAGTATATGAAGGAAAAATTACCACGAAAGATCCTGAAATGAGTGGGGATTTTGCCAAAATTATGAATTTGGCAGAAAAATATACCCGCATGGCAGTGAGAACTAATGCCGACTCGCCAAATGATGCAAAAATTGCATTCAAATTTGGAGCTAAAGGAATTGGCCTCTGCCGCACAGAACACATGTTTTTTGAAGGAGACAGAATTAAAGCCATGCGCGAAATGATTTTGGCAAAAACCGAAACCGAAAGACGTAAAGCATTGAATAAACTGCTTCCCTACCAACGTGAAGACTTCGAAGGAATTCTTGAGGCAATGGCAGGTTTTGGGGTAACCATCCGTTTGCTTGACCCGCCGTTACACGAGTTTGTTCCGCACGAAGAAGCCAATCAGAAAGAAATGGCTAAGGAAATGGGGATCTCTCCTGATGAAGTTAAAGCTTTGGTTGAAGATTTACACGAGTTCAACCCCATGCTGGGTCACCGTGGATGCCGCCTCGGAAATACCTATCCTGAAATTACCGAAATGCAGGCCAGGGCTATTATTGAAGCCGCAGTTAACCTAAAGCAAAAAGGTGTGGATGCACGTCCGGAAATAATGGTTCCGCTTATTGGCACTGTAAAAGAATATAAAATGCAGGCTGATATAATCCATGCAACAGCCAAAAAAGTTTTCGATGAGAAAGGTTCAAAAGTTGACTACCTTGTAGGAACAATGATTGAAGTTCCGCGTGCGGCATTAACCGCCGATTTGGTGGCAAATGAAGCAGAATTCTTTTCGTTCGGTACCAACGACCTTACCCAGATGACCTTTGGTTATTCACGTGATGACGCCGGCAAATTCCTCCCTATCTATATTGAAAAAGGAATCTTGAAAAACGACCCGTTCCAGGTACTTGACCAGGAAGGCGTTGGCCAGTTGGTAAGAATGGGTGTTGATAAAGGCCGTGGCGTAAAATCTGATTTGAAAGTAGGTATTTGCGGCGAACATGGTGGTGAACCATCATCAGTTATGTTCTGCGACAGTGTAGGCATGGACTACGTAAGTTGTTCACCCTACCGTGTGCCAATTGCACGCGTTGCTGCTGCTCAGGCAAATATTAAATAAGAAACTGAATTTCTGACTGATAAAAAAGTCATCCAATATTGGGTGGCTTTTTTTATGCGTAAAACTACGCAAAATCAAACACGTAATTCTACGTATTGCCTATACGTAGAATTACTCTTTTTTAGTATAAAATGAATGCTCAAATTTGTGAAAGAAAATTGTACAGAAACTAATGATTTTACTAAGACAAATAACGACATTACCCCATTCCTCAATCCATTTATCTTTGACACACTGGATTTTAACTCTTCCGGCTATCATTTCTCATTCTCTCCTATCAACACGTTCTCTCTATTCCTGAAATGATTTTAGCATGAGGGGTTACGGATTATCCGTAGAGGGGTTCTGTCCAGAACCCCTTTTTTATTTTAAATAAACCAGGTTATTTTTCAATGCAAATACCACCAGTCCGGCAATGTTTTTTGCTCCCGATTTGTCAAGCAATTTATGCCTGTGGCCTTCAACTGTCCTCGGACTGATTTCCAGTTTCTCTGCAATTTCCGGAGCAGTAAATTCTCTGCAAATCAAATCAAGCACTTCCATCTCCCTTTCAGAAAATTCAGGTAAATCTGGCTTTATGCGATTTTTTTTCCGGGCACCTTTTAACACCAACTGAGCCAGTCCGGCAGGAAAATAAAAATCATTTTTCACCACTTTTACAATGGCTTCTTCCAATTCATCCGGTTCGGCATCTTTAAGCAAATATCCGTTTATCCCATCAGAAATCATGTGCATTATAAATTGCTCATCATCTTCCATGGTAAGAATTATTACTTTTTGCAAAGGATAAAGTTTCCTGATTCGTTTTAGAGCTTCAATACCATTCATAACAGGCATTTGAATATCCAGAAGTATAATTTCAGGTAAAACAACCAACTGTTTCAAAAGTTCGAGTAATTCCATTCCATTGCCTGCTTCATACACTTTACCAATTAATGGAAATTCCTCAAGCAAAGACCGGATTCCTTTCCTGAAAAGTTTGTGATCATCTGCTACTACTACTTCAATGTTTTTGCCATCCATAAACTTATTTCAATGAACTGATTAATAAAATTGCTGTTGTGCCTTTTCCCGGGCTGGAGATTAATTTTATCCGGGCGTCGAGAATTTGAGTGCGGCTATCAAGGTTTTTTAATCCCAGACCGGTTTTAGTCATTTGGTCCAATTTAAAACCAACGCCATCATCAGAAACAGAAATGGCAATTGAATCCGAAGCATAACGTGTTTTAATGAAAATTTTTGAAGCCTGGGCATGCTTAATTGCATTGTTCACCAGCTCCTGAATAATTCGAAAAACTGCCAGCTCCTTTTTTGAGCTTAATCTAACAGTTTGTCCACTTTTCCAATATTCTACTTCAATTTGTCCAGATTTATTCGCCCAGGTAACAAATTCTTTTACAGCATAATCCAATCCCAGCTTTTCAAGTGAGGGAGGCATTAAGGCTCTTGAAATTCTTCTTACCTGGGTGATTACATCTTCAAGGTAAGTCTTTGTTTCAGAAGCAAGTTCTTTCGCACCTTCATTTCCTGATTTTCGTTCAATCCGAGCAACATTTAACTTGACTACAGAAAGCATTGCACCTACTTCATCATGCAAATCCTGTGCAATACGTTTTCGTTCCTTTTCCTGTGAGAGAATGGTGTTTTTTAGAATTTCTTGTTGTTGATCAGTTTTTATTTTATTGATTTCCAATTCCTTTTTTAAAAGCCGTTTTTGGTAAGTAACAAAAAAGAAAAAAACTACACCGGCAAGAATTATCATACCAAAGGTTCCTACAATATATATAAGTACAATTTCTGCGGTTCCCTGAACAGCCATTTATCCGGTATTAGTTTTTTATAAAATAAATAAAATGGACACGAAATTAACCAACAAAAATGAAATAAGTGCAATTCACATGAAATTTTTGGACAAAAAGAAAGGGCAGCTCATTAGCTGCCCTTAAGTTAACCCCCAAACACACAAGCAATACAGAATGTATTGCGTTGCAAATGTAAAAAATATTATTTCTCCACAAAAACTTAAGCAAAAAAATTAAAAAGAAAATTTAGAAAAAATGAAATTAAATCAGAAGAAATCTAGTTCATTGCAAATTCCTTTTTTTGTAACATCCTGTAAATGGTTGATTTACCTATACCCAATTTTTTCGCAACCAATCTTACATTTTGGTTGTATTTATTCAAAAAATGTTTTACAATATCGTAGTTGTATTCATCTAAAGATTTTTCATTGGAAAGCAAATTTTGCACGTTTTCATCCACGCTCATATTCAAATGAGTTGGCTTAATAGAATCTCCGTTTGTCATAACGCATGCAAGTTCCATAACAGCCTTCAATTCCCTGATATTTCCAGGATAATGATAGGTACGTAATAATTGTTTGGATTCATCCGTAATATTTTTAGGAGTCATTTTGTTTTCCCTGCAAAATTCATTTACAAAATGTTTGGCCAGCAAAATTATATCGTTCCCTCTTTGCCGTAATGGAGGAAGCTCAATGGGTAAACCAAGCAAACGGTAATAGAGGTCCTGTCTGAATTTCCCTTCATTAACAAGTGCCGTCAGGTTTTTATGTGTAGCAGTAAGAATTCGCACATCGAGTGCAATGTTTTCGGTGCCTCCCAGCCGCATTAGCTCACGTTCCTGAATAACCCTGAGCAGTTTGGCCTGAACGTTAATGTCCAAATCGGCAATTTCATCTAAAAACAATGTACCTGAATTAGCCATTTCAAATTTTCCAATTTTTCTGAAATCGGCTCCGGTGAAAGCTCCTTTTTCATGACCAAACAATTCACTTTCAATTAATCCTTCTGGAATTGCAGAAACGTTGACAGCAACAAATGGTTTATTGCTTCTTGGAGAATTGTAATGAATGCCCTTGGCAACCAGCTCTTTTCCGGTTCCGGTTTCACCATAAATGGAAACAGAGATGTTCGTTTGACAAGCTTTTTCCATTAAACTGAAAACATGGTCAATTTCGCGGCTGTTTCCTTTAATAAGCTTTTTGAAACTGTAATGATCTTTTATGGCGTCTTTCAGTCTTGTGTTTTCCTGTTTGAGTTGATCTGACTGATAAATGTTTTTAATAACGTTGGTGAGCTTTTCCCTTGTATCGGCAGCTTTCATTATATAATCATAAGCTCCGTCTTTCATTAGTTCAATAGCCGTACTAATGCTTTCCTGGGCAGAAATTATAATGACGTTGGTGGAAGGAGCTTTTTTCTGAATTTCTTTTAAAACCTCATGACCTGTCATATCAGGCAAAGTATAATCAAGGGTAATTACGTCGGGTTGATCCTTAAGATTTGATATACAATCTTTTCCATTGTAAAAAACCTTAACCTGGTATTGTTGATCAACTAGTTGCTTTTTCAAAACCTGAGCGTAAAGTTTATTATCTTCAACTATGAAAACCTTGTAGCTGATGTTATTTTTTTGGCTGGTCATTTTTAAGTTTTTTTTTCGTGATCGTCCATAATCTTAAAAAACAGTGCCAAAATAGGAAATTTTTTTAATATTTTCCCTATTTGAAACAAAAAGTTGAATTTGGAAGAAACAATTGAATTTTAAAACCTGTAACCAGCCTTTTGTAAATCTTTTAAATTGGTGAATGGTTTTTCGGGCTTGAGGTATTTTGCCAAATGATTATGTATTGTATATCTGATTTCTTTGGCCATTTTGGTATCCATCCTGTCGAACGAATGCCCGCCAGGCAAGGCATCAAAAATTTCATATTCAAATGGTTTGCCTTCGGCTTTTAATAATTTAACCAAATGCTCCACCTCCAGTACATTTACGTCATCATCGTTGGTGTTGGTATGAATGAGCAAAGGAGTCCCTTTATATTTATGGGTATTCCATGCAGGAGACCGCCGGCGGTATTCAGCCACATTGTCATTGGCATTTTGTCCAATATGGTAATCCGCTTCAAATAAATCGCGGTAACTTTGCGTGTGGTAACCCATTCGGGCAATTAAATCACTTACCGGAACACCGGCAAATGCCACCTGGTAATCATTTGGGTGATCAAATATATTCATCAGCGCAATCAACCCACCGTGACTCCAACCAACTATTCCCACGCGTTTTTCATCGATAAAACCATAATTTTCAAACATATAATTGCGGCTGTAAAAAACATCTTCTGTTTCAAGGCCACCGTAATCAATTTTTTCGTAATGCGCTTTTCCATAGCCGGTGCTGCCCCTGTATTCGGGAGCCACAATAACATACCCCTGGCTAATAAATTCACGCACAATATGAGCATAGTACGTTGTAAAATCGGCATGGACACCCCCGTGTGGCAAAACAATTAAAGGGTATTTTTTTGAAACATCAACATTTTTCGGGATAAATACATAAGTCCAAAACTTTACAGGATTCCCGGCGCCTTTGGCTGAAGGATTTTCCTCTTTCCATTTTGGAGGTCCGTAAATATACAATTTGTCAACATAGGCAATATCACCCACTTTTTGATACCAGAGCAAATCGTCAATCATTTTTTCAACCACATCAAGCCTGTGATTCAGATTTTTATTATTCGTTTGCAATTGGTTAAAATTCTCTTCCAACACGTCAAAATTCTGGGCAAAAGTGGTTGAAAAGAATATTACAAAAAAAAGAGTCAAAATGGTAGTTTTTCTCATGGTTCCTTTATTTTTATTACTTTCAATGTTAAAAATGAAAGAATTATTAATTTTATAAAAGTATAAAAAAGGTATCATATGAAATACAAAGCTTTTCACAAACTATCTTACGGGCTCTATATTATCACTACCAAAGTAAACAACAATAATGCAGGTTACATAGGAAATACTGTTTTCCAGGTAACTTCGGAGCCATCACAAATCGCAATCAGCTGCCATAAAAAAAATGCTACTTTAGAAAAGATTCTTCAGAGCAGGATTTTTTCCATTTCGGTTTTAGGGAAAAATGCAAGCACTTCACTTATTGGTGAATTTGGGTTTATGTCGGGCACTGAAATTGACAAATTCAGGAATGTGGAAACCAAAACAGCAAAAACAGGTGCTCCCATCGTTCTCGATTCATCGGTGGCCTGGTTCGACTGCAAAGTTGTTGCCACCCAGGACGTAGGCTCGCATGTTCTGATTATTGGCGAAGTTTTGGACAGTGAAGTTCTTTCAGACGAAGAACCACTTACCTATGCATATTACCGTGAAAAATACAAAATGCTTTCGCCAAAAAATTCACCAACCTATATTGAAAAGGAAAAGCTCGATGGCGAACAGGAACCAGTGAAAAAACAAAAGGCTGAACCTCAAAAAAAAGAACAGGAGAAAGGTGATAATATGGATATATTTACGTGCCAGATTTGTGGCTTTCAGTACAATCCTGAAGAAGGCGATCCAACAGCAGGAATTCCTCCCGGAACGCCGTTTGAAGATTTACCTGACGATTATAAATGTCCGATTTGCAACGCAGGAAAAGAGTATTTCAAAAGAAACTAAACAAAACAGCCGGTGTTATACTAAAAACGGGATAAATTTATACATTTATGTAAGTTGGCAAAAAGCAATTGGTCCCGAGTAATCGGGAGCAAGTCATTTTGCCAACTGCACTTTTGCTCCCGAATGCTCGGGACCAACTAAATTTGGTTGGCACATTTTATCCCGCGCGAAGTATAACCGGCTGTTTTTGCTTACAATTCCTTATGCGTACCATCGCAATACGGTTTGTTTTTTGAATGCTTACACTGGCAGAGCCATGCATCTTTTTTCTCTTTTATTTCAAAGCCTAACGGGGTAATCCCAGTTCCCTTATGCGAGCCATCGCAAAAAGGCTGATTATTACTTCGGCCACATGCACACCAGAAATAAGTGCCTGGCTCCAGAGTAACCATTTTAGGAAATTTTGCTGCAATTTTCGGTTCTTCCATTTGGTTTTTTTATTTAAAATTCTATTTGCCTCTAAATTAATCAACAATTTTGTATGCCACAACTTTATTATCAAAAAATGTAGGTACCAGAACCAAATCCAGTTTTAAGGCAAAATCCAAATCGGCAGTGTTTATTTCATCGGCAGTTGTATCGAGCAATTTTATATTTTTTCCGTTTCGGTGAATGAAAACCCTGCCTGGCCAGTTGGAAAAAACAAATTCTCCGGCATTGTTTTTCTCCAGCCCGTCAACACCACCGGCATCAGCAATTATTTGTTTAATCTCCTTTGTTTTGATGTCCACTTCATAAATGTTTTTATCGCCGATATAAAGTTTACCCTTTTCGGTGAGCAGTCCGTTTGGAGTTTCAAGAGGCTCACCTTCCATCCAAAGTGTTAATGAGCCGTTTACAAGCGCATGAATTTTTGCTGTTCTGGTATCTGAAACCAGAATCATTCCATTGCCACACGCTGCCACATCATTCAAAAAAACGGCATTTGACGCATGAAACCTGCTTATTATTTTACCGCTCTGAACATCAATTTCAACCAACCTGTCAATATCCGACACGTAAAGTTTCCCATCATAAAGAGCCATTCCTTTGGGCGCATCAAGACCTTTAACCCACTGCAGGTTTTTTTCGCTTCCATCAGCGTTTAAAATACTGATAAAGCCGTTCCCATCTTTTGCAGAAGGATCACCGTTAATATTGGCCACATACATTATTTCTTTTTCTTCATCAAAAAGAACGGATTCCGGTGTTTTTAACTCAGCCGTTGTTTCCCAAACTTTTTCAAGCTTTTGTGCATTTATTGCACTCAAACCCGAAATAAAAATTAAAAGCAAACCAATCTGTAAAGTTTTCATAATACATTCGTTTTAAATTTTTGCATAAAAAGTTACCATAAAAAAGCGTTTATTGCAAAAAAAAGTTCAATTTGCTAAAAAATTCTTTCATCAAAAACAAAATTTAAAACTATGATGCAAAAAATATTAGGCGGAATTTTTAGTCTGTTTTTGTTTTTCCAGTGCTTTGCACAAACTTCGGATTCAGGCAAGTTTTATGTTGGAACCTTTACTTCGGAAGGTGCAGAAGGAATTAATCTTTGCAGCTTTGACTTTTCCACCGGAGAAATTGCACTGATTAAAACATTCAAAGGAATTGACAATCCTTCGTTTCTGAAAATTTCTCCAAACCGAAACTTTTTGTATGCGGTTACCCGTCTTCCAGAAAAAGTTGAAAAATCCGGAGGTTATATTCAAGCATATAAAATTGATCAGAACGGGGATTTGAAGTTCCTGAATAAGCAGTTATCACATGGTTCAGACCCTTGCCATGTTGATGTTTCGCCTAATGGAAATTTTACTGCCATTGCAACATACGGAGGCGGAACCACATCGTTATACAAAATAGATGACGATGGAAAACTTAATCCTGCAAGTTCAACAATTAGCAATGAAGGTTCCGGTCCAACTTCCAGGCAAACTGCACCACATGCCCACTCCATTAAATTTTCGAAAAACGGCAAACAAGCTTTCAGTGCCGATTTGGGTACCGACCAACTGAATATTTTTGACCTGAAAAAAGATAAACTCATACCGGCAAAACAACACTTTGTAAATCTTCCTCCCGGTTCCGGACCACGGCATTTTGATTTTCATCCGAATGCAGATGTAATTTATGTGATTAATGAGCTGAATTCCACAATTAGTGTAATCGATAAAAATGGCCGAAACCGGGAAGTGGTGCAAACTATTTCAACACTACCTGGAAATTTCAGCGGAACAAGCTACTGTGCTGATATTCATGTTTCTGCAGACGGAAAATATGTTTACGGTTCGAACAGAGGCCATAATTCTATTGCTGTTTTTAAAACTGATCCTGTTTCGAAACAACTGGAATTTCTATCAACAGTTCCAACTCGTGGCGAATGGCCAAGGAATTTCACCATAACTGCTGATGGTAAATTTTTACTGGTGGCCAATCAACACAGCGGAAATATTGTGGTTTTCAATATTAATACTGAAACCGGGATTCCTGAATTTTCGGGCAAAGAAATAAAACTGCCAGCCCCGGTTTGCCTCGAATTTCTGTAATAAAATTAGCTAAATTTTGTGCTTATAAGTTTAATAAACTCATCGCGGGTGGCATTTTTCTGAAAGGCTCCGGTAAAATCAGAGGTTGTTGTTATGGAATGCTGTTTCTGAATCCCCCGCATTTGCATGCACAGATGCTGGGCTTCAATAACCACGGCAACTCCCAGTGGTTTTAATGTATCATGTATGCAGTCTTTAATTTGCGAAGTAAGCCGTTCCTGAACCTGAAGCCTGCGCGCAAAAACATCAACCACACGCGCAATCTTGCTCAATCCGGTGATGGTTCCGTTTGGAATGTAAGCAACGTGTGCTTTCCCAAAAAACGGAAGCAAATGGTGTTCGCACATGGAGTAAATTTCAATATCTTTCACAATAACCATTTGCCGGTAATCTTCAGTAAACATGGCCGATTTTAGAATTTCCACCGGATCGGTTTTGTACCCCTGCAACAAAAACTGCATGGCTTTGGCAACCCGCTCAGGTGTTTTATCCAGTCCTTCTCGCGATGCATCTTCGCCTAAAATTTCCAAAATATTTCTATAATTTTGAGAAAGCGCATTGGTTATCTTTTCATCATAAACATCAATCCGTTCGTAAACATTCGCGTTGTTTATACCTGGTGTACACATGGTGAATAATACTTAAATTTCATACAAAGATGGATTTTTTTTCAGAAAAAAAGGTCAATTGAATTAACTGATATCTAAAACGAAAGGTAAAAGCAACCATTTTCTCAAATTTCCATCTTATTATCAAAGAAACAAATTAGCAGCAAAAAATTTCAGTTGAAAAATATTTTTTTGTGAATTATACAATATTTGAATCAAAATTAAGTTATACGAATGACCACTTTGACAGGTAAACAATTTAAATTTACTTTGCCAAATTAAACCACTTTGAAAGAATGATAGTAATAACAGGGGCTGCCGGTTTTATAGGCAGTTATTTAGCAGGAAAGCTGAACCAGGCAGGTTACAGTGATTTGATTCTAGTTGACCGGTTTGATGATCCATCCAAAGATATCAACCTGTTCAGTAAAAAATACAGGAAATTCATTGACAGGGATAAGTTTTTTAAGTGGCTTATTAAACATGCCGACGATGTGGATTTTATTTTTCACATGGGCGCCCGCACAGACACTGTTGGACTTGAACCCGAACTTTATCAGCAACTCAACCTGATTTATTCACAAAGACTCTGGAACATTTGTTCAGAGATTCAGGTGCCGCTTATTTATGCTTCTTCGGCGGCCACATACGGAAATGGCGAATTAGGCTTTTCCGACACTCACATTAACTTATCAAACCTTCGTCCTTTAAATTTATATGGCTGGTCAAAACACAATTTTGATGTTTGGGCACTGAAACAAACCCGCACTCCCCCATTTTGGGCTGGCTTAAAATTCTTTAATGTTTACGGGCCCAACGAATTTCATAAAGGCAGAATGGCATCGGTGGTGCTTCATGCATTTAATACCATAAATAAATCGGGGCAGATGAAGTTGTTTAAGTCGCACCACAAAGATTACAAAGATGGAGAGCAAAGCCGCGATTTTGTTTATGTGGACGACATTGCGGATGTGATGCTCTATTTTATGCACAATCAGGAACATTCAGGAATTTTTAACGTTGGGACAGGAAAAGCCCGATCATTCCTTGACTTAACACAGGCAGTTTTCAGAAGCCTTAGAATGAATCCGGAAATTTCTTTTGTTGACACCCCGGTTGAATTACGCGGACGTTACCAGTATTTTACTGAAGCAGAAATGGACAAACTCAGGGAAATTGGATATACAAAACCTTTTGTTGAGCTTGAAGAGGGTATTGAAACTTATGTGGAGAGATACCTGGTAAAAGAAGCCTGCTTTTAAAAAATAAAAAATCCCGGCAATCTGCCAGGATTTCATAAAATAATATTTTTACCAGCCAGCTTTTATAAAATTGCGTGTCTGCGCGAATCCAAAAATTTTTCCATCAAAAGAAGCAATGAGGCTCCCATCAAAATTCCTGCAACCCCTGCAGGTAAATTGGCAAATTTATCGAAAAATGCACGGTAACCCGTAAGCACTGCATCGGTATTTACCTGAGAAAGCAATGCAGGAGTTTGTTCTGAAGCCGAACCACCACCCGAAACCAAAACAACTGCAACCAATAAAGCTGCAAAAAGAAAACGGATTTGGGAAACCAGGTCCGTTTTTTTAATTACAATGAAAATCGATAACCCTTTGAATGGCATCAGTGCAAACCGGGCAAAAGTTTTTGGCATTGTTGCTTTTCATGCGGCAATCCATAACCGGACTGTAAATGCCCTTTGCTGTGTATCCGCCCCCTTCAAAAGCACCAACTGTTCCCGAGAACTTTGCTTCGCGTGGTGTTGGAACCGGAGTTGAAGATTCTATCATTGACTGCCATTTTTTTTCAAAATCAACCAGTGTGGTAATATTGGGTTCCCATGGTTCAATTTTCATGTTGTAGAAATCTTCATAAGCCACAGCTGAATTGTAGTATTCATCGCCCAACCCGGCAAATCCATGTCCAAATTCATGCACAAAAACTTCTTTCGTTAACTGATTATCAGATGTGCATACACTTAAAAAGTTGTAAAAACCCCCGCCCCCATAACGTTCACTGTTTACCAAAATATAAAGATGATCATACGGAACACCTGAAGCAGCATCGTAAATTGATTTCATATCGCTGGTAGTGAGATACCTGTCGAGATCAAATGTATAAAAGGTTGAACTAAAAATGGTATTTTTATACACATTTTCACCTGGAATATCGGTGCCTGAATCTACCGAAGGGGTCACCAATGCTGTTACATTAAACTTTTTCCTGTTCGATTTAAAAGGTTCTTCTTCGAATAAATAACCGCTAACCCTTTTTGCATCTTCCACAAACTTATCCATTTCATCAACAGTATAACCTTCGGCCAAAATAACCAAATCTACATGATTTTCCGGTTTCCCATTTTTTTCAATAGAAACAGATTCATACGGCTGAGGAACTTCTTTTAAAATAAAATAGTTTTCCGGGTCGATTTCTATTTCAAAAATTGACTTAAAGTTTCCCTCCCATTGCCGTGCTTCAATGCTGAGCCGAACCTTTTTTTTTGGAAAAGGAAAAATAACAGCCTGGTAAAAAGTTTTGTCCGTTTTTTTTGCTTCGGCTGTTGTTTGCCATTCCTGAAAAAGTGTACTAAAACCTTTGGAATACAGCAGTTTTCCCTTTTCTACATCAAAAACCTGAAAACGGTAAGTTCCATAATTAAAAGTATCTGTCAAGTTTTCTAAAGAACCTGCCCAATGCGGTTCCTGTTTCATTTGTTGCGAATATACCGTGACTTCTTTTGCATTTCCTCCAAGTAAAAAATCGAACCTTAATGATTTTTTCTGAAAATATGTTGAAAAGTTTTCCTGCCCAAAGGTTACCAAAGGGAACAAAAAAAGAATAAACAGAAACTTTCGCGCCATAATTATTTGCATTTGTTATTTTTGGCTAAAATTAAAAATATCGTTCAGAATAATGAGAACTGTATATAAATTTCTTCTTGAAAACATTCGTTCGGTTGAACACCTTGAATTTTTCGCAAAACCAGGTTCCACATTTGCTACTTTAATTCTTCTTTTTCTATTAGCCTGGCTGGGTCATTTTTTAACCCGCCAAATTATTGTAAGGGTTGTAAACCGGATTGCTCTTCGGTCAAAAACGTCGTGGGACGATATTCTGGTTAACCGGAATGTTTTCAGAAATCTGGCACATTTGATCCCCGCATTTATACTTTATCATTCAGCCGATTTTTCCTATCCGATAATTCACCAGGAACTTACTGAATTGAGTGAAGCAACAATAAATATGCTCGCAAAAGATTACTATTTTTCGCTGGCCGGATTTTTAACCAAAACTGCCCAAATCTATTTTGTATTTATTTTCATATTCGTCCTGAATTCGCTGTTAAATGCCGGACTCGACATTTACAATACCACACCGTATGCAAAACACCGCCCCATAAAAGGATACCTGCAACTTTTTAAAATTCTGATTTTCTCCCTGTCCGGCATACTTATCATTTCCATTTTACTTGAACGCGATCCTACAGTATTACTGGCGGGATTGGGAGCAATGGGAGCTGTTTTGCTTCTGATTTTTAAAGATTCCATTTTAGGATTTGTTGCATCCATTCAACTCTCGGGAAACAATATGGTAAAAATTGGCGACTGGGTTGAAATGCGCAGCCGGGGCGCCGACGGCACTGTAATTGACATTACCTTAAATACGGTAAAAGTACAAAACTGGGATCGGACTATCTCAACCATTCCTACCTATTCCATGGTAACCGAATCGTTTATAAACTGGAAAGGAATGGAAGAATCAGGTGGACGCAGAATTAAACGAGCCATTAACATTGATATGAACTCGATTAAACTTTGTGACAGTGCATTGATGATCCGGTTGGAAAAATTCCTTTTAATTCGCGATTATGTTAGGGAAAAAGAAGAAGAAATCAGGAAATACAACAAGGAAAAAAATATTTCTGATGAAGATATTATTAGTGGGAGGAGGCAGACTAACATTGGTGTTTTCAGAAAATATTTAGAGGTTTACCTGCGCCAGCACCCCATGATTAATAACGATATGACTTTTCTGGTTCGCCACCTCCATCCCACCGAAAAAGGGCTGCCAGTTGAAATTTATGTCTTTTGTATTGATAAGGCCTGGGCACGTTATGAATCTATTCAGGCAGATATTTTTGACCATATTCTGGCGGTTATTCCTGAGTTTGATTTACGGGTTTTTCAGGAGCCTTCCGGTGCAGATATCACCCGGAGTTTGTCAAATCTCTATAATCCAAATAGTTTTGAACAAAAGTCTGTCTGAGACTAATTTTCAAACAGAATTCTAAATACAATGTTATAAAGCATTCCTGATTAGAAATTATAAATTTTTCATACTTTTGTTTTATAATTTGAAACTCAAACGGAAATTAGAAGCATGGATAAAGCAGATTACCTCGAACAAGCAGCCGACATTGACCAACTGGATGAAAAAATCCTGAAATTGATAACTAAAAATGCACGGATTCCATTTTTAGAAGTTGCCCGGGAATGTGGCGTTTCAGGAGCAGCTATTCACCAACGTGTTCAGCGGCTTTTGAATATTGGAGTGATCACCGGAAGTGAATTTATTGTAAATCCGCAAAAACTGGGATATAACACCTGTGCCTACATGGGTATTTATCTTGAAAAAGCAAAATTTCACCGCCAGGTTGTTGCTGCAATGCGCGAAATACCAGAAATTGTTGAATGTCATTACACCACCGGACAGTATGCCATTTTTATTAAAATTCAGACAAAAACCAATAAACACCTAAAAAAAATAATCGACGATAAGCTTCAGGAAATTGAAGGAATTGCACGCACAGAAACATTTATGTCGCTTGAAATGGACTTTAAACGGCAAGTGCCGATTCAATAAATAAAAGCCGGTTTTATGCCGGCTTTTTTATGCGTATTATTATTCTCTGTACACAAAGTCATACGATTCATCGTGCTGACTGATATCTAAACCAACTTTTTCGCCATGTGGTGAAATCCTCATGGGAACAATCAAATCGGTAATCTTATACATCAGTAAGGAACCTCCAAAAGTAAAAACACTTACTATAACTAATGCAAGCAGATGGAAAAGAAATGTGGTTATTTCACCATGAATAAGTCCGACATCATTGG
Source organism: Mariniphaga sp. (assembly GCA_019429205.1). GTDB lineage: Bacteria > Bacteroidota > Bacteroidia > Bacteroidales > Prolixibacteraceae > Mariniphaga. The sequence continues at coordinate 23,289 of JAHYIT010000031.1, read as the reverse complement.
CAAAAATGGCAGTTGCCAACATTCCCGTAATTCCTCCCATCCCGTGTGCCGGAAAAACATCCAGGGTATCGTCAAGCATCGATTTTGTTCTTAATGTAATGGCATAGTTGCTAATAATTACAAATAAACATATAAATAACTTTTTAGTCTAATAAATGTCCTTTTGATATTAATTCAAACAAAAATATATCAATTTGGTATTAATTCTTGATATAAAAATCAAAAAACAATATTAGCGCTAAATTTATTAACATTTTGATAAGACAAAATAATGTATTTTAAAAAACAGGATTATAAAAATCAGGAAATTAAAGCCCCTACTCATTTGGATAACTCCGTTTTTTAATTTGTTTTTTTCTATTTTTGATTGAAAATATAGTGAACGATGACCTTAAAGAACAGCTTAGACGATATAGACTTAAAAATTCTGGATATAATTACCCAAAACGCACGTATTCCGTTCAAAGATGTAGCAAAAGAAGTGGGTATCTCCCGGGCGGCAGTGCACCAAAGGGTGAACAGAATGATTGACCTTAAAGTAATTATAGGTTCCGGGTATCACATTAATCCAAATAAAGTTGAATTTAAAACCTGCAGTTACATTGGTGTTTTTCTGGAAAAAGGAGGACTGTTTTCTGAGGTGGTTGAAAAGCTGAAACTAATCCCTGAAATTGTTGAATGTCATTACACCACAGGTCAATACGCCATTTTTGTAAAAGTTTATGCGAAAGACAACGAACACCTGAAAAATATTTTAAGTAACCAGGTTCAGAAAATACAAGGCATTGCAAGTACCGAAACTTTTATTTCGCTTGAACAAACGTTTAAACGAACCATCCCTGTAAACAGCTAATTCCTTTGCCTGATGGCTTCGTAAATCATGAGTCCGGCTGCAACGGAAACATTTAATGACTCAATTTTCCCGAACAACGGAATTTTCACCTGTTCATCAGTTAACTGAATAATGGCCGGAGAAATTCCCACATCCTCCGAACCCATTATAATTGCAAGGGGAGTATTCATTTCAGATTGGGTATATAATTGGGTTGCTTTTTCGGTAGCAGCAATAATTCTTATACCTGAATTCTTTAAGAATTGTATTGCAGCTTGCAAACTTTTTACTTTACAAACAGGAACAGAATGTAATGCTCCTGCTGATGTTTTTACAGCGTCGGCCCCAATTTGTGCCATTCCTTTTTCTGGAATTACCACGGCATGAACTCCGGCACATTCGGCGGTTCGCACAATTGCACCAAAATTTCGAACATCAGTTACCTGGTCAAGAATAAGAATTAATGGATCAACTCCTGCTTCGAATAATCCGGGAACAAGAGCTTCCAAATTGGAATATTCAACTGCTGAAATATAGGCAACAATTCCCTGGTGATTTTTTCTGGTTACCCGATTAATTTTTTCAACCGGAACAAACTGAAATGGAATATTATTGTCTTTTACCAACTGAAACAATTCAGTAAACAAGGAATTATCAAGTCCTTTTTTAATCAGAACCCTTTCAATATTCCGCCCGTTTTTAATGGCTTCAATAACAGCCCTGGTTCCAAAAATATAATCTTCTCTATTCATTGGCAACTTTTTTTTCCTTCCACATTTCCAATTCTTCATGCACGTTTTCCCATTGCTCCATGGTTTTGGCCAATTTTGTTTTTAATGCGTCGTAATTTTTGTAAATCCCCTCATCGTCAAGATTTTCCGGTTTGGCCAAAAGTTCGTCCATCTCTGATATTTCATCCTCCAAAGCCTCAATGGTTTCCTCTAAATCCACCACAGTCTTTTCCAGTTTTGAAACATTTCGATTTATTTCTTTCCGCTCTTCAAAACTAACTCCTCTGTTTTTGGCTTCACTTTTCAATTTATTATTTTTTGATGATTTGCCATTAACCGAAGGCACTTCCAGCTCTTTTAACGATTCCATTTTCTTTTTTTGAAGAAAATTGTAAATACCACCCAGGTGTTGTTTTATTTTTTTATTCCGAAATTCATAAACACAATCCACCATTCCGTCCAGAAATTCGCGGTCGTGTGAAACCACAATCACGGTACCGGTAAAATGAGCAAGCGCCTCTTTCAGAATTTCTTTCGACTGCATATCGAGGTGATTGGTTGGTTCATCGAGTACCAAAAGATTTACGGGTTCCAACATTAAACGAATCATGGCCAGCCTGGACTTTTCTCCCCCGCTTAATACCTTAACTTTTTTGTCCACATCTTCGCCTGAAAACAAAAAAGCACCAAGAATATCCCTGATTTTTGTTCGTACTTCACCTACGGCTATTTCATCAATGGTCTCAAAAACAGTTAATTCTCCGTTAAGTAACTGGGCCTGATTTTGAGCAAAATATCCTATTTTAACATTGTGTCCAATGTTTAGGGAACCTAAATAATCAATTTGTTGAAGAATAATTCTTACCAAAGTGGTTTTCCCTTCTCCGTTTCGGCCAACAAAAGCCACTTTTTCTCCATTTTCAATTTTCAGGTCGATATCGTTTAAAACCAAAAGTTTGTCGTATTGTTTGGTAATATTTTTAGCTTCCACTACAACTCTGCCAGATCGCGGAGCTGGTGGAAATTTTAATTTCAGACTTGCATTATCCTGCTCCTCAATTTCAATCCTGTCAATTTTATCCAATTGCTTTATACGAGACTGTACCTGAACTGCCTTGGTGGCTTTATACCTGAATCGTTCGATAAACTTTTCTGTGTCTTCAATCATTTTTTGCTGATTGCGATAGGAAGCCATACTGATTTCGCGCTGTTCTTTTTTCCATTTCACAAAGGCGGAATAATTCATATTCTGATCTGTAATTTTCCCAAGCGAAATTTCAAGTGTCCGGTTACAAACTGCATCAAGAAAAGCTTTATCATGAGAAACAAGAACAATGGACCCTTTGTAATATTTCAGAAAATTTTCAAGCCATTGAATTGATTCAATATCAAGATGATTTGTAGGCTCGTCGAGCAAAATAATGTTTGGTTTCTTCAGCAACACCTTGGCCAGTTCAACCCGCATACGCCAGCCACCGCTAAATTCTGAAGTGGAGCGGGTAAAATCTTTCCGCTCAAAACCAAGACCCAAAAGCGTTTGTTCTATTTCAGCCTGGTAATTGTCACCCCCCAAAATTGAATACCTTTCATTTAAATCAGAAATCAGGTTTAGTTTATTGAGGTATTCATGAGAATGATAATCGGCAGATTCCGAAATTTCAACATTAAGATTAGCAATTCTTTTTTCCAGGGAAAGTAATTCATCAAAAGCAAGCATGGTTTCACCCAACAATGTGTTTTTGTCTTCCAGTTTCATTTCCTGGGGAAGGTAACCCATAGTGGTACCTTTGGGAATATTCACCTCACCTTCTGAAGGCTGCAGCATTCCTGAAATTAATTTTAACAATGTTGTTTTTCCTGCACCATTTTTCCCTATTAATCCAATCCGATCATCCGGGCGAACCAAAAAACTGGTTTCTTTCAACAAATCAAAACCACCGAAGCTAACCTGTATTTTGTCTAATGATATCATTTCCTTTTTACATTGCGGCCAAAGATAACTATTAAAGCAAAATGATAAAGCAAAAAAAATGGGTAAAAAAAATACCCTTTCGGGTAAAAAGAGAAGGGGAAAGCTATGGACGCTTTTTGAAGATGATTGATGATTTACAAACCCCTAAACACAAAACCAATCATAAATACAGAAGATGCTTTCCCCTTTTTAAGTTCTATTTCTGAAAATAAAACCAACCATTAAATCGTAACAAATATAATTAAAAAACTTTCTATTATAAAAGCTATTAGTTGACAAAAAGTACATTATTCTTCCAAGATTGATTGTTTTTCCCAAAATGGGATAACGTGTTTACAATCGGGAATTGGAAAAACACCTGAAATTCTCTGCAATCGCCTATAAACACTATATTTGCACAAAAAAAAAATGGGAAGAAACAAGAAAAAACCATTTTACGAAAAGGTACAAATAGAAGATATTGGAGCAGAAGGAAAAGCACTGGCCCGCGTAGGCGACATGGTTGTGTTTACCAGACTGGTAATACCAGGAGATGTTGTTGACCTTCAGGTTACTAAAAAACGAAAAAATTATCAGGAAGCAATTGTCACTCAAATTCATGAATTTTCGAAGGACAGAACCGATGCTTTTTGCAAACATTTTGGAGTTTGCGGCGGATGCAAATGGCAATTCCTTCCCTATCCGAAACAACTTCGCTATAAACAGAAACAAGTAGAAAACCAGTTAAAAAGAATTGGAAAAATAGATATACCTGAAATTTTTCCGATCAAAGGTTCAGAAAAGGATACTTTTTACAGAAATAAACTTGAGTTTACTTTCTCTGATAAAAGATGGTTATCAGCTAAAGAAATTGAAACAGGAGAAGAAATATCAAACCTTGATGCTTTGGGATTTCATGTCCCCGGCATGTTTGATAAAGTTATAAATATTGAAAAATGCTGGCTGCAACCCGAGCCTTCAAACAAAATACGTAATTTCATCTATAATTTTTCTATTGAGAACGGGTACAGCTTTTTTGACATAAAGCAAAAAAAAGGTCTTTTGCGAACACTCCTCATCCGCACAAGTTCAACCGGAGAAATAATGGTTATTCTATCATTTTTTCAGAATGATAAGGTAAAAATAACCCGACTGCTGGAGACAGTCAAAAATCAATTTCCCGAAATAACATCACTTCTTTATGTAATTAACCAAAAAGGCAATGATACGATTCATGACCAGGAAATAAAACAGTTTTACGGCCGCGATCATATTTTTGAAAAAATGGAAGGCCTGAAATTTAAAATAGGGCCAAAAAGTTTTTATCAGACCAATTCTGAACAAGCTTTTGAGTTATACAAGATTACGAGAGAATTTGCCGGGTTAACAGGCAATGAAATTGTTTATGATTTATATACCGGAACCGGAACTATTGCCAACTTTATTGCCCAGAATGCCAAAAAGGTTGTTGGGCTGGAATATATTCCTGAAGCCATTGAGGATGCCAATGAAAATGCACGTTTAAACCAGATTGAAAATACTTCTTTTTTCTCAGGCGATATTAGAGATTTGCTAAACAAAGAATTTATTGAAACGCAGGGACGGCCGGAAGTTATTATTACTGATCCGCCGCGTGCCGGCATGCATTCAGATGTAATTAAAACAATCATTTCTATTTTACCAAAAAAAATAGTTTATGTAAGCTGCAATCCGGCTACACAGGCCCGCGATATTTCTATGCTGAATGACTATTACCAGGTAACAAAGGTTCAGCCGGTTGATATGTTTCCACATACCCACCATGTTGAAAATGTTGTACTTCTGGAAAAACGAAAGTCTTTATAATATCTGATTGGATGAATAATAAAACAGAAAACGGTGACCAAAACCTGATCACCGTTTTCTTTATTCGTTTGAATAAATTACCCCAAATACGTTTTCAGTAATTTACTTCTGGATGTATGTCTTAACCTGCGGATTGCTTTTTCTTTAATCTGGCGCACCCGTTCACGTGTTAATCCAAAACGCTCGCCAATTTCTTCAAGAGTCATTTCCTGGCAGCCAATGCCAAAAAACAAACGGATGATATCCGCCTCTCTTTCGGTTAGGGTTGCCAAAGCACGGTGAATTTCACGTGCGAGTGATTCCTGAATGAGCAAGCGATCGGCGTTAGGAGAGTCATTGTTTACAAGCACGTCAAGCAAACTGTTATCTTCACCGTCAACAAAAGGAGCATCAACAGAAACATGCCTTCCTGAAACTCTTAATGTATCTGCAACCTTGTCGGCAGGTAATTCCAACGATTCGGCCAATTCTTCAGGTGAAGGTTTTCTTTCGTGCTCCTGCTCAAATTTTGAAAATGCCTTATTTATTTTATTTAACGAACCTACCTGGTTTAACGGAAGGCGAACAATACGCGATTGCTCAGCCAGTGCCTGCAGAATGGATTGCCTAATCCACCATACGGCATACGATATAAACTTAAATCCTCGTGTTTCATCAAATTTTTCAGCGGCTTTTATCAGGCCAAGGTTTCCTTCGTTAATTAAGTCAGGAAGGCTAAGTCCCTGGTTTTGATACTGTTTTGCTACAGAAACTACAAACCTGAGGTTTGCTCTTGTTAATTTTTCCAAAGCAGCCTGGTCTCCCTTTTTAATACGCTGGGCCAATTCAACTTCTTCCTCAACAGTAATAAGCTCTTCTTTGCCAATTTCCTGCAAATACTTATCGAGTGAAGCACTTTCACGATTCGTGATGGATTTTGTGATCTTTAGCTGTCTCATAAACTCTCCTTAAAAAAACGTGCAAATATAGAACATTAATCAATAGCGAAAAAGGCGCAGGCTACCCTAAAATAGAATTTTAATAGTTTGTTAATGGTATTTTTTACAATTACTAATCTACACCAAAAACAAAGTAAGCCAATTCACCGTTCGGGTAAACTCCTTCAACCAGAATTCCTCCCCTCGCATTTCCAATCTCTCTTTTAAAATCATTTACCTCATAAATGGGTTTTTTGTTCACATGGGTTATAATAAACCCCACCTTCAAACCTGCATCATTGAGTTTACCCTTTTCCAATTTTGTAACTTTTATTCCGTATTCAATATCTAAATTTCGTTTGTCGTTGTTGCCAACGGTTTCAAAACCGGCACCCAAAACAGTAACGTTGTCACGCACTATTTGTGTATCACCGTGTTTATTACGCAAGGTTACTGAAAATTGTTTCCTGTCGCCGTTTCTTTTTACAACAATTTTCACATCGTCACCCGGGCGGAACCTACTTACTTTTTCCTGTAATTCGGCTGAAGAATTGACCGGTTCCCCAGCCACACTCATTATCACGTCGCCCTCTTTCATGCCGGCTTCCCGTGCTGCTCCATTCTCGGTTACGGCAGCAACAAAAACACCTTCCACTTTATCCAGTCCTCTTTCTTCGGCAAGTGAACCGGTAACATCCGCAATATTTACGCCAAGTAATGCTCGTTGCACTTCTCCATATTCTTTCAGGTCTTCTACCACCTTTTTTACTATTGAAACCGGCACAGCAAAAGAATACCCTGCGTAGGTGCCTGTTTGTGAGGCGATAGCCGTATTGATTCCTACCAGATTTCCCTGTTGGTTAACCAGTGCACCGCCACTGTTTCCACGATTTACGGCTGCATCAGTCTGAATAAACGATTCAATGGAATACTGATCGGTATTTATTCCAAGGTTCCGTGCCCTGGCACTTATTATTCCCGCAGTAACAGTTGAGGTCAGGTTAAACGGATTGCCCACTGCCAAAACCCATTCGCCAAGTTTCAGTTCGTCTGAATTTCCATAAGTCAAATAAGGTAAATTGTCTGCTTCAATTTTAAGCAAAGCGAGATCAGTGGAAGGATCTGCCCCAACCAATCGGGCATCGAATTCCCGCTTGCTATTTAAAATAACTTTTATTTTTTGCGCGCGTTCAATAACATGATTATTGGTAACAATGAATCCGTCTTCAGATAAAATAACACCTGAACCAAAACCAGTTGCCAATTTTGGTTGCTGAGGACGAATTCCAAAAAACTCATCGAAAAACGGATTGCCGCTTGACCAACCTCCACCTCTGACAGATTGGGTTGCAATATGAACAACAGCATGTATCGAATTTTCGGCAGCAAAAGTTAAATCAGGAAGTTGTTGCTGGCTGTTTGCCGGTAAATTTACAAAACTCACAGGTCGTTGTTCCGAAATAGTAATTACCTGCTGTTTATTAAAAAATGAACTGTAAATCCATACAGCTAAAAAAGCACTGGCCAAAACCAGCAGAAATGTTAGCGTATATTTTTTTATATTTTTCATGTTTAAAAAATTAAAATTTAAAAGTGCTCATTATAACGCAAATAATTTGCCAGTTGTTTTTGTTATAACGCTCAAAACACTTCATTTTGCATATTTTAACAAACAAAAGTCCATTTTGTTAAAAAGTGAAAATTCTCAGACAAAAAGCACCTGTAACATTGTCAGAAATATCATTTTGAATTATTTATTTGGCACAATAAACCATTTCGAGTCAAGTTCTTTTGGTTGGTAAATTGTGATATATTTCAGCGCACTTTCAGCATTTTGGGCAGAAAAATAGAGTTCGCGATAGATTTCCTTTGCAAACTGTTCAGAAAAACCCTGTTCAAACTGGTTAAAAAGGTTTTGATAAAAATTATTGGTGTTGATAAAAACTATTGGCTTGGTATGATAGGATAGTTGTCTGAGCGTTAAAACTTCCAGAATCTCCTCCAAAGTTCCGAAGCTACCTGGTAACGCAATAAATGCATCAGAAATATCACGCATTTTTGACTTTCGTTCCTGCATATCTTTGGTGCTGATAACTTCATGAGAATTAGTGGAAGCCAGCGATCGTTGTACAAATTTTTCAGGAATAATCCCAATGGTTTTTGCACCGGCTTTTGAAGCAGCAATGGTAACTGCTTCCATAAGTCCCACGTTTGCGCCACCATTCACCAAAGTATGGCCTAGCTCACCAATTAGTTTTCCAAGCTTTCTGGCTTCATCAAAATAGACTTTTGGAATGGCATTACTGGAAGAAGAAAAAACACAAATATTCATAGTTGCAGAAATTGAAAATCCGGGCTTTTTATAACCCGGATTTTTATTAAAATTTTGGATTTATTCAACTATTAAGCATCAATATTGGCATACGTGGCATGGTCTTCAATAAATTTTCGCCGGGGAGGTACATCATCGCCCATTAACATGGAAAAAATATGGTCAGCTTCGGCTGCATTTTCAATCGTAACCTGCTGCAATGTCCGGTTTTCCGGGTTCATAGTGGTATGCCACAACTGTTCAGCGTTCATTTCTCCCAAACCTTTATATCTCTGGGTATGCAAATTGCTTTCTATTCCATCTGCCCATTCATCAATAATATGACGCCGCTGTTGCTCAGACCAGGCATAAGTTTCTTTTTTACCTTTTTTAAGCAAAAAAAGCGGTGGCGCGGCAATGTAAAGGTATCCGGCTTTAATCAGGTCCTGCATATACCTAAAGAAAAAGGTCATTATTAACGTGGCAATGTGGCTTCCATCCACATCGGCATCTGTCATAATTATAACTTTGTGGTATCTGAGTTTTTCCATATTCAAAGCCTTCGAATCATCTTCAGTACCAATAGTCACTCCCAAAGCTGTGAAAATATTTTTGATCTCTTCGTTTTCAAAAATTTTATGCAACATGGCCTTTTCCACATTTAAAATTTTCCCACGAAGCGGGAGAATGGCCTGAAATTTTCTGTCACGGCCCTGTTTGGCGGTTCCGCCAGCCGAGTCACCCTCAACCAGAAACACTTCTGTAAGTGATGGATCTTTTTCCGAACAGTCACTTAATTTTCCCGGCAAACCTCCACCAGACAAGGCATTTTTTCGCTGAACCATTTCACGAGCCTTGCGGGCTGCATGACGTGCCTGGGCTGCCAAAACAACTTTGTTTACAATGATTCTGGCCGATCTCGGATTCTCTTCAAGATAAATAGAAAGCGCTTCACTCACTGACTGATCCACAGCCAGACTAACTTCTGAGTTCCCCAGTTTGGTTTTAGTTTGACCTTCGAACTGAGGCTCAGCTACTTTTACAGAAATAACTGCGGTTAATCCTTCACGGAAATCATCGCCACTAATGTCAAATTTAAGCTTCGACAATATCCCTGAATTTTCAGCATAATTTTTCAATGTACGGGTTAAACCGCGACGAAAACCGGTAAGATGTGTGCCTCCTTCTATGGTATTGATATTATTTACATAGGAATGAATATTTTCAGAGAAAGTGGTATTATACTGCATGGCAATTTCCACAGGAATATCATTCTTGTCGGTAACAATATGAATAATTTCCTGGGTAAGTTTAACCCGGGTATCGTCAAGGTAGTTCACAAATTCTTTTAATCCTTCTTCTGAATAAAACTCATCAGATTTGAATTCACCGTTTTCATCTTTTTGCCTTTCATCAATTATCGTAAGGCGGATTCCGGCGTTCAAATAGGCCAGTTCACGCAAACGAGCTGCCAGTATTTCATATTTGTAAACCGTATTTTGAAAAATAGTTGCATCAGGTTTAAAAGTAATGTAAGTTCCGGTTAAATTTGTTTCACCTACTATTTTCACATTTTCTTTTGGTTTCCCAATGGAATATTCCTGCACCCATACTTTCCCGTCACGATGAACTTCTGCTTTCAGGTATGATGAAAGTGCATTTACACAGGAAACACCCACACCATGCAAACCACCGGATACTTTGTATGAATCTTTATCAAATTTTCCACCTGCATGAAGCACTGTCATTACAACTTCAAGAGCCGACCTGTTTTCTTTGGTATGTATTTCGGTAGGAATGCCGCGCCCGTCGTCTCTAACGGTAACGGAATTATCTTCGTGAATTACCACATCAATATTGCTGCAATATCCTACAAGCGCTTCGTCAATAGAATTATCAATCACCTCGTAAACCAAGTGGTGTAACCCTTTTTCATTGGTATCGCCAATATACATCGAAGGTCTTTTTCTTACAGCTTCCAAGCCTTCCAGCACCTGTATGCTTTGTGCAGAATAGTTTCCGTTTCCTTCAGAAGGATTCACTTTTTTTTCGATCTCACTCATATTTCTTCTTTATTTTCTTTCTGCCTGTTAATTAAAAAATTCAGATTAAATTCGGGTTAAAAAAACATTTTGCCCAACTTAAAACAACCTTAAAAACAGACACTTAATTAAAAATCACTGCCTCTTAAAAAGTGTCGCGCAAATATAGCAAAATTAACCGAAGACATTGGAATTTTCGGATGATTTTAAGTCCTTTTTTTCAACAAGTTATTAACCTGGAAATGAGCACAAAAACACTTTCAGAAAACGTTAAAAAAAGTATTTTATACACTTAGAAAATTCAGATTAAATTGAGGTTAAAAAGAATAGCTCAGCCCTCCCAATATATTGAAACTCTGAACCGGGTAACCCAACCACCGCTGGTACTGCTGAAATCCGAAATTATTTAACCGGGCAAATACCGAAAATTGATTGGTAATTTTATATGTGGCATTAAAATTCAGGTCAAAAACTGTAGAAAGATTGTAGGATTCCATTTGCAGATTTTCATGTTGTAATAGTTCCTTGTTTGTAAGCGGGCGCGGATCATCTCCCGGAATACCCATAATCAACGCCTGACGGCTGCCGGTGAAAAACAGATCAGACGACAGGCTTAACTGCTCAGAAACCTGAAAGGCCAGTGACAATTTGGCATCCCAGTCGGGCAAATTCCAGGCTTCGTCTAAAGTTTCCATCTTGTAAACGTAGTAATTCCCTGAAAGCAACAGGTTCATTCTTTCGGAAGAAACGTGAAAAATCTCAAGATTAAACTTCAGTATATCAAGGTTGTCATACAAAATATCAAAATCGTTATCAACGATTGACGAACTCAAATTCGTTTCCGTGAAATTTCCATACCTGAACTGGTAATAGAGCGGCTGATCTTTAATCATAGAATAATCTGCCGAAAGTTTAAAATTGGTTTTTTTGGCCAGTTTCCCGTCAAACCCGCCAAAAAACCTGAATTGTTCAAACGTGTTTTTCACTAAATGTTCGGGATCAACAAACGGGTTTTCGTAGGCAATTTTAGAATAATTATTCTGAATAAAATTGCCGTCAATGCCGGCAAAAATTTTAATAATCTCTTTTACAGGAACCAGGTTTGCACGTATGTTTGGCGACAACCTCACTTTCATATCGGTACTGCTGTCAATCACAATCCACGAATTCACGCCCAGTTGGGCATTGGCAACATCGCCACCCAGCAAATACGAAGGTTTGGCTGTAATCCATGTTTGCGAATTTTTTCCCGGAGTAATTTGATTGCGGCCAAATGTTCTCAGGTACTGGTCTGAAATTTCGCTGGCTTGTGCGTAAGTAATGCCCGCTTCAAGAAAACCCGTTCCGTTGTAAAATGGCTTTTTCACATCGGCCATAAACTCGCCAAAATGTTCACGCTGCCCGGTTTTTGTCCCAAAATAGTGGTATAAGAAATTAAAATCGAATGTAAAATCGTTTTTCCGTGCTGCCGTATTTTCAAGACCAATATTAAAACTCCCTTTGGAAAATGTTTGCCTGCTACCCCAATAGTTTGTTTCCTGATCTTCTACTTTAAGTAAATCCGGAACAGACTGAACAGGATAGCCATAATAATTAAATCCGTCGTGTTCAAATCCAAGATTAATGGACAAAACTGAACTCCGGAAAAGGTGCTTCAGAAACAATTCTGCTTCGTTTTCGGAAAACGGAGCATCAACCCTGTCCTCCTCCCCTTCAAGCTTTAATTTACCATGTGAAGAAAGGTGTTTCCCGTGCAATCCGAACAATGTATTGCGGGTATTCTGGCTGTTAAAAAAAACTTCAGCATAAGGTTTATTGTAATTTCCAACACCTGCGCGAACCAGTCCAAATCCGGTATCTTCCCTTGGAGCAGTTTCGAATGTAGCCGCTTTAAGTGTATTTACCGAAAAAGTATTGTAAATGGGCTGACTGAAAATACTATAGCTAAAACTGGGTTTTTCATGCGTGGCATCCTCAATGCGAGGCATACTGCTTATTTTGTTGGCATCAGAAATGGTGGGTTTATAGGCTTTCACCACTTCCACTTCCTGTGTAAGGGCAGTATCGCGTTGTGCAAAAACATTCCCTGATGTTGCTGCCAGTGCTGTCAGCAAAAAATATTTCGTTGTTTTCAAAAACATATTGTTGCTTTTTAATTTTCATTAATTTTTAACTGAAAAGAGCTGTCTTTGGCACGTTGTTGGTCGGTTTTTTCACGTCCTTCAATTTCAGCCAGTTTTCTTGCGGCTTCGGCTTTAACCCCGTCATTATCGGCACCATAATTTTCAACTACACTGCGCAAGGTGTGTTTGGCCTGAAAATCGTCGCCCTTATCGAGGTAAATATCAGAAAGGAGTAAAAATGTTTTTCCCAGCCAGAACTGAAAAGGTGTACCTTTGGAAATAAAATCCATAATTTCCTCTTCAGCTTGTTGCTTTTGATTTTGTTTATAAAGAATATCTGCAACCAAAAATTTGGCTTCAGCGCCCTGTTCCAGTTTGGTATCAGTTGCCACAGATTTCAAAGGTTCAAGGGCTGCATTTTGGTTTCCTACGAGGTAATTCGATTTTCCTGAAACAAAGTTGGCCTCCCGTATCCATGCATCGTTGGCAACATCCGAATTTTTTACTTTCCCCGCTGCCAAAATAGCTTCATTGTATCGTTTCAGTTGAAAATTGCAACGCATTTGCCCGGTGTAGGCTTTTAACAGGTTCCATTTGCTGCCGGCAATTTTTTCGAGCCGGTTAAAAAAACCAAGTGCAGTTTCATAATTTCCGGCGTTAAAAGTAAGTTCAGATGCACGCGACAAGGCCTGTTCACTGAAAATATTGTTGGGCTGGCGGGCAACATAAGTATAATGCTCATTAGCCTGCGAATAACTACCTTCTTTGTATAAAATTTCAGCCAGGTAAAAATGGGCATTGGTTGCAAAACTTCCGTTGGAAAATTGTTGCAGGTACCGCTGTAACTGACCGGATGCTTGTTCGTTGCCAGACAGGTAAAGCCTTTCGGCAGCCATGTATGTGAGCGAGTCCTGTTCAGATGTTGTTACATTTACACCTCCACCAAGCGAGCGGGTGTAAGCGAAATAGCCGTCCACATTATTCATTTCCACATAGCTGTTTCTTATTCCAAGTAAAGCAGCCTGAGATTCGGGAGTGCCGGAAAATTTCTCGGCCACCTGTTTGTAGTAGGCAAGTGCCTGATTAAATTCTCCGTTATTGAAATTTATCAGCCCCAATTGCAATAATGTTCTTGCAAAATAGGCGCTTTCAGCATGATTGTCAACAATTCTGCGGTAATTTCGTGTTGCTTCGGCATATTGTCCAAGACGTTCGTAAGCCCGTCCCAGTTCATACAAAGCATCATCCACGTATTCAGAATCGGGGAAACCTTCCTGCAATCTTTGCAACGAATTAATTTTTGCCTGCTGATTGTGTTGCAGTCCCTGGCAAAAGGCAATCTGGTAAAGAGAGTAATCTGCATCGAAGGTATTCATTTCAAATGCTTTCTGGTAATTTTGGAGAGCCAGCGAATATTCAACATTTGAGAAATAATAATCGCCCAACCGGTTGAAAGCGTCAGCCAGTTTTTCTGAAGGCTGGCCTTGATTACTGTTAATGTAATTTCGGAAATGCAATGAAGCCTGGTTAAAATCTTCAAGTTTGAAATAGGCATAAGCCAGGTTATATTCGGCATCTTTATATTCCGGAAGAGAAAATGCACCGGCAGTGCGTAAAAACTGCGAATAGGCTTCTGCAGAACTGCGGTATTCACTAACCCGGTAAAGCGCTTCCGCTTTCCAGTAAAGTGCGCGGGCATTCAATTCCCGGTCATGACTACTGTTTTGTAATGACTGGTTAAAATGGTCGATGGCCTGGTTATAGGCCAGATTGTTAAACAATTCAAGCCCCCGGTAAAATGTTACACGCTGATAAGCCCTCAATATTTCAGAAGTTTTTACTTCAATTTTTTCGATTGAACTTATGGCATCGCGGTAATTGCGGGTTACCATAAAAACTTCGGTTAAATAACGATAAGCTTCTGTATTTCGCTGTGAATTCGGATACAATGAAATATACCGGTCGAATGCTTTTATGGTTTCATTAAAAGGTGAATACGAAAGTTCATACGTCAATTTGGCATAGCTGAATAAGGCATCTTCCTTAATTCTTTCATTAAAATCGAATTCCGAAGCCGCTTCAAAAGCCACACGCGCTTTTTCCTTTTCATTTATTCTGATGTAACTGTCGGCCAAATGGTAATAAGCATTTTGAGCCATTTCATCTTTTCCCCTGGAAGCATTTTCAAACAATGGAACAGCTTTTTCAAACTGTTCTGTATTGTAATAGCAATAGCCAAGCAGATAATTATCCTCGCGGGTTTTTGGCCCGGAAGTCTGATAATACGTTTCGAGGTAAGGTAAGGCTTTGGAATATTCGCGAAGGTGAAAATAGGAATCCCCCACAATTTTAGACAACTCGCTTTTGTGCTCTTCTTCCACATCATCAATAATGGATACGGTATAGTTTATTACCTCGTTAAACCGCTGCTGTTTGTAATAAATATGACTTACATAAAGTGGAATGACACGAGAGTAGGCCGGGTCAGTTTCAAGTTGACGAAATCCATTAAGCGCCGACTGGAAATTTTCCTGCAGGTACATAATATGCGCCCAGTAGTAAGTTGCCGGACGGCTATATAAGTTGTTCCTGTCTTTAATTTCGGTAAACTCTATTAAAGCCTGGTCAGTATTTTCAGTCATTAAATTGGAATAACCATTTTGGTATTTCAGTTTTACCAGTTCTGTATCACTCAATGAAGCCCGGTCAACCTCAGAATACGTGCGGATTACTGCGGCATAATGTCTTCGTTCAAACTGGTTTTCACCCAGGTTCACCAGGGCATTGTTCATGTACGGACTTTCAGGATATTCTTCGATAAACCGCTCCAACATTCTGCTCCCTGAATTATGTCCGGCTTTCATGGCAGAAACTGCCCTAAAATATAAAGCTTCTGAATAAAGTTCAGATTTTGGGCCCACCTGTTTCTGCACTTTTTCAAATTGCCGGTAAGCAGCATTGTACTTTCCCTGCTGATAAAGATCGCGTGCCATTTGCACAGCCTCACTTACATCGCCATAATACGCTGTTTGCTGGGCATTAAGCGAAATTGACAAATAAAAGGAAAAGACAAAAATGAATAAAACTTTTATTTTTCTCATGTTACAGTTGTTTCTTATTTTCGTTACAGAACAAAAGGTTCTGTTAAATATCGTGCCAAAGATAAGCCCGACATCCGAAACCAAAGTTCTAATTTAGACATAATCAACCTTTCAAATGGCCTGAACGTGTTCAATTTTCTTAACATGAAACTGTTTATTTCTTTTCTTTATTATATGAACAGGTAAAAAAATTAGGTATATATTCGAAAAGGAATTTATAAAAATGACAAATATTAAAATAATTGAACTTGTTGGTGCCGACATATACCAGCTTGACTCACTGATACTTTCAGATGTAAACCTGGATGTACATGAAGGAGAATTCGTTTATATTACAGGGAAAGTGGGTACCGGAAAATCGAGTCTCATAAAAATTCTGAATGCCGAACTTCCGTTACAAAAAGGCATAGGTGAAGTTGCCGGTTTCAATTTAAAAAATATAAAGCACAAGGATGTTTCACTTTTACGCCGGAAACTTGGAGTTGTTTTTCAGGATTTCAGGTTACTGCCCGACAGAAATGTTTACGAAAACCTGGCTTTTGTATTGAAAGCTACCGGTTGGAAAAACAAATTAGACATTTTGGAACGCATTGAACAGGTGCTAAAACGCGTGGGTATGACCAAAAAGAAACAAAAAATGCCTCACCAGCTTAGTGGCGGTGAACAGCAGCGCGTGGTAATTGCCCGGGCCATTTTAAACAATCCTCCGCTAATTTTAGCCGATGAGCCCACAGGAAACCTTGACCCCGAAACTTCTTCGGAAATTATGAACCTTTTTTTGGAATTAAACAGCGAAGGAAAAACCATTATGATGGCTACTCACGATTTTGCTGCCATTGCCAGTAAACCAGCCCGCACCCTGGTTTGCGCCAATGGCTTTATTACCGATTCGGCCAAAGAAAAAGTGCTTCTCGACTTTGAAAGCCTGCTTGGATTTTAGCTACAAAAACGGTTGAAAAATTTCTGTTAAAACCTTTTTTTCATTTTCCCATGTCAGTTCAGCGGCTGCTTTTTTAAGATTTATTTCCCAGGTTTTGCGACTGTTTTCGTCTGTCAGCATTTCTAAAAAAACTTTTGCAAGATGCTTTGGCTCCAGCGACAAGGTTACATTTCCTATCGCGTATTTTTCCACAATTGCAGCCATTTCGGGCAGGTTGGTCACCAAAACAGGAACCTTTGCCTGAATGTAATCGAACAGTTTATTTGGCAAAGCGTAACGGTAGTTCAATCCCAAATCTTCTTCAATGGAAAGCCCCAAATGAGCTTGGGGAGTAAGTTTTTCCAAATCTTCAATGGATAACCGGCCCAAAAACTGAACTTTATTTTTGAGTTCCCGGCTTTCAGTTAACTGCTCCAGTTCCTGCCTAATATCGCCGTCTCCGGCAATAACCAGCTGTGCATTTGAGACAAATTTCATAGCCATAATTGCCTGTTTTAATCCGCGACCAATATTTACAGCACCCTGGTACAAAATAATTTTTTCAGATTTGCCTGAATTTATTTTTCCTTTTTGGACTGAACTCTTCTCAACCGGAACATTACGTACCACCCGGAAAGGAACGCCGTACTTTTCAGTATAAATTTGGGCAATAGAATCGCAAACCGTATAAGCATGTTTCAGTTTCGGAACCATTTTTCTTTCCAGCCATTCCCAAAACTTTTTTACCAGCGGACGATGAACCAACTCCGGTACTTCGGTAAAAAACTCATGGCTGTCGTAAACCAGTGGTTTATTTTTCAGTTTTGAAACCAGAAAATTTGCAGGAAGTGTATCAAGGTCGTTTGACAAAAGCAAATCGAATGTTGAAAAAAGCAATAAACAAAAAAGACGTAAGTTAAAACAGGCGTAAAACAGCGGTCCTTTATTGAAAATAAGATTTAGCCGTTTGGTTTGGTAGTTTCGCAGAGATAGCGGCTGGCTGACTGGTATTTTTCTTCCCACCAGCAACATGTCAAATCCCATTTCAGTGAGTGTTGTGCAGGTTTTATGCACCCGGTTATCGGAAACCAGGTCGCTGGTAACCGAAACAATAATCCGCTTTTTGGCTTTTGGCTTCAATCCGTTTTTCTTTTGTAAACTGTAAAAATCGGAAAAAATTTTAGGTGCGCTCAATTCATCTGTCCGAAAAAGTTAAATATGGGCTAAATATTAGATTGTAAAAGTCAACATATTCGTTTAATTTTTGCTGAAACAGATGAAAATGTATTTAATTTGCTATTAATTCAGACTGAATAAAAATAAAAAGATTTGGCACATACGCATGAACATACGCATACAAACCAGCACGGCAAGGCCTTTGCAACTGGCATTGGCCTGAATCTAATTTTTGTGGCGGTTGAGGTTTTTTACGGCCTTATGGCCAACTCCTCAGCACTTTTAGCCGATGCCGGGCACAACGCCAGCGATGTTTTGGGCCTGGCATTTGCGTGGACCGCTGCCTGGCTGGCAACCATTAAACCAAAAGGAAAATACACTTACGGACTGCGAAAAACAACCATCCTGGTTTCCATTTTAAATGCACTCCTGCTTTTTGGCGCGGTGGCGGCAATTGGCTGGGATGCTATCGAAAAATTACAAAACCCACAACCGGTTGGAGGGAAACAGGTTATGATTGTTGCAGGAATTGGCGTAGTTATAAACACCTTTACTGCATTGTTATTTATGAAAGGACAAAAACACGATTTGAATATTCGTGGTGCCTTTTTGCACATGGCGGCTGATGCAGCCGTTTCGCTCGGTGTTGTGGTAGCAGGGTTGCTGATACTGTTAACAGGCAAAAACTGGATTGACCCGGTTATGAGTTTCATCATTATTGTTGTAATTCTTTGGGGAACCTGGCAGTTGTTTTCAGATTCACTAAACCTGGCACTCGATGCAGTTCCGAAAAATATTGATGTGGAAAAAGTGCGCAGTTTTATTGAATCGAAAGGCGGGGTGGAAAATCTGCACGACCTGCACATTTGGGCCATGAGCACCACACAGATTGCACTTACAGCCCACCTGGTAATGCCCAATGGGAACGACGATGGTTTTATAACTTTACTTCAAAAAGAACTGAAAAAAAAATTCAACATTGGACATACCACTTTTCAAATTGAAAACAAAAACCTGCAACAAAATTGTGATACCGATTGCTGAAATAGAAATAAAACACCATGGAAATTTTTAAAAAGAACGACAAACTTTCCTACCTCATTCACCGGAATTATCATTTGCTTCCGGTATTGAACCGCTTTGGAATAAAACTGGGAATAAAAAACAAAACGGTTGAAGATATTTGCCGGGAAAGAAAAATCAGTACCGGATTTTTTCTTGCCATAGTGAATACTTATCACAACGAGGAGTATTTTCCCCGGGAGGAACTGCTTTCGTTTTCACCCCTGGAAATTACACACTACCTGCGCAAAACGCACCAATATTATTTTCAGCACATCGTACCAAAACTCGATGATTTGCTTGCAAAACTGATAGCCAGCAGTCACCACGATTTTAAAGGATTGCAAATGGTAGATGTGTTTTATAAAAAATATAAAAAAGAACTTAACCAACATATTGATCACGAGGAAGAGCGGGTTTTTCCCTATGTAATAAATCTGGTAAAAAACCATAAAATTGATCCCAAATACACCATTCGATCTTTTGAACAGGAACATTCAAATGTGGACGAAAAACTCAACGATTTAAAAAATTTAATCATTAAATACATTTCACCCGATTACGACGAAAATATATGTAACGACTTTTTAATCACCCTTTCCCTGTTCGAAAAAGACCTGGAAGACCATGCCCGGATTGAAGATAAAATTCTGATGCCAATAACCATTGAGATTGAAAATAAACTGGGGAGATAAAAATGAACAGGAAAATTTTCATCATAAACTCCTCAGAAATCATTCGCAAAGGGATAAATGCCATTTTACGCAATTATTTCAATACAGAAATCATTTTACTGGAAAAGAAGGAAGAATTAAAAGGGTTTTGTG
Organism: Mariniphaga sp.; assembly: GCA_019429205.1. GTDB lineage: Bacteria > Bacteroidota > Bacteroidia > Bacteroidales > Prolixibacteraceae > Mariniphaga. The sequence continues at coordinate 3,452 of JAHYIT010000031.1, read as the reverse complement.
AATTAACAGGGCAGGAAATTGTAATTATTTATGAATACAACGCGACTGAAAAAACGGCCAATTTTCAGCAAATTCAAAAAAACAACAAGGTTAAATGGATTGCATTTTTAAACGACAACGAAAAACCAGCGGAACCGCGACCCTTTTGCAAATTTTATTTCACCACAAAAACCCAGGCACCACAACTCCAGAAACTGGTTTCGCGCTGCTGGGACAAAACCCAAAGAAAGCCTAAAAACACGGATAGCGAAGAACTTACAACACGCGAAAAAGATGTACTTAAACTGGTTGCCCTTGGCCACTCAAACAAGGCGATTGCTGAAAAACTGTTCATCAGCATTCATACAGTTATTTCGCACCGGAAAAATATAACCGAAAAAACAGGCATTAAATCTATTTCAGGATTAACTGTTTACGCCATTCTAAACAACCTTCTCGACACAGAAACCATAAACCCCGAAGATCTCATCTAAAAAATCCCAACATCTTGGGATTTCAGGCTCCAAATCGTTCATGTAGTTTTGCCCCCGATAATTATTAAAAATAAATCCAAACAAAAATAACATGAAACGAAATTTGATTTTTGCCCTTATTTTGGTATGTTCCGGATTAGCAAATGCCCAAATAACTGACAGTTTGCCGGGGAACCTTCATTTTAATGTGGCCGAGCGCCTATTGCATACCGATGGCAATTTAAAAATTGGCGGTTACGGTGGCGTTCACTACAACCAGCCGGTTGATGCTGAAATCAGGCAAAACGGAAAAATGGATGTGCACCGGTTTATCATGTTGCTCGGATACAGTTTCAGCAACAACACACAGTTCATTACAGAAATCGAGTTTGAACATGTAAAAGAAGTTTATATTGAACAGGCATTTTTACAACACAAAATCAATAATTACATCAACTTCAGGGCCGGATTGATGCTCACCCCAATGGGAATCACAAACGAATACCACGAGCCCAACCTGTTCAGAGGAGTTGAACGCCCGTTAATTGACAACTACATTACACCAACCACCTGGCGGGAAATTGGCGCCGGTTTTATGGGGTACATTTTGCCGGCATCTCTAAAATATCAGGCTTACCTGATGAACGGATTTTTGAGTTATGACGGAAGTCCGAAACTTTCGGGCAGTGGATTGAGAAACAGCAGGCAAAAAGGTGCAGAAAGTATTTTCAGCTCACCGAACTTTGCCGGCAAGGTGGAATATTTTGGTATTCGCGGACTCAATTTGGGGGCATCGGTTTATGCCGGAAACACCCAAAGTACGCTGTATAATGGTGTGAATAAAAACGACCAGGCCGCACTTGCCAAAGCCGACTCATCGGTAGTTGGAATGGCCATGTTCGGCCTCGATGCACGTTATTCAGTGAAAGGATGGAAACTTAAAGGACAATATTATTATACAAACCTTTCGAATACGGAACAGTACAACCACTTTACAGCCAAAGCCGATGGCACACTCAACGATTTGGGAAGTTCACTCAATGGTTTTTATGTGGAAGCAGCCTATAATGTTTTCAGATCTTTGCAAAATGTTCGTTCAGAATTAACTCCGTTTATCCGTTATGAAAAATGGAATACACAAAATACTGTTGAACAAGGCACAACAAATCCAGCCTACGATAAAAAAGCCATCATTAGCGGACTGGAATGGGAAATGGCGCGGGGAGCTTTGCTTAAAGTTGATATGCAGTTTGTAAAATCAGCCATTCAGAATGAATTTGTAAAAACTTTTAATGCAGGTGTTGGAATTATGTTCTAGTTAAATGGGTTAAATTCATGAATTTAAAAGGCTAAAAAATCAAAATGAAAAATTTCATTATAATAGTATTCTTATTATCAAGTGGTTTATCGGTTGGGCAAAACTTCCCTGATGACCTGCCCAGGCCGGTTATGAGAGAATTGAACACCCGGTTTGGAAAAGAAGAAATTGTTTTGATTGAAAAAAAGATGGAAAACCAGGCTTTGTCCCACGATAAGTTCTACCTCATCCAATCAAAAAACAAGGCTCAGACAAACGGTTACCTGCATTATGGACGGGTAAAAACGTGCCGTGCCGGAGGTTGTTCAATGTCGGGGAATAAAACTGCCGATGAATTCGACAGCGAGTATTTCGACTATTTTATCATTTACAATGCCGGTTTTGGAGTTGAAACCGTAAAAGTTTACAACTACCAGGCAAGCTACGGCCACGAAATATCAGCCCGCGGCTGGCTAAAACAGTTTGAAGGTTTTAAAGGAAACCATATACTGGAAGTGGGTAAAAACATCGATGCCATTTCCGGTGCTACCATTTCGGTAAATGCCATTACCGACGATGTGCAGTGGAAAACAAAATTGCTGCAACAAGCAATGAAATAATTAGCTTTCCAATCTGTCAATCCCGCTGGTTTCCATATTCCGGTCAACCTTTTTTACCAGCCCCTGCAATACTTTTCCGGGCCCTATTTCTGTGAATGATGTTGCGCCGTCGGCCATCATATTTTTTACGGTTTGTGTCCACCGCACCGGAGCCGTTAACTGGGCAATCAGGTTTTGTTTGATTTCCACGAAGTCGGTTACCGGCAGGGCGTTTACATTCTGATAAACCGGACAAACCGGCGTGCTGAATGTTGTGGATTCGATTGCCGCAGCCAGTTCTTCGCGGGCAGGCTCCATCAGCGGCGAGTGAAAAGCGCCGCCAACAGGAAGTTTCAACGCACGTTTTGCACCTTTTCCGGTAAGCAGTTCGCAGGCTTTGTCAACGCCGGCCACCGAACCTGAAATCACCAACTGACCGGGACAGTTATAGTTGGCAGCCACCACCACATCGTCGATACCATGGCACACTTCCTCCACCAATTCATCATCAAGCCCAACAATGGCAGCCATGGTGGAAGGTTCCACCTCGCAGGCTTTTTGCATGGCCTGTGCACGTTTCGAAACCAAAGCCAGGCCATCTTCAAATGTCAGTGCACCGGCTGCTACCAGCGCCGAAAATTCGCCCAAAGAATGGCCGGCAACCATATCGGGTGAAAAATCTTCAACGGTTTTAGCTAACAGAACTGAGTGCAAAAAAATGGCCGGCTGCGTTACCCTGGTTTGTTTCAAATCCTCAACTGTTCCTTCAAACATGATATCGGTGATATTGAATCCAAGAATTTCGTTGGCATTTTCAAACATTGCTTTTATTTCAGCCGAGTTCTCATATAAATCTTTCCCCATGCCGGGGTATTGCGCTCCCTGTCCGGGAAAAACATAAGCTTTCATAATTTTCTCGTTTAAATTCCGGTTGCAAAGGTAATGGATTTTGAGAAAAATATTAAAGCTGCGAAAAAAACGGGTGTAAGACAAATTCCACGTTTTAAATCATAAAACAAACAATCATTTTTTACACCGGCGCTTTAGCCCGGTGATTAACCTTTTCGGAGTCTTTTCCGGCTTTAGCATTTAAATCTCTTAATG